>CAZYCD010000290.1:0-5124 GCA_964645345.1 uncultured Micromonosporaceae bacterium
TCGGCCAGCCTTCCCCATGTGAGCTGGCGCCCACGGCGGCGCTCATCGAGCGCTGCGTGCAGCTGACCTAGGTTCCATCGAAGGCGGCTGTCCTTTCCAGCCTCCGGCAACCGAACATCGCCCACATCTACGACCGGTCCCGCCAGGAACTCCTCGGGCGCCCGGCGAATCCAGCGCAAGAGGATCAGCGCATACTGGCAAGACATGGAGTGCTTCCGTCTTGCCAATCTCACGAGCGCTCCCGGGCACAACGAGTGATCTGCCAATTGCGCGTTGAGCTCCGACGACTGTTGCCACAGTTGGTCGGCGAGCGCGGTCCAGTTCAACCCGCGGTCGGCACGTTGAGCGTCGAGGGCGCTGATCAACGCGCTGGCGTCAAAGACGGGCAGGGCTCGCACGGGCGCCAGCATAACTGAAAAGTAGCGGGCCTCTTGTCCTACGACTCATCCGCTCATCGGCACGAGCGGTCGGCTGACTTGTCGGTCTCGCAGATGCGGCCCCTGACGCCCGCTCGGCCGCATGAGCGCGCACGTGATCTTGGTGCTACCGGAGACGGTCATCGCCGCATCTGGTTGGGACGTCGCCACCTCCACCTCCGCCGTTCTCCGTCATCGAACCAGTCACCGCGGCGCGGCGGTCCGATGCCGAGCTCGTTGGCCGCCCGGATCACGTGCGACGACTTTCCGTGCGATCCGCCGACGGGGAGCCCGGCCACAATGCACCGGCCCCACTGTGGGTCCGGGTGTTCAGCTTGACCATGCCAGCACAGCGACGGGGTAGGGCGTGGGGCGGGTGTGCGGCAACCCAGGCGTAGGTGGCCGCAGTGGCGGCGATTGGGTGGCTGGGCGTCCCAGCGCCGACGCGCCGCTGACCTTCGCGAGGGATGGGGTCCGGCGATGGGTAGCGGTCCGGCGCCCGCCACGTGAAGATCTGGGTGACGACCCGGCCGGGGACGACGCCGCAAAGATCCTCGCGGCCGCCGACGCACCACGCCGTCGAAGACCCCTGGGCGAACGTATGAGACACGAAGGCGCGCGTAGTGGCGGCCGCGAGACCTCAGCGTGGGGTGAGCCGAATGACCCGGGCGCCGGCAGACCAGGCCAGCTTCACGTCCTCGGCGTCGGGCTCTCCGCTGGGGCCGAGGTGGATGCTGTTGAATCTCGCGAAGGTGGTGTTGGTTCGGGCCATTGCGGCGTACTCGGCGATCACGTCATTCGCTCCGGTGAGGATCTCCACCGCCGCCCACCGCCGTCGGCCCTTCAGGCGGATTTCGATGGGTTCGCCGCTGCGGAGATTGCGTGCCCAACCAGATGAGGTTCCGATCACCAACTGACCGGCTTGGGGCATGTAGGCGACTGGAACGGCGTAGATCCGTCGAGTCCTGCGCCCAACGACGTACAGGGTGACCAGCCGTTGACCGATTGTCCGGGATAGGAACGGTATCCGCGAAAGGGTGCGGACCAGATGGTTCAGCGCGCGCTGCCCCCGCAGCGGCCGGGCCCGCGGCTCGGGGTCCGGACGCTGCGGGACGGGGGTCTCAGGGCTCATCGACCTGAGTCGTCACAGCGGTGACGTCGGGAAGTCGCTTGTCCTCGGCGGATGTGGGCACCAGTCGCCGTACAGCATCGGGCATGGGGCCGATCGTGAACACCTGGACGAACTCGTCGACGGTGATGGCGGCGAATGATGCCTCCTTGGGAATGTGGTGCGGGATCGGGATGAGGTGGGTACCGGGGCCGATCGCGTCTTCGTACACGCGCTGGGAGGTGCTGGTGGGCTCGGGTGGTGTGAATGATGTGGCCCACCAGGCATCGACGGTCACGTTGGCAGCCTCATGGATGGTGAGCCGTACCGTTCGGTGGTCCGCGTCGTAGGCGACGTCATCGTCGTCCGGCAGCGGCGGACATATCGTCGCCCTTACCTGGGCTGCGATTAGCCCGGGGATCCCGGCTAGGCCTTGGATGATGTGGGCTTCTGGGCTCAGGCGAGTCACTTCATCACGCAGGTGCTGCTTGGTGTCCGGTGGCACCATCCCCCCGAACACAAGGACGTCCACTTTGCTGGTGTCATAGTCGGTGAGAACTGTGTCGAACTGGTTCGTTGCGTTTGCGGTGTGTCCCATCCGTCTGAGGATCTCGGCGGCGGCCACCAGGGCGCTAGGACTGCGACCGACGACGAGGACGTTTGCGCCGGGGGTCTTCGCGGTCGTGTTATCGGCGGTGTTCATCGGTAGATCTCCTGCATGTGGTTGGCTCCAGCCGTTTCGCGGGCGGGTTCGCCCGCTGGGTGTTGCGGGTCCTCGCGGGTGTTCTTGGTCAGGAGTGCAAGGACGGCGGCAGCTCCGGCAAAGACCGCACCGGTGGCCAGGGCGTAGCGGATTCCGGAGGTACTCGCTTCAGGCATCGGGGTGCCCATCGCGAGCAGGTCGTGGAGGTGGGCGGCACCGACCGCGGAGAAGATGGCCAGACCAAGTGCGCCACCGATTTGCTGCGCGGAGTTGAGGATGGCTGCCGCAAGACCGGCGAGGTGTTCCCCGACGCCGGCGTTGGCCGCCGTCGTGACTCCGACGAAGACCGGCCCGACGCCGAATGCGACGAGGAGCAGGCCCGGCAGGATGTGTGCGAAGTATCCGCCGGCGACAGGAACCCGGCTCAGATAGAACAATCCACCTGCGGCGACCACGGCTCCGGCGCAGATCACCGCCCGGCTGCCAACCGTCGTCATCAGTTTGCTGCCGACCCCGGCGGAGATGCCGACGGCCAAGGTCAGGGGAAGGTACGCCGCGCCGGCACGGATCGGTGAGTAGTGGAGCACCGTCTGCATATAGAGGGTCAGGAAGTAGAACACCGAGAGCATGCCGGCGAATCCGATGAGCCCCGTGAGGTTGGCCGCGGCGAGGCCGGAGACCCGGAAGATGCCCAGCGGGAGGATCGGGTTGCCGGCTTTCCGCTCCCAGACAACGAACGCCATGAGAAGCACCGCCGCGCCACCGAATTGGAACCAGGTCCGGCCTGCTCCCCAGCCCTGGTCAGGCGCCTTGATCAGACCGTAGACCAGCAGCAGCATCGCGGCCGTCACCAGCAGGCTTCCGAACGGGTCGAAACGCCGGTTGCTCGCTGCGGGGCGATCGCGGGGCAGGAGGGCGAGGACGGCCGGGATCACCAGCACACAGGCGACCGGGTTGACGAACATGACCCAGCGCCAGCCCGGGCCCTCGGTGAGCACACCGCCGAGCAGGATCCCCACTGCCGATGCCAAGCCGGCGACAGCTGCCCAGACGCCCAGCGCGGCCTGCCGATCCTTATTGGCAGTGAACGTGGTCGTCAAGGTCGACAGCGCTGCAGGAAGCATCAATGCCGCCCCCAGACCCTGGACAAGTCGGGCACCGACGAAGACGCCGGCGTCACCAGCCAGACCCCCGACAAGCGACGAGATACCGACCAGCGTGGTGCCCACCAGGAGCACGTCGCGGCGGCCGAGCAGATCTGCCAGCCGTCCGCCCAGCAGCATGAACCCCCCGTAGGTCAGCAGGTATCCCGAGGGGACCCACTGCAGGTCCTGCAGGGAGAAGCCGAGGTCGCTCCGGATGTGCGGCAGCGCGACGTTGGTGATCGAGGCATCGACGAAGTCCAAGAAGGCAACAGCGAGGAGCAGTATCAGGATGCGTCGGCCGCGCCAACTGCGCAGTGTGAGCGACGCTGGGCTGGGACTCACGAGAGGACTCCTATGTTGGCTAATCCAATGTTGGCATGGCCAACATAACACGTGTTGGCCGTGCCAACAAGCCTGTTATTCTGTGCGCATGGCCATGCGACACCAGCAGGAGCGGACTCCCGACCGCGTCAAGGACCGCCCCACCTGGCTCGTCAGCCGCGTCTTCGCCCGCTCCTCCAGTCTTTTGAACGACGCGTTCGAGTCCTCGGCCGACGGCCTGCGCAGCTACCACTACCGACTGCTCGCCGCGCTTGAGCAATGGGGCGCCAAAAGTCAGGCAGATCTCAGCCGTGGCACGGGAATCGACCGCAGCGATGTCACGGGTGGCCTGAACGAGCTGGAGAGTCGCGGTCTGGTCGAGCGTCGCGCCGACCCCGCCCACAAACGCCGCAACATCGTCACCATCACCGAGGCCGGAAAGGAGGCACTGCTGAGGCTGGACGAGATCATCGACGGCGTCCAGACTGAACTGCTCGCACCGCTTTCCCCCGCTCAGCGCAAGCAGTTCCTCGAGTTGGCTCGTCGGGTCGCAGACGGGCGCGGTGGGAGGGCGAGCGGCGCGTGACGCTGCTGGACGCCGGGCCCCTGACGGCGAAGTGGCCCGCCTCGGGACCGACCCACGGCTCGGAGACGGCCGAGCGCCCGGCCTGGCGGCTCATCCTCACCGGCCTTGCCCTGCCGGCCGGGATCGAGGAGGTCCGGGTCCGGGCTGATGACACAGGCAGGTCGAGGTGAGACTCAAGGAGCCGGGCCGGCCGTACCGCGGTCAATCGTCCGAGTCCTACCTCTCGTCGGCTACGAGCGGACGCCGAACCTGCCCCGTCAGGTGACGGTGCATAGCGCCCGGTCGGCGGCAGATGAGGGCGACCCAGCCGATCAGCGGCGTCAGAACCGGAAGCGAGTCAGGCCACCCGGCTCCGTCCCCAAGGTCACGATCGCCGAGCGTGGCTCAATGCGATACACGTTCCACGGCGGTGGTCCTTGCGACGGTGCGTTGAACGGGGCAGTGATGCCCGAACCGCTGTCGTCGGGTTCGGCCGGCCAGCCGTTGTCCGCCCATGCCTTCGCAATACGCGCCAGTGCGGCCGGCTCGGTCACTCGCGCAGCGTCACCCTCGATGACGACGTCCGCGTCCCGGATCGACACCGCGACCGAACACCGCGGATCGCGCGCGACATTGCGCGCCTTCCGCGTGCCCGCGCCCGTCTGGAACCAGAACGTGCCGTCAAGCCACATCGCACCGACCGCAGTCAGATGTGGGCTCCCGTCCTCGTTGACGGTAGACAGCCAGGTCGTGCGGGAGTTCCGCGCGTCCGGAGCTGGCGCTGACCCCGCATCGAGCTTCTCAACAACTGCGGCCCAATCTACCGGCGGCAGCCCATCCGCCTTACCCAGATTGGTGATCTTCAT
>CAZYCD010000291.1:0-5095 GCA_964645345.1 uncultured Micromonosporaceae bacterium
GGGCCATCTCATTGACGAACATGAATCGGCCGTCGAAGATGTTCTCGGTGATCAGGGAGGTACCCTCGGCCACCGACGCCAGCCCGACCGCCATCGGCAGCAGGTCGGTGGCGAATCCCGGGTAGGGCAGCGTGGACACGTCCACGGCGCGCGGGCGGCCGTCCATGGTGACCCGGAAGGCGTTCGGCTCGGTCATCACCTCGGCACCCGCGTTGATCAGCTTGTCCAGCGCGATCTCCAGGAAGCTCGGGTTGATCCCGCGGACCATCACCGAACCACGCGTCATCGCCGCCGCGAACGCCCAGGTACCGGCGACGATCCGGTCGCCGACCGTCTGGTGGGAGACCGGCTTCAACTCGGGTACCCCCTCGATGACCAGGGTCGACGTGCCGGTACCCGAGATGTGCGCGCCCATCGCCACGAGCATGTTGCAGATGTCGACGATCTCCGGCTCCCGGGCGGCGTTGTCGATCTCCGTGCGCCCGTCCGCCAGAACCGCCGCCATCAGCAGGTTCTCCGTGGCCCCCACGCTCGGGAAGTCCAGCCAGATGGTGGCGCCGTGCAGCCCGTGCGGCGCGCTGGCGATCACGAAGCCGTGCTCGCTGGTGATCTCCGCGCCCATCCTGGTCAGGCCGGAGATGTGCATGTCCAGCCCGCGCGACCCGATCGCGTCACCGCCGGGGTGCGCCACCCGCGCGGCACCGCAGCGGGCCAGCAGCGGCCCCAGCACGCAGATCGACGCCCGCAGCCGCCGGACCAGGTCGTAGTCCGCCTCGTGAGCCGGCTTCTCGGGGGTGTCGATGGAGATCACGCCGTCGGCGAAGGTCACGTCGCAGCCGAGCCGGCGGAGTACCTCCGCCATGATCAGAATGTCGGTGATCTTCGGCACCTGGGACAGCTCCGACCGCCCGGTCGCCAGCAGCGCCGCGGCCATCAGCTTCAGCGCGGAGTTCTTGGCCCCACCGACGTGTACCTCGCCCGACAGCCTCGCGCCGCCGACTACCCGGATCACATCCACGTCGGCAATCGTAGGAGCATCCGCCAGTAGGCTCTGCAACATGGCCGTACACCTCACCCGCATCTACACCAGGACCGGCGACGCCGGTACGACGGCACTCGGCGACGGCTCGCGGGTCCCCAAGACCGACCCGCGCATCGTCGCGTACGCCGACACCGACGAGTGCAACTCCGCGATCGGTGTCGCGCTGGCCCTGGGCAACCTACCCGATGAGGTGAGAACTGTCCTGACCACAGTGCAGAACGACCTCTTCGACGCGGGCGCCGACCTGTCCAACCCGATCGTGGCGGAGCCGAAGTACCCACCGCTGCGGATCACTGAACATTACGTCCTCAGGTTGGAGGCGTGGTGCGACGAGTTCAACGCCCGACTGTCCAAACTGGACTCGTTCGTCCTGCCGGGCGGCACCCCTGGGGCGGCGCTGCTGCACGTCGCGCGCACGATCGCCCGGCGCGCCGAGCGCAGCGCCTGGGCGCTGCACGAACAGGACCCGGAGCACACCAACCCCCTGGCCATCAGGTACCTCAACCGCCTCTCCGACCTGCTGTTCATCCTCAGCCGGGTGGCCAACCCGGGCGGCGACGTGAAGTGGGTACCGGGCGGCGCGCAAGGCGCCGCCGCGCAGTGACCGGCGGCCTGCACCACGTCGAGGTGTGGGTACCCGACCTGGCGGCGGCGGAGGCCTCCTGGGGCTGGCTGCTCGGCGCGCTGGGCTGGGAGCCGTACCAGCACTGGCCGGCCGGGCGCTCGTGGCGGCTCGGTGCGGTGTACCTGGTGGTCGAGCATTCGCCGGCGTTGACCCGGCCGTCGCACGACCGGTGCGCCCCCGGCCTCAACCACCTGGCATTCCACGCCGGTACCCGGGCGGACGTGGACGACCTGGCCCTCCGGGCGCCCGAGCACGGCTGGTCGCTGCTGTTCCCCGACCGGCATCCGTTCGCGGGAGGTCCCGAGCACTATGCGGCGTATCTGGAGGACCGGGATGGGTACGAGGTCGAGCTGGTCGCGGGCGGCTGACCGGGGACCGGGCCTGGTCGCCGCGCTGGTACTGGCCCTGGTGGCGTCCGGCTGCACCGGCGGCGCGCGGCCGGGCGCGGCCGGTACCGCGGCAGCGGTCCGGTCCGGCCCGTCCTGGGCCGCGGTGGACCTGCCCACCTCCGGTACCGGACGGCCGGTGGTACGGGACGTGGCGGCCTGCCCGGGGCACTGGTACGCGGCGGGCGGCTACGCGACTGCGGACGGCGGGACCCGGCCAGGCCTGTGGACCAGCGTCGACACCCGGGCGTGGTCCGAGGTACCCCTCGCTCCGGTGTCCGCGTACGGGCCGACCCAGCTGCTCATGTCAGTAGCCTGCGACGGCGCCGCCGTGGTCGCCGTCGGGTCGACGTCCGGCGGGGTGCACGGCAACGCCCGGGTGAGCACCTGGGCGGGGTCGGCCGGTGGCCGCCTCACCGAGCAGGCCGCGCCGTTCGAGCTGTTCGGAGGCCCGGACGCGATCGGCGTCGGGAAGCTGGCCGCCACCCTCCCCGGCGCAACGGGCTTCCTGATCGTCGGCGCCTGGCGGGACGCGAACGGGCAGGCCGGCGCGGCGGTGTGGGCATCCGGCGTGGACGGGCACACGTTCCGACTGGTCAACGCCGACCCCGAGCTGGAGTCGGATGCGCGCGGAGCCACCGAGGCGCACGACGGGGTCGCCCGGCCCGGCGGCTTCACCTTGGTCGGCAGCGTCGGTACCCCCGGCAGCCGGCTGTCCGCCCGGGATCCCGCCGTCTGGACGTCCACCGACGGGCTGACCTGGCGGCGGGCTCCGGTACCGGCGGCGGCCGAGAACGAGGAGCTGCAGCGGGTACTCGCGGACCAGGGCGGGGAGCTGGCCTTGGGGGTACGCGGCGACGGGTTCGGCGCCTGGCGCGGGTCCGCGACCGGCGACGGCTGGCGGGCGGCCGGGCGCTTCGGGAGCTTCGAGGGCAGCGGGCTGCCGGCCGTCACCGGGCTGGCCTCCGGGCCGGCCGGGGACGCCTACGCGGTCGTCGGCGACGGCTCCCGGTACCGGCTGTGGTCGAGTACCGACGGCGCCTCGTGGACCGAGCGGGCGCTGCCCGCCACGGTGCCGGTCGGTGATCAGCGCACGGTGGTCGTGGCCGGCGCCGGCGGCCGGCTCCTGCTCGCCGCAGAGGACGGTGTGTCCAGCCGCCTGTGGGTCGCCGGCTAGGCAAGCGCCGACTGTAGCCGCTGCGCAGGCGTCCCCAACCTAAGCGGGCAGAACCGCTAGCGGGCCGCGTAACGCATCGAGGCCCCGCCGGGTGGCGCAGCCTCGAGCCAGGACAGGAAGCCGGTCAGCGTGGACTCGGCCATGGCGATCTCCACGACCGCACGGCGGGTGGTACAGCGCAGGATGACCGAGTGCTCGGGCAGCACCAGCCGCTCGGAGGCGTCCGGCAGCCGGCGGCTCTGCACGGCCAGGCCGCGGCGGGACAGCACCCGGCGGGGCCGCAGCGCGAGGCTGAACACCCTGTACCAGCGCAGCTCGTCACCGTCGAACCGGGCGATGCCGGGAGACCAGCCGCGCCCCGGTACCAGGGTGGACAGGCGCAGGCTCAGCTCGATGGTGCCTCCGCGGCGGGTGATGATCTCCCGGCGGAAGAACAGCATGCCGAGCGCGCACAGCAGGACAAGGACGCCGATTCCGATCCACTCGATGATCCGCATCGGCGTCGCGGGTTAGTGCGCTTCGGCGGCGGAGTCTGCCGGTTGGCAGCTCTCCGCGAGTACCGTCACGCCGCTGGCGTCCACCGAGAGGAACCCGCCCGCGACGTCGTACGCCAGGTCGCCCTCGGCCCGCTTGATCCGGATCTGGCTCGGCTCGGCGAGCTGCCCGAGCAGCGGCGCGTGTCCCGCGAGGATGCCCAGCTCGCCCTCTGTCGTGCGGGCAACGAGCATGTCCGCATCGCCGGACCACACCTTCTGCTCGACCGACACGACATCCACGTGCAGCTGATTCGCCACGACCTACCAGTCTCCTCACGGGTAACGGATGCGAGGGGTGGAGCCCGAGTCTAAACGACCGACAATTCGGGCCGGTACCCGGGTCAGTGGCGTGGCGGCCCGGCTTCGTCGGTACCGGACCGGTCCGCGCCGATCGCGAGCCGGTGCCGCGGCTCGTAGACGGACAGGGTGCCACCGCCCGGCAGGTACATGGTGGCGACCATGCCGAAGCGCCGGTCGACGGGCGGCCCGGCGAACTCCACGCCCTTGGCGGTCAGCTCCGCCACGGTCGCCTCGATGTCGTCGCACAGCAGGTACAGCTCGTGCTGGCCGGTACCCTCCGTCGGGTGAACCCCCAGCTCCGCCGGGGGCAGCGCGAAGATCAGCCAGCCCTCGCCGTTGTCGACGTTCGCCCAGCCCAGCTTGTCCCGCAGGAACTCCCGCACCGCCGGCGCGTCGGGCGCGTAGATCAGGGCGTGCATCCCGGTAATCATGGCTCCACCCTAATGAAACGGCGGCCGTCCCCGGAGGGGGACGGCCGCCGCCATGACTACCGGCTCAGCGCTCCTTCATCAGCTCGTGCGCCTGGCGCTCCAGGTCCTCGAGGCCGCCGCACATGAAGAACGCCTGCTCGGGGAAGTGGTCGTAGGCGCCCTCGCTGATCCTCTTGAACGCCTCGATCGTCTCCTTGATCGGCACGAACGAGCCCTCGATGCCGGTGAACTGCTTGGCGACGAAGGTGTTCTGGGACAGGAACCGCTCGATCCGCCGCGCCCGGTTGACGGTGACCTTGTCCTCCTCGGACAGCTCGTCCATGCCCAGGATCGCGATGATGTCCTGCAGGTCCTTGTACCGCTGGAGGATCCGCTTCACCTCGGACGCCACCGTGTAGTGCTCCTGGCCCACGTACTCCGCGGCGAGGATCCGGGAGCTGGAGGCCAGCGGGTCCACCGCCGGGTAGATGCCCTTGTCGGACACCGACCGCTCCAGGTTGGTGGTGGCGTCGAGGTGGGTGAACGTGGTCGCCGGTGCCGGGTCCGTGTAGTCATCGGCGGGCACGTAGATGGCCTGCATCGAGGTGATCGCCTGGCC
>CAZYCD010000292.1:0-5000 GCA_964645345.1 uncultured Micromonosporaceae bacterium
TCGCATACCTGCTCCCGGTGAGCGGCCAGCGGCTGCTCCTTTCCGCCGCATGGGCAGAGTCTACCAAACCCGACACGAGCCGGCGGTGGTTCCGCGGCGGCGGTGCGATTCTGCACCTCAATGCCAGCGCGGAACAGGCGGCCTCCGCGACACGGCTGCGCGGTGACGGCGACATCGCGGGAGATGTATTGCGCATGTTCGATCTGAACCCCGCCCTCGCGCCCTACACCGCGCGGATCAACGTCACTGTTCGCGACGGCGAGGTGACACTTCTGGGCAGTGTGCCGACGCGCCGCCATCGCGCCTCCGCCGAGCAAGACGCCTGGCATGTATCCGGGGTCTTCGCGGTTCGCAACGAGCTGGTGGTTGACGGATAGCGGCACCTTTCCACGCGGGCGATAGCGGATACCCTGAAGACGGGATGGAGCATTACTGCCCGGCAATTGGCAGGCCGTTGCTCAGCGGTATTGTGGTATACTGCGGTACGACCCGCGGCCCATGATTCGGGCTACTGATGAGGATGCGGCCGTCGTGCTGGGAGCCAGGTTCGTCATGAAGTGTCCGTATTGCGGGTTTCTCGAATCGCGCGTGACCGACTCGCGCGACCAGGGCGGCACTATCCACCGCAGGCGCCGCTGCGAGCGCTGCTTCCAGCGCTTCAGCACGGTAGAGCGTGTCGTGCTGCCAGAGCTGATGGTCGTCAAACGCGATGGACGCCGCGAGCCATTCAAGCGCGAGAAGCTGGAAACCGGTCTGCGGCATGCCGCGCAGAAGCGCCCTATCCCCGTAGGCGAGCTGGAGGCAATCGTCGAGGACGTGGAGAATGAGCTGTATCAGCTTGGCACGGCGGAGGTGGAGACGCGCGTCATCGGCGAGATGGTCATGGAGCGACTGAGCAAGCTGGACCCCATCGCCTATATTCGCTTCGCCAGCGTCTACCGTTCTTATCCCGACATTCAAGCCATGCGGCAGGAAATGGACCGCATGCTACAGCTTCATGGCACTACCGCCTCAGATGCCGAATCAGGCGATGCGGCCTCCTCCACCGCGGTCTCCAACGCAACCGCCTCCAACACAGAGAATTAGCGCATGGATTCGTGCTCCTCCAGGCACCTCGCCTGGGCGCCCCGGCTCAACATCCGCACGGAAAAAGCTTAACCCAATCACCACTGATGTTTGACTTCCGCGTTCACTCGCCCGGAGTAGCATAGTTTCTAAAGCGGCGCGATACTGCGCCGCTGCCAGACCGTGTCGAGCGCGGCGCGGCGCACGAATCACGCGGGTGGTGGAAAGTACCTGAAGAAGAGGATGACAATGGGCAACGAGCTGGCGGGGAGTCGGGTGCTTATTACGGGCGGAGCGGGATTCATCGGTTCTCATATCGCGGATCTGCTCATCGAGGAGCGGGTGGCCGAGGTTATCGCGATAGACAACCTCGTTCGTGGCAGCCGGGAGAACCTCGCCAGCGCAACGGCGCGCGGGCGTGTCACGCTCGTCGAAGGGACGATCGCGGACCGTGGGCTGGTCGAGCGTTACATGCGGGGAATAGATTACGTCTTTCACGAGGCCGCGTTGCGCATCACGCACTGCGCCGCCGACCAGACCGCCGCTCATGATGTCATGTACGCCGGCGCCTTCAATGTGATAGATGCGGCGGCGAAGGCGGGCGTCAAGAAGGTCGTCGCCGCCTCCAGCGCCTCTGTGTACGGCGAGCCGGACTACCTGCCTATTGATGAGCAGCACCCCTACAACAATCGTACGCTCTACGGAGCGGCGAAGATCGCCAATGAGCATCTGCTCCGCAGCTACAATGAGATGACGGGCCTCCCCTATGTCGCCCTGCGCTACTTCAACGTCTATGGTCCGCGCATGGATATCTACGGCGTCTATACCGAAGTCATGATCCGTTGGATGGACCGCATTGACCAGGGCCTTCCGCCGATCATCTTCGGTGACGGCTCACAGTCAATGGACTTCGTGTTTGTGCGCGACGTGGCGCGTGCCAACATTGCCGCGATGATAAGCAACGCCTCGGACCTCGCGCTGAATGTCGCATCTGGCACCCAGACGACCCTGCTGGAGCTGAGCCGAATGCTCTGCGAGGTTATGGGTCATCCTGAGCTGGTGGCGGAGCACGTGGAGGAGCGCAAGGTCAATCCAGTGCGGCGCCGGCTCGGCTCGACGGAGCTGGCTCGCGAGCGCATTGGCTTCAGCACCAGCGTGCCACTGCGCGAGGGATTGGAAGAGCTGGTCGCGTGGCGCCGCGCGGTATTGACCGAACCGGCGGAGGTGGTCGCATGACCGCTACACTCCCCGACAAGAAGGTACATGTGTCCTCTGCGGAGACATTGCCACTGATTCCCATCACCAAGCCGTTCCTGGGCGAGGAAGAGGCACAAGCGGCGGCCCACGCCGTGCGCTCCGGGTGGATCGCGCAGGGGCCGATGGTCGCTGAGTTTGAGCGGATCATTGCCGGGCGGCTGGGCGTCAAGCACGTCATCGCGACCAGCAACTGCACCACGTCGCTGCACGTCGCATTGGTATGTCGTGGCATCGGGCCGGGCGACGAAGTGATTTGTCCATCCTTCACCTTCATCGCTACCGCGAACTCCGTGCTCTATGTCGGCGCGACCCCCGTGTTCGTGGATATTGATCCGCGCACCTACAACATTGATCCGGCAAGGATTGAAGCCGCCATCACGCCGCGCACGAAAGCTATCATTCCCGTGGACCAGATCGGTCTTGCCGCCGACCTGGATACGGTGCATGAGATTGCCAGACGGCACGGCCTGCATGTCATCGAAGACGCCGCACCTGCCCTCGGCGCGACCTACAAAGGACGTCCCGTCGGCGCCATCAGTCCGATTACCTGTTTCAGCTTTCACCCGCGCAAGTCCATTACGACGGGAGAAGGCGGCATTATCACGACGGATGACGATGAGGTCGCGGCCCACGCGCGCGTGGTGCGTTCGCACGGCGCATCCATCTCTGATCTGGCGCGCCACAACGCTAGCACCGTCACCATCGAGGCGTACGAAGAGCTGGGCTACAACTATCGTATGACAGACATCCAGGCGGCAATCGGCATCGAGCAGCTCAAGAAATTCGATGACATCCTGGAGCGTCGGCGATACCTGGCCGGGCGCTACAACGCGATCCTGCCGGAGATTGACGGTGTATCCATCCCCTTCGTGCCTGACTATGCCGAGCATACCTATCAATCGTACTGCGTCCGGCTCGATCCAGAGCGCACAGCCCCGCGCAACGAGGTGATGGAGCGCATGCTGGCGCTCGGCGTCGCCACGCGGCGCGGCATCATGGCGATTCATGAGGAGCCATACTACATCAGCCGGTTTGGCCAGGTCTCGCTGCCGGTGACGGAGGCGGCCACGCGCGATACGCTGCTGCTGCCGCTGTTCGCGAGTATGACCGAGGATGAGCAGGATCGCGTCATTGCGGCTTTGCGCCGGTCCGTTTAGGCGGTTTGCCAGGGTATTCGGAGTCGGAAAGGGAATTGGATCGCGGAAATGGTACACGCGCTCGTCAAGCAGGTTCTCTCGCCTGTGCTGGACCCTATCGGCAACCGTGTGCTCATGTCTCCGTTGGGGGATTTGGGCACGGCGTACCGGCATGGTCCGCGTTCGCGCAAAGCGGTGGCGCTGACCTTCGACGACGGACCGGTCCACGGTGGCACCGAGCAAGTGCTGGATGTGCTTGACGAATGTAGCGTGCGGGGCACTTTCTTCTGCATCGGCGCCAATGCGGCACTGAATCCAGATGTCTTGACGCGGACAGACGCCGCCGGGCATGTGATCGGCGCGCACTCCATGGATCATGGGCGCTCCGGCGCGCTATCGCTCACCGACGGTGCGCATATTGACGGTTGCCTGCGGGAGATACGCGCGGTGATCGGCAAGACGCCAGCCCTCTACCGGCCGCCCTGGGGATGGATGACTCCGTGGGAGGCGGCGCGGCTGCGGCGCCGGGGCCTGCGCATCATTCAATTCGATCTGGAGACGCCGGATTCCGCCGTACCGTGCCCACCTGGCAGCGAAATGCATGCCTGGACACTGCCGCGCGTGCGTCCTGGCAATATCATCGTGTTCCATGACGGCAAGACCCACGCCGAGCATCATGACAAGCCGGAGACCGCGCGGGCGCTCCGTTTGCTGATCGAAGCGCTCCGGCAACAGGACTACGAGTTCGTCACAATCCCTGATATGCTGAGTATTCCGGCATATCAGGAAACCACTGGCACGAATCAAACATCCAGCGCGCTTGCCGTAACTGCGGCAGCGCCCGCGTACGAAGCGACCCGCACGGCGGTAGGAGAAGGCCAATGACCTCGCAGGCAGAAGAATATCCGCGTGTCACACCCGACACGAACGAGCGGATGTTCGACGCCACATCGAGCAACTACAGCACCGAGCAGTGGTTCGACCGTTCCGCGCGCTCGCCATTCGTCTATGACATCACTCGTCGCCGCCTGCTCGAAGCGCTCGATCTTACCGGAACAGAGGATGTGTTTGAGATGGGATGCGGGCCAGGTACGTGGACGCGCGTCATCGCGAGTCAGGCGCGCTCGCTGACGTCGCTCGATCTCTCTCAGGCAATGATCGAGCGGGCACAAGCATTTGTGCGGCCCTATGATGTGTCGTTCGTCCATAGCGACATCCTGCGCTACGAGCCTGAGCACACCTACGACCGAGTCGTGTCGCTCCGCGCGATTGAGTATGTCAGGGACAAAGACGCGCTCGTCGCGCGGCTGTCTCGACTGGTCGCTGACGATGGACAACTCGTCATCGTCAGCAAGACCCCGTTTTCGGCGTGGCGCGGTCGGCGCCCGATAGCAGCCATCCGCAGACGAGTGTTTGGGCGGATGGCACGCACCACTAGCGACTCACAAACAGCCGGCGCCTCAGTCCAGCAATCCTACTATCATGTGCGTATCTCGCCGTGGCGTCTGGCACGCATGCTGCGCGCGGCGGGATTCGAGGACA
>CAZYCD010000293.1:0-4984 GCA_964645345.1 uncultured Micromonosporaceae bacterium
CCTTCGATGGGCACAACACGCAGGAGATGATCCAGGTTCTGCGCGGCGTCAAAGATTTGCGCGGCCCCATCATGATCCAGGTCATCACGCAGAAGGGACGTGGCTGCGACTTCGCCGAGGCCGACGCGACTACCTTCCACGGCCCCGGCGCGTATGATCCAGTGACCGGCGAGCTGAAGAAGAAGGTGGGTGCCCCGCCCAACTACCAGAACATCTTTGGCGATGCGCTCGTGGAGCTGGCACGCCGCGATCCCAAGATCGTCGGCATCACCGCAGCGATGGCCGAGGGCACCTCGCTTAACAAGCTGCAGAAGGCCCTGCCGGATCGCTACTTCGATGTGGGCATCGCCGAACAGCACGCCGTCACCTTCGCCGCCGGCATGGCGTGCGAGGGCATGAAGCCGGTCGCGGCGATCTATTCGACCTTCATGCAGCGGGCCTTCGATCAGGTCATTCACGATGTCTGCGTGCAGAACCTGCACGTCGTCTTCCCGATGGACCGCGCGGGACTCGTGGGTGAGGACGGCCAGACGCAGCACGGCGTCTTCGACATTGGCTTCATGCGGATGATGCCGAACATGAAGGTGATGGCGCCCAAGGACGAGAACGAGTTGCGCCACATGCTCTATACCGCGCTCTCGCTCGATGGCCCCGTCTCGCTACGCTACCCGCGCGGCGCCGGCGTCGGCGTGCCGCTGGACGACGACTTTCACCTGCTGCCGGTGGGCAAGGCGGAGCTGCTGACGCCCGAAGACGAGATTGACGGCGCGGAGGTCGCGGTGCTCGGCTTCGGCAATATGGTCAATCCCGCGCTGGAAGCCGTGCAAGAGCTGGCGGCGGAAGAAGGCATTCGCGGTGTGGCCGTGAACGCTCGCTGGGCCAAGCCGCTGGACGAAAAGCTGATCTTGCGGCTGGCGCGGACCACGCGCCATCTCGTGACAGTCGAGGACGGCATGGCGGCGGGCGGCTTTGGCAGCGCGGTCGCCGAGCTGCTACAGAAGCACGGCCTCAGCGACGTTCGCCTGAAAGTCATCGGCCTGCCCGACCTCTTCGTGGAGCATGGCGCCGCCGCGATCCTGCGCGAGCTATACGGACTCTCTACCGGGCACATCAAAGATGTCGTGCGCGATCTGGTGCGACCCGGCGCGAACAGCCCCGCCTATCCAGTCGGGCGCGAGGCGGAGCACACACGTAAATAACTATCCGGACTTCTTCCGCATTATCTGGCAGGCGCCGTCACCGGTGACGGCGCCTGCCAAATTCATGTCGCGAGCAGCTAGCTACAACCTCAATTTGCCACGCATATAGGCGGCGTAGGCGTCACGGTCCACGTCAAGTAGCGCATCCACGGGATCGGGAAGCGGATCTTGCCAGAGCCACGCGACGCGCAGCCGGAAGCCGGCGAGTGCTCGGGACGTATAGTAGCCATCTGCATCGGGCGCAACGGTCCGATAGAGGCCTGCATCGTCGCGCTGATAGAAGTCCGCGGTCTTCCGGTCTGGGTCTATGAGCCAGTATTCCGGCACGCCGCCATCCTGGTATTCGTAGAACTTGTCGCCTCGGTCGCGCCCGGCGCTCTCGGGCGAGATGATCTCGATAGCTACATCGGCGGGTCCGTCTAGGTGGGTGCGCTTGAGCCGGTTCAAGTGGTCGGTGGATGTACAGACCTGAACGGATTGCCGCATCCGAGTCCGCGCAGGCGGACTTCGTGGCAGGACGCCCCCCAGGCGCGGCTTTCAACCGCCAGTCCTCTCACCGTGCGCCGGCCAGGGTTCCCGCCGCAACGCAGCCTGCTCTCAAGAGGAGGCGGGACGGTTTACTGCCGTGAGCATCCTCTACTGCTGGCTGGATAGCTCGGCGCGAAGCTGGCGAAGCTGCTCGGTGGGGAGAATGTGGAACATGACGAGCAGCGTTTCGAGGTCATAGTCCATACCGGTGGCGCCAAGCTCCTGCTTGACGCGCCCCAATCCCGCGATCTGGCCCGGACTGACGAGGCCGCGACTGACGAGCAGAGCCGCGAGCAGTTGATCGGGACTGAGGAACTTGAAGAGCAGCGCCAGCTCGCCCAGCTTGAAGTTCATGTCCACGCTGGAGAGCATCTGCTGGATGCCTCTGAGGGCTTCGAGCTTCTGCGACGAGAGCAGCGCACCCTCGACCAGTACATTGCCCAGCGCTGTCTCCGTCGGCGTGGCGCGGCGTACCGCCGGCAGTCGTGATGCTGCCGTGCCGGGAATGGCCAGCGGAGCCGTCTCGTCGGAAACCTGAGATGCATCCTCGACGCGCGGACCGCCGGTGAAGCGGAAGCCTGGCTCGACATCCGGGCGCTCCGCCGCCCTGGACCACGCGGACTCGAACGTCGAGTCGGCCGCTGGCCGCGGATGCTGCGCGGGTGCGAAGTCTACCTCAGGCACGACGCCGGTCTGCTGGTCGAAATCCTCATCCGGCGGCGTCCAGACGTCCGAGATCATCGCGCCGTTGCGGGCGGTGAAGCCGTTCGCAAGCGCAAACGGACGCGCGGCTGGCTCCGCGACGGCGAACCCGGCGGCATAGTCACTGGAACCGCTGGAGCCAGAGGTATCGTTCATCATCGCCCACCACGGCTCACTGGAGCCGGGCGTAGATGTGCCCATCGGGCTGAGCGCCGAGGGTCCGCGCGTGCCAGGACCACCCAGGTCCGCCGCGAAGGGGTTGGCCGAGCCAGCCTGACCGATGCCGCCATTGTCGCCATTGTCGTGCGGCGTGTCGGAGAAAGGATTGGCGCTGTAAGGTCGCGCGAAAGGGGATTGCGCGGCCTCCTGCGCGAAGGGGTTCGTCTCGATGGGATGGGCGAAGGGGCTGCTAGGGTCACTCGCGGCGAAGGGGGACGGCGGGAACGGCGCGGCACCGAACGCGGGCGCGGCCTGCGCGCTGGATGGGAAGCTGCTGGAGACGACCGGCGGCGGGAATGGCCAGGCGTGCGCGGGGGGCTGCGTAAAGGACGGGGCCTGCCCAGGAACAACGGGAGACGGCGGGAAACCGGCCTGCTGCGCATCAGGCATCGTAAAGCCCTGGGGATAGGCACCATCGGCGGGGGGATTGTAAGGATAGACGGGCGGCATGGGGCGAGCGGCGGGGGCATTCGCGACGCCTTGGCCGGCCTGGGCGGCGTAGGGGTCGTAGGCGACGGGGTTCTGCATGAAGGGTGACGGCACGCCGAGCGCGGCGCCAATGGGAGCGATGCCGCCAGGATAGCCTTCCGCCGCTCCACCCATGCCCATGCCCATCGCTGGGTACATGCCCGGTGCCATGCCTGCGGCCATTCCCGGCGCGGAGACGCCGAGCGCGAACGGGCCGGAGACGCCAAATGCTGCATTATTGCCCGCACCGGCAAGGGGGATGCGCTGGCGCACACCCTCGACCACGAGTTGAAACTCATGGGCGCCATGCACTTCAACATCGGCGAGGGCGCGCGGTGCGACATCGAAATCGGTATCGAAGAAGCCGCCGGGCTGGATGTAACGGAAGGTCATCACCTGGATCGCGCGACCCTTGCGCTGGGCATCCATCGCCACCCAAAACTCGCGCCGGCTGGCGGTGGCGTTGCCGAGGTCCACGAGCACGAGCGAGACCAGATGTTTGCTGAGGATATCGAACAGCTCGACGGGGGTACGTGAGGAGCGGACATCATAGTTGGCGAGGCGAAGCTGGGAGAGAAGGGGGACGGCGATGGCGTCATCACGCTCGAAGAGGACGACCAATGGGGAAGTGGCCGACACATTCTCCGATTCTCTCGCGGCTCCCGGAATCTGGACGATAGCCATACGCCTCTACCACCCTTACATGCCTTGAACACACGACACATCTTCCTCGAAGGAACCCGCTCGTCCCTGCGGTGCTGCCCGCGAAATAGAGTATAACACACCGCCAAATTGCAAAAAAGTACAATGGGACTCCGGCCCGGACGTATGCACAACTTCAGACGTTGGACCTTGAATCTCAGCTCTCAGGCGGGAAGTGCGAGCAGGTCGGGCGAGACCCACGCCTCTCGCGCGGCCTCAGCCCACATCGTCTCGCGCCGCCAGTGCCGGTATGGCAGGTCCTTGTCGAGCAGCTGCGGAAACGCCGCCAGGAACGTCTCGAAGTCCGCGATCTCGGGACGAGCCGCCACCATATGACCTACAACCCTGATCCAGAACCGCGTGAGCGTCTCGTGGTATTTGCTTGCCTGCCCGTGCCGCGCGGCGAACTTCCGTATGCCGGTCGTGATCTCACCGGTGGCTGCCTCCTCGCCATCTCGCCGGACGAGGCACCATGTCAGACGCAGGTGGTCCCGATGATGGAACTGCTGAGGGGGGAGCGAGCCATGCAGAAAAGCCGATACGAAGTCGTCATCCGTCATGTGTGAGCTTCCTCCTCCAGGGTGCTGAGCACCCGCAGGAACGCGGCTGCATCCGCCGAGCCGGCCCGCGACAGCACGCGCGCTTCGAGCGCCCGCAGAGCGCCGTCCACCTGCTCCGCCACCGGCCTGCCCGCGACCGTCAGGTGGACCAGCACCTGGCGGCGCGACGATGGATCGGGACCGCGCACGATCCATCCACGACCTTCCAGCCGATCCAGCAGGCTCGTCAGCGTAGATCGCTTGTGCCCGAAGCCGCGATGCAGCGTATTGATCGAGCATGGCGCGTGAGCCGCCAGGTAGGCGAGCACGTGCGCCTCCGCCTGGGTGAGACGCGGATTCTGAAACGTGCGCTCGACCCACAGCGCGATGGCATGGGTGGCTCGCTCCACCTCCGGCACGAGCCGTGCAACATCGTTCTCATTCATACGTTTTCGTATTATACGCTGACGTAGTATTTGTGTCAAGGGCGCGGTTTCCCAGACCTGCTCATCGGTTCCCGGCGCCAAGAGCCCCTTCACTCAGCAGCACCCCGCCATCGCCGATGGCTCCCACTCCGGCTGATTGGCCCGCCGGTTGCGGCGCGAGGCCATGCCACGGCGTGCGCAC
>CAZYCD010000294.1:0-4936 GCA_964645345.1 uncultured Micromonosporaceae bacterium
CCGGACTCCTTGAGCGGCGCGATCGCGGTACGCGGGCGGTCCGGCAGCATCTCCGCGCCGGCGCCCGCGATCGAGTCCAGTCCCGCGGCGGCGATTCGGCGGACCGCGTCCTCGATGGACACGCCGGACACCTTCGACATGTGCAGGATCTCGCTGGGGCCGATCGAGTGGATCACCAGGTCCGGGTACGCCGCCTTGACGGTGGAGAACAGCTCCTCGTAGTACTCGACGCCGTAGTCCGGGTGATGGCCGCCCTGCAGCATCACCTGCGTGGCGCCCAGCTCGACCGCCTCGCCGCACCGGCGCAGGATCTCGGCCATCGGGTGCGACCAGCCCTCGGCGTGCTTCGGTGCCCGGTAGAACGCACAGAACTTGCAGGCGGTGACACAGACATTGGTGTAGTTGATGTTGCGGTCAATGATGTACGTCACAATGTTGTCCGGGTACCGGCGGCGGCGCACCGCGTCGGCGGCCTCGCCGAGCGCGTGGAAGGGCGCCTCGGTGTAGAGGTGCAGCGCCTCGTCGGCGCCGATCCGGCCGCCGTCCGCCCCGCGCTGCAGGATCTCATTAATGTCCCGGGTGCTCGTCACACCTGTGAGGGTAACCCGGCCGGGGTGCCGCGCCGCTGACCAGGGCGGCCGCATACTGTCGGCTCATGGCTGACATGCGATACCGCCGGCTGGGCGACTCGGGACTGGTGGTCTCGGTAGTCGGGCTCGGCTGCAACAACTTCGGGCGCAAGGTGGACCTGGACGGTACCCGCGCCGTCGTCCACGCCGCGCTCGACCTGGGCATCAACCTGCTCGACACCGCCGACATCTACGGCAACCCGCACGGCGCGTCGGAGGAGATGGTCGGCGCGGCGCTCAAGGGCCGGCGGGACGAGGCGGTGATCGCGACCAAGTTCGGCATGGACATGGCCGGCGCCAACGGGGCGGACCACGGGGCGCGGGGTGCCCGGCGGTACATCATGCGGGCGGTCGAGGCGTCGCTGCGCCGGCTCGGTACCGACCACATCGACCTGTACCAGATGCACGAGCCCGACCCCGGTACCCCGATCGAGGAGACCCTGTCCACATTGGACGAACTGGTCCGCTCGGGCAAGGTCCGGTACCTCGGCAACTCCAACTTCAGCGGCTGGCAGATCGCCGACGCCGACTGGACGGCCCGGTCCGGGCACCTGACCCGGTTCGTCAGCGCGCAGAACCACTACAACCTGCTGGAGCGCGGCGTGGAGCGGGAGGTGCTGCCGGCCTGTGAGCGGTTCGGGCTCGGCATGCTGCCGTTCTTCCCCCTCGCCAGCGGCCTGCTCACCGGCAAGTACCGGCAGGGTGAGGCGGCGCCGGAGGGCGGCCGGCTGTCCGAGCAGCGGTATGCCCCGCGGCTGACCAACGCGCGCTGGGACACTATCGACGCGCTGCGCACCTTCGCGGACAAGCGCGGTCTCGGGCTGCTGGACGTGGCGATCGGCGGCCTGGCCGCCAAGCCCGCCGTGGCCAGCGTCATCGCGGGCGCCACCCGGCCCGAGCAGGTGGCCGCGAACGTCGCCGCTGCACAGTGGGTACCGACGGACGAGGACCTGGCGGAACTCGACGAGATCGGCTGACGCCGGCTTGGCGGCGCGCCGGACCGGTCGGCGCCGCGCGGTGTCAGCCGTCGTAGTCGACGGTCAACTCGCCGGTGACCGGGCTGGACTGGCAGGTCAGCACATAGCCGGCGGCCACCTCGGCGGGCTCCAGGGCGTAGTTGCGGGCCATCCGCACCTCGCCCTGGACCAGCCGGGCCCGGCAGGTCGAGCAGACCCCGCCCTTGCACGCGAACGGCAACTCGGGCCGTACCCGCAGCGCGGCGTCCAGTACCCGCTCCCCCGGCTCCATGCCGACCGTCGACTCGCGGCCGTCCAGCAGCACGGTCAGCTTCGCCCCGCCCTCGGCCGGCCCGGCCTCCCCGGCCGACCGCCTCGGCGCCGCCGGCAGGTCCTCGACGTGGAACAGCTCGGTGTGCACGCGGGTCTCCGGTACCCCCAGCCCACCCAGCACCTCGCGGGCGTCGCTCACCAGCCCGTACGGTCCGCAGAGGAACCACTCGTCCACACTGGATGGATCGACGAGCGTCGACAAGACGGCGGACAGCCGCGCGGCGTCCAGCCGGCCGGACAGCAGGGCCGAGCCGCCCGGTTCCCTGGACAGCACGTGCACCAGGTGCAGCCGGGCCGGGTACCGGTCCTTGAGGTCGGCAAGTTCCTCGGCGAACATCACCGACCGGGCGTACCGGTTGCCGTACACCAGGGTGACCGTGCTTTCCGGCTCGCTCGCCAGCGCCGTCGCAACCAGGGACAGCACCGGGGTGATGCCCGAGCCGGCGGCGACCGCGGCGTAGTGCCGGCGCCGGTCGGCGGCGAAGTCGGTGGTGAAGTGGCCCAGCGGCGGCAGCACGCTGATCACGTCGCCGGGGCGCAGGCCGCTGGTCGCGTACCCGGAGAACACCCCGCCCGGCACCTGCTTGACGCCGATGCGCAGCCGGCCGGTCGCGGCCAGCCCGGCGGGCGTGGAGCAGATGGAGTAGGAGCGCCGCACGTCCTGGCCGTTCTCGATACGCCGCACCGTCAGGTGTTGCCCGGCGCGGAAGGCGAACGCCTCGCGCAGCTCATCGGGTACCGCGAAGGTGACCGCCACCGCGTCGTCGGTGAGCCGGTCGACGGCGGCCACGGTCAGCTCGTGGAACTGCGGCCGGCGCCGTACCGGTCGGGTGATCGTCACGCTCACAGCGGCTTGATTTCGTCGAACGGTTCGCCACAGGCGCGGCAGCGCCACAGCGCCTTGCAGGCGGTGGAGCCGAACGCGGACAGCCGCTGGGTATCCGGCGAGCCGCAGCGCGGGCAGCGCAGCGACAGCGCGACTGCAACCGGCCCCGCTGCGCCGTCGGGACGCGCGGCGCGCGCGGGCGGGGCGATGCCGGCGGCGGCGAGCTTCTCCCGCCCCGACTGACTGATCAGATCGGTACTCCAGGCGGGCGCGAGCTGGGTGACCACGTCCACGTCGCGGTACCCGGCGGCGGCCAGCGCGGACCGGATGTCCGACCGGATCACGTCCATCGCCGGGCAGCCCGAGTAGGTCGGCGTGATCGCGACGGTCACCCGGCCGTCACCGTCCATCGCCACGGAACGCAGCACACCGAGCTCCTCGATGGTCAGCACCCGGATCTCCGGATCCACCACCGCCGCCACCGTCTCATGTGGACTCACCAGCTGGCTCCCGGATGCGCACGGTGCAGGACCTGCATCTCGGCCAGCAGGTAGGACAGCGCCTCGGTGTGCCGGCCGTCCCGGCCACCGCGTGGTGCCCAGCCGTCCGGCGGCCGGGACAGCGTCGCCTCGTCCAGCACGGGCTCCACTGTGGACAGCCAGGCCGGGCGCAGCTCCGGTTCATCGTCGAACAGCTCGTGGGTGTACGGCCACACCTCGTCAACGGCGGCCTGCATGCGCGCGTGGGACTCGGCGGTACCGTCGCCCAGCCGGACCGTCCACTGTGCACCATGGTCGACGTGGTACGCGGACTCCTTGACGGCCTTGCCGGCGATGGCGGCCAGCCGCTCGTCCGGGCCGGTGGCCAGCCTCGCGTACCGCAGCCGCTGGAAGGCGCAGAAGAACAGCAGCTTGGCCGTCAGTACCCCGAAGTCCCCGTCGGGCAGCTCGGCGAGCAGGGCGTTGCGGTACTCGCGGTCGGTGCGCAGGAACGCCAGCGCGTCCTCGTCCCGCCCGGCCCCCTCGACCTCGCCGGCGTACCCGAGCAGCAGCCGCGCCGCCCCGAGCTGGTCGAGGGCGATGTTGGCCAGCGCGACGTCCTCCTCCATCTCGGGGGCACGCGTGCACCAGCCGCCGAGCCGCTGCGCCATCACCAGGGCGTCGTCCCCGAGGGCCAGCAGCCGGTCGAACGCGGTCGCGGTACCGGACGTCACAGGTGCGGCGCCCCTTCGGGTACGACGTAGAAAGTGGGGTGGCGGTACACCTTGTCGGCGGCCGGGTCGAAGAAGGCGTCCTTCTCGTCCGGGCTGGACGCGGTGACCGCGGCGGCCGGCACCACCCAGATCGACACGCCCTCCTGGCGGCGCGTGTAGAGATCGCGGGCGTTGCGCAGGGCCATGCCGGCGTCCGGCGCGTGCAGACTGCCGACGTGTGTGTGCGACAGCCCGCGGCGGGGCCGGACGAACACCTCCCACAGCGGCCATTCATGCATCGACGGTCGCCCTCGCTGCGCGCTTGGCGGCGTAGGCGGCCGCGGCCTCGCGTACCCACGCGCCCTCGGCGTGCGCGGCGCGGCGGTGGGCCATCCGCTGCCGGTTGCACGGCCCGTCACCCTTGATCACCGCGAACAGCTCGGCGTAGTCCGGCTGGGTGTACGCGTACCCGCCGCGCTCGGCGTCCCAGCGCAGATCCGGGTCGGGGATGGTCAGCCCGAGGACCTCGGCCTGGGGTACGCACATGTCGACGAAGCGCTGGCGCAGTTCGTCGTTGGAGAACCGCTTGATCCGCCAGGCCATCGACTTCTCCGAGTGGGTGGAGTCCGCGTCGGGTGGGCCGAACATGGCCAGCGACGGGTACCACCAGCGGTCCACCGCGTCCTGGGCCATCGCCTTCTGGGCGCCGGTACCGTGGGCGAGCGTGTGGAGGATCTCGTACCCCTGGCGCTGGTGGAAGGACTCCTCCTTGCAGATGCGGATCATCGCCCGCGCGTAGGGCCCGTACGAGCAGCGGCACAGCGGTACCTGGTTGACGATCGCGGCACCGTCCACGAGCCAGCCGATGGCGCCGACGTCGGCCCAGGTCAGCGTCGGATAGTTGAAGATCGACGAGTACTTCTGGCGGCCGGCGAGCAGCAGGTCGACCAGGGTGTCCCGGCTCACGCCCAGCGTCTCGGCGGCGGCGTAGAGGTACAGC
>CAZYCD010000295.1:0-4875 GCA_964645345.1 uncultured Micromonosporaceae bacterium
GCTGCCGGGGATCGTTGAGGTAGGCCAGGCTGGTGTCGTCCAGTTGCAGGTACCGGCAGCCCAGCTCGCCGAGGCGGCGGACCTGCTCGGCGTACGCCGCGCTCAGGTCGTCCCAGAACTCGTCCAGCTCGGGATACACGGTCGGGTCGATGGCCGCCCGGCCGCCGCGGTAGTGAACCATGCTGGGGGAGGGGATGGTCAGCTTCGGCGTGGCCGTGGTGACCTGGTCGCGGAGGAAGGTGAACGCGTCGGCGAAGATGGTGTCCCGCAGGGAGATGCGGCCGTCGATCTTCAGGGCCGCCGAGGCGAATTCGATGGTACCGGCCTGGTTGTAGAACTTCACGGTCAGCTTGTCGTCGGCCTGGTGCACCCCGCCGAGCTGGTAGATGAAGTCCATGTGCCACGAGGTCCGGCGGAACTCACCGTCGGTGGCCGACTGCAGGCCCACGCCCTCCTGCATGCGAACCACCTCGCGGACGGCCTCGTCCTCGGCCGCCCGCAACTGCTCGGCGCCGATGCGGCCCGCCGCGCGGTCGGCCCGCGCCGCCAGCAGCTCCGGCGGGCGCAGCAGGCTGCCGACATGGTCGGCCCGGAAGGGGGCCAGGGTACGTGCGGCCATCGAACACTCCTTCGTACGTCCGGGTCCGGGTACGACAGACGATAGCCGCAGCGTGGTACTACGCGGTGTCGGGCGATGCGGTAACCTGCCCCGCACCCGGCGGATCCCGTACCCGGCCGCGCCGATCGCACCCGGTGACGGCGCCGCGCAGCGCAACTGGACGGCCTTCGACCCGCGCCGCCTACCTGACCCTGATCCAGCGCCAGCTTGCGGCACTCGCCGCCCACTCCTGACCCGGCCCGACCGGGCGTCGGCTCCTCCTGACCGGCCGGCCGCCGTTACCCTGTCAGGAGCGGTCGTATGATACGAGGGCCACACCATATGAGTTCCGTAACTTCCGGGCAGGCGGACGCGCGGCGGCGCAAGCGGAGGCTGACCAACACCATCAAGGAGTCGCTGCGCGAGCTGAGCATCCAGCTCTCGCTGCTCAACCACCAGGTCGGCACGCGTCTGGACATCAGGGACGTGGACCTGGACTGCCTGGACATCATCGCGCGCACCGGGCCGATGAGCCCGAGTACGCTGGCCCGCCGGGCCGGGCTACACCCGGCCACGATGACCGGCATCCTCGACCGGCTGGAGCGCGCCGGCTGGATCAGCCGGGACCGCGACCCGGCCGACCGCCGCGGCGTGCTGGTCGCCGCGCGGCGGGAGCGGGGCGCGGAGCTGCTCGGGCTGTACGCCGGCATGAACGGCTCGATGGACCGGCTGTGCGCCGGGTACACGGAGGAGGAGCTGACCCTGCTGGCCGACTTCCTTCGGCGTACCGCGGACGCCGGGCGCCGGGCCACCGAGGATCTGGCCGGCTGATCCGCGGCCGGTCAGGACCGCAGCAGCCCGACGCCGAGCGTGAGTACCGCGGCTGCGAGGCAGACCGCGCCGGTGTAGACGAGCCAGATGAACCGGTTGGGCTTCTGCACGTCCCTGCCGATGACGGAGAAGAAGAAGCCGGCCGGCATGAGGATCGCCGCCGCCCACACGCCGTTGTGCGCGACCACCGACCAGAAGCCGGACAGCTTCGCCACGTCCGCGTAGGGCAGCGTGACCAGCGACAGGATGACCAGCACGCCGGCGTGTGCGTGGCCGGCGCGGGACAGCCGCAGTTGCAGTGCAGTCGCCGGCGCGCTGCCGCGGACCAGGCGCAGGATGTAGGTGCCGCCGTACTCGATGCCGACGACGGTGAGCAGCAGGACGCCGGCCAGGTGCCGGGTGCTCTCTGTGAACGGGTTGAGGTCCATCGAGCGTTCTCCGTCCCCTGATATTCCACAATGGAAGGTCAAAGCCAACGTAACACATTGGAAGGTCGTGCGGTACCCTCGTGCCATGGCACCGGAGACGATCAGGGTCAACGCCACCGCCATGTCGATGCTCGGCTTCCTGCACGACGGGCCGCTGACCGGCTGGAGCATGGTCGCCACGGTGCAGCGCGAGATCGGCGACTTCTGGTCGGTGACCCAGAGCCAGGTCTACCGGGAGTTGGCGACGATGGCGCGGCTGGGCCTGGTCGAGGCGGGCGAGCGCGGACCGCGCGACCGACGGCCCTACGCCATCACCGACGCGGGCCGGCGGGCCTTCCGGGAGTGGATCGCGACGGAGCCGGGGCCCGAGACCATCCGCTTCCCGCTGTTGCTGACCGTCCTGTTTGGACGGCACCTGCCGGCCGGGCGACTGGCCGCCGTGCTCCAGGCGCACCGGCAGGTACACGAGGAACGGCGCGACGGGTACCTGGAGGAGTTGCGCGAGGCCGAGGCGGCCCCGACCGGCGCGGTCGATCCGCACGCGCTGGCCACCCTCCGGTTCGGGCTCGCCTACGAAGCCATGGTGCTGGACTGGATGGCGGCGCTGCCCGACGAGTTGGCCGGTACCGGCCGGGGCGCGGCTCAGCGTGGCCGGCGCAGGCCGTCCAGCAGCAGGTCCAGCAGCCGCCCGGCCTGATCCCGCTGCTCGGGCCGGCCGGCCGACAGCGACACCCCGCTCAGCGCGGCGAACACGTCGGCCGCGGCCACGTCGTCCCGCAGGGTACCGTCGTCCGCGCCGGCGGCCAGCAGGCTCCCGACCGCGGCGACGAGCCGGTCGCGGCTGTGCTCGTACGGGTTGCCGCCGGACTCGATGACCGCCCGCAGCGCCTCGGCCATGCCGCGCTTGGTGGTCATGTAGTCGATGTAGCGGTCCATCCACGCCCGCAGCGCGGCGTCCGCGGGGTGCGCGCGCAGCAGGTCCGGCGCCGCGTCGCACAGCCGGGCCAGCTCGTTGCGGTAGGCCGCCTCGATGAGCGTGTCGCGGGTGGGGAAGTGGCGGTAGAGGGTGCCGATACCGACGCCCGCGTCCTTCGCGATCGCGTCGAGCGTCGCGTCCAGGCCGACCGTGGAGAAGGCCCGCACCGCCGCGTCGAGCAGCCGTTCCCGGTTGCGCCGCGCGTCGGCGCGCGGGGCGCGGGGGGCTTCGGGCGGCACTGGGCCCTCCTTCGACCGTTCGGTGGCGAGGGTCACCCCGCCCGGGTTGGTAAGCGGAGGAGACTCCACTTAGTGTTGGCGCCGTAGCGGAGAATCCTCCGCTTTGATGGTACCGGCATGATGGGATGAGACCATGACCCGCAACCCCGTAATCACGCCGTTCACCGCCACCTCGACCGCCGCCGAGGTGATCGGGGGGATCGACCTTTCCGGCAAGCGGGCGGTCGTGACGGGCGGCGCATCGGGCATCGGGGTCGAAACCGCCCGGGCGCTGGCCGGCGCGGGCGCCGAGGTGACCATCGCGGTGCGCAACCTGGAGGCCGGCCGGCGTACCGCCGACGACATCCTGGCTACCACCGGGAACAAGATCCTGGTCGCGCCGCTCGACCTGGCCGACCGGTCCTCGGTGGCGGCGTTCGTGTCCGGCTGGGACGGCCCGCTGCACATCCTGGTCAACAACGCCGGCGTCATGGCTTCCCCGCTGATGCGTACCGCCGAGGGCTGGGAGCTGCAGTTCGCCACCAACCACCTCGGCCACTTCGGGCTCGCCACCGGGCTGCACGGCGCGCTGGCCGCGGCCGGCGGGGCCCGGATCGTGTCCGTCAGCTCCGCCGCCCACCTGCGGTCGGGCGTCGACCTCGACGATCTCCACTTCGAGCGGCGCGCCTACGACCCATGGGTCGCCTACGGCCAGTCGAAGACCGCCAACGTGCTGTTCGCCGTCGAGGCGACCCGGCGCTGGGCGGGCGAGGGCATCTTCACCAACGCGCTGCACCCGGGCGGGATCCGCACCAACCTCCAGCGGTACGTGACCGAGGAGGAGCTCAACCGGCTGCGGACCAACCCGGACGGCACTCCGTCGCAGGCGAACTGGAAGACGCCTGAGCAGGGCGCGGCCACCTCCGTGCTGTGCGCGGCCTCGCCGTTGGTGGAGGGCCTGGGCGGCCGGTACTTCGAGGACGTCAACGAGGCCGGCCCCAACCAGCCCGGTACCCGCCGGGGCGTCGCCGCCTATGCGCTCGACCCCGGCGCCGCGCGCCGGCTGTGGACGGTCTCCGAGCAGCTTCTGGCCTACTGAGGGTCCGGTACCCATCGGGTGGGCGAGCCGGTGAAGTCGTCCTCGACCAGGCCGAGGACCTTCACCGGCCGCACCGCGTACAGCGCGTTGGACAGCAGGAAGTCCAGCGTCATCTGGTAGTCGTACTTGGCCACCATGGCCAGCCGCACGTCCTCGACGGCGGCGACGCCTGCGGAGCCGCCAGCAGTCAGCGTTCGACCGGCGTCCCGGCCGGCGATCCGCTCGGCGACGCCCTCGACGACCACCGGATTGCGGGCGTCGTCGGTCGCCACCGTGCAGTGCGGCCGCGCGTCGAGGTCGCGCGCCTTGCGTGACCGGTTGCCGCAGGAGAACACCACCCGCTCGCCGTGCCACACCGCCCACACCGGCGAGGTGTGCGGCCGCCCGTCCGGACCGACCGTGCCGACCCAGTAGTGCCGGGCCGACGACAGCCGCTCCACCGCCCACGACCACGGCAACAGACCGGTACCCGCCCCTGGCGGCTGGATACCGTAGTCGGGCATGTAGGGGCGGTCGGCCAGCATGCGCCGAGTATCCCTGCTCAGCGGCCGCCCGGCCAGGTCCAGTCGCGGACCTCGGGCAGGTCCTCGCCGGTACGGCGGACGTAGTCGTGGTGCTCCAAACGCTTGTCCACCATGGCCTGCCGCACGGTCGCCGCCCGGCGGGCCAGCCCCGGTACCCGGTCGATGACGTCGATGACGAGGTGGAACCGGTCCATGTCGTTG
>CAZYCD010000296.1:0-4832 GCA_964645345.1 uncultured Micromonosporaceae bacterium
GCCGGGTAGCCGCCGCCGCCGACGCGGGGGATCCGGCGCCGTGCTGCGCGAGGGCGGCGCCGCCGGCGGTACCGACGGCCGCGAGGGCCGCGAGACCGAGCGCCAGCGCGAACCGGGCCGGGCGGCGGTGCAGGACCGGTTCGCTGCGCCGGCGCACGCCGCGGTAGCGGCCGTCGCCGGTACGGCGGTGGGCAGACACAGTGACACTCCGTCGGGCAGTCGGTGGACTTCCGGCTGCCACCCTGCCGTGACGCCGACCGCTTCCCAAAGCAACGCTGCGTAATGGTGACCGGTGTCACCAGCACCGATGACGTTTCAGAGCCAGCCGGGCACAGGTCCGACTTGGCGGACTCGGCGCCTCCTGAGCCCGCTGTCCGCTACAGCTCCCAGCGGGTCGACCGGTACAGGCCGACCGCGACGCAGGCCGCGGTCAACCCGAGCGTGACGACCGTGGCCCAGGTGTCGTCGGTACTCCACCCGGCGAGCTGCAGCCGCGTGGGCAGCGCGGTGAAGGCGTCCGGTCCGATGCCGCGTACCCCCGGGATGAGGTTGGCGAACGGTACCGCGACGAACACCGCGCCGAGCGTGACCGCGATCGTGGCCACCTGCCCGCGCAGCAGCGTGGCGGCCAGGAAGGTGACCGCGACCGCGAACACCCCGGCCAAGCTGGACACCCCCACCCCGGCGAGGGTGGCGCCGAGCGGCGGCGCGCCGAGCAGCAGCGTGGTCTCGTAGGCGGCCGCGGCCCCGCCCAGGGCGCTGGCCACCGCCGTCGCGACCGCCACCGTCGCCAGCCGGGGCACCAGCAGCGCGACCCGGTTGGGCACGTGCGTCAGGTACAGCGCGGCGAGCGGGGGATTGGCGCGTACCGCGAAGGCCAGCCCGGCGATCACCACGGTCACCAGGGTGCCGAGCGTGGTGATGTTGCCGAAGTACGCGCCCATCCCGTCCGAGGGCCGGGGCCGGGTGACGGTGATGTGGATGTAGCCGGTACCGGTGGCGCCGCGCAGCAGGTCCCCGAGGTACCGGGTGGCCAGCGGCTCGCCGAGGCCCAGCAGCAGGAACACCGCGGCCAGGGCGATCCACCGCCCGGTTCGCAGCAGCCGCAGCCGCTCCACCCGCCACAGAGTCACCGGCCGACCTCCACCAGATTCAGGAACACCGTCTCCAGGTCCGCGCCGACCGGGTTGAACGCGACGAGCTCCGCACCGCTCGCGCTGATCTCCGCCGGCAGCAGGGCCTCGCCCGCGCGCACGCTGGTGGTGTCGACCAGCAGGCCCTGTTCCTGCCGTTGCACGGCGGCCACCCAGTCCAGCCGCTCGAGGCGCCGGGCCAGCTCGTCGGCCCCGGACCGCAGGTGCAGCCGCCAACTCGGCCGGGTGTGCCGGTCGAGCAGCTCGTCAACCGGACCCTGGTAGATCAGCCGGCCGTCGCGCAGTACCCCGACCGTGTCCGCGACGCGCTGCACGTCGGCGAGGATGTGGCTGGAGAACACGACCGCGTGGTCGTTGCCGAGCGCGGCGATCAGATCGAGCATGTCCGAGCGGCCCTGCGGGTCCAGCGCGCTGGTCGGCTCGTCGAGCAGCAGCACGTCCGCGCCGGAGGCCAGTACCACGGCCAGGCCGAGCCGCTGCGCCATGCCACGGGAGAATCCGCCGACCCGGCGGTCGCGGGCCGCGGCGAGGCCGACGAGGTCGAGGGCGCGACCGGTACCCGTGGCCGAGCGCGGACCGAGCCCCGCGAACAGCTCGACGGTCTCCACCGCGGTCAGCCAGGGCTCGAACGCCGGGGTGTCCGGGCACAGCATCACCCGGGAGGCGGCCTCGACGCTGCCGGAGTCCGGCCGGCGCAGCCCGGCGAGGATGGACAGCAGGGTCGTCTTCCCGGCGCCGTTCGGGCCTACCAGCCCGTACACGCCGCGCGCCGGTACCGTCAGGTCCACGCCGCGCAACCCGACGTCGCCGGTGAACAGCTTCGTCAGCGCCACGGTCCGCACGGCCGGTCCGGCCGGCGGCGCCGGGGCCTGCGCCGAGTGCGGCGGCGGGGTAGGCCCGGTCGGCGCCACGGCGGTACCGGCCGGTTCGACGGCGGCGCGGCGCTCGCCCCGGCCGAGGATCAGGTAGCAGATGCCGCCGAGCGGGATCTGCGCCACGATGATTACCGCCCAGACCACCTTGGGCAGGAGCTTCGCGGGGCGGCGGACCAGCTCGACGTAGCACAAGGCGATGAACGCCAGCAGCAGCGCGGCGATCGGCAGCCAGACGGCGGGGTTCCGCACGGTCACGCCGCCTCGGGCGGGAGCACGAACAGGCCCGCCACCTTGCCGTCCTGACTGAACGAGACCCGGCCGACCTGCTCGCCGACCTCGAAGCGCAGCGGCACGTCGACCACCGTGTAGTCGCCGAGCTGGTGCGCGAACGGCTCGCCCATCCGCTGCTCGTACCGCCCGTACCGGCCGGCCAGCGCGGCCCACGTGGCGGCGACGGCGGCCGCGTCCGGCAGGGCCTGGGCCACCTTCTCGTCGAAGTCCCGGCGCACCGCGTCCCAGTTGCCCTCCGCGAGGTTGACGAACAGGGCCACCGCGGCGTCGGCCGCGCCCGGCAGGATCGCCGCATTCATCGGCGCTCCGGTGCGCGGGTCGATCGGGCGGCCGAAGCGCTGGAACGCGGCCTGCCGGGTGGTGCCGAGAACCTCGCCGACCTCGGCCCAGGTGTGGCCCGCCTCGCGCGCGGCGTCCACCGCCTCGCGCAGCCGCTCCTCCGCCTCTCGGACGGCCGCCAGCGCCCGGGACAGCGCCCCCAACGGTGATCCCTCGTCCATGCTGTAAACGTTGCCTTGACGACTCGCTGGTGTCAAGTCCGCGTTTACGATGACGCTCCTCGCGCGCTGTCGGCGGGCGGCGCTGCGGCACGTCGCGTTGCAGTACTCGCGCCGGCGTCCGCGCGGCGACGATGAGTCCAGGGGGCGCCCGCAGGCGGCACAGGCGAGCGGCTGGTCGAGCTGTGTCATGGTACCCACCTTTCCGTGCTGCGATCGGCACGAAAAAAGGGTATCAGGCCAGCACGGAATTCGCCGCCACGGCCTCGATCGCGGCGGCCGCCGACAGCAGCGCCTCGTCGCCGCCCGGCGCGCCGACGAGCTGGACGCCGACCGGCAGGCCGCCGGGCGCCGTCACCGGCAGGGACAGCGACGGCAGCCCGAGGACGCTGAACGGCACCGTGTGCGCGAGGAGCGCGTCGCGGGGCGAGGTCCATCCGCCGCCGAGGTCGGTGTCCCGGGCGCCGAGCGGCGGCGCGAGCACCGGTACCGTCGGCAGCAGCAGCAGGTCGAGGCCGTCCAGCAGGCCGGGTGCGGCCGCCCGTACGTCACGCATGCGGCGCAGGGCCAGCGCGTAGTCCCGCGCGGGTACCTCGGCGGCCGCGAGCAGCCGGTGCAGGACCTCTGGGTCGAACAGCCCCGGCGCGGAGGTCATCCGCTCGTGGTGCACGGCGACCGCCTCGACCGACTGGATGGTGCGGTACAGCCAGCGCAGCTCCTCCAGGTCGGGTATGGCGACCGGTACCGGTCGGACACCGAGCGCCGCGAGCTGACCGACTAGTGTGGACAGTCCACTGTGGACCTCGTCGGCTAGCCGGTCGAAGCCGTCCGGCAGCCCAACCCGCAGCGCCTCCACCGGTGGCGGCCCGCCGGGCGGCAGCGGCGCGCCCGAGAGCACCGCCCAGCCCACGGCGGTGCCGGCGACGTCGCCGGCCAGCACGCCGACCGTGTCCAGCGACCAGGACAGCGGGAACACGCCGCTGGTGGGGATCCGGTCGGTCGAGGGCCGGATGCCGCAGACTCCGCACAGCGCGGCCGGGATGCGCACCGAGCCGCCGGTGTCGGTACCGACGGCCAGCGGTACCAGGCCCGCCGCCACCGCGGCCGCCGAGCCCGCGCTGGAGCCACCGGCCATCCGCCGCCGGTCGTGCGGGTTGGCGCCCGGACCGTTGGCCGCCCGGTCGCCGGTCGGCCCGTAGGCGAACTCGTGCGTGGTCGTCTTCCCCACGACGACCGCGCCGGCCGCCCGTAGCCGCGCCACCACCTCGGCGTCCCGCTCGGGTACGTGACCGGCGAAGTGGCGGGAGCCCATCGTGGTGACCAGGCTCGCGGTATCCACGAGGTCCTTCACGGCGACCGGGATCCCGTGCAGCGGCCCGCGGTCGAGCCCGGCGGACAGCTCGTCGGCGGCCCGCGCCGCGGCCCGCAGCGCGCCGTCGTGGTCCACCGTGACGAACGCGTTGACGGCCGGCTGGCTGCCGTCGATCGCGCCGAGTGCCGCGCGCGTCAGCTCGACCGGATCGGTGGCCGCGTCGCGCAGCCGGCCGGCGACGGTGGCCAGGGTGAGGCCACGGAACGGCCCGGACAGCAGGTCGGTCATCCCCGGTACCCTACGCCGCGACGCCGTGCGGCCCGGGGAAGGCGCGGGCGCTCCGGCGAGCGTTGACGGCACTTTCGCGCATCGACTACGGTCACCGCAGTCATCAGCGGCTGCGCCCCTTGTCATGCCGTGACAACAGATCGCCGCCCGGTCGGGTGTCACGGCAACGCCCTGGCGGGGTTGGAGCGCGGCCATGGACAGATCCGGCCACTGGGTGCACACGTGGGCCGCGGCACCGCAGCCGGCCGAGCCCGGCGACCTTCCGCCGATACCGTTCGTCCGCGCCGGGCGGGCCTTTGTCGAGGCGACGCTGCGCCAGACCGTACGCGTCCCGGTCGGCGGGTACCCGGCTGCGGCTGACGGTACCCGCACCTTCCAGTGCCGAAAGTTTCGGGCTAGAGTTCCGGGAAGATCC
>CAZYCD010000297.1:0-4818 GCA_964645345.1 uncultured Micromonosporaceae bacterium
CGGCCGTCACCGGCACCGCCCGCGTCGGCGCCGCCGTCGTCCGCACCCCCAATGCCGGCGCCGCCCGGCCGCGCGGGTCCGGCGCACGCGCCGCGCCAGCCGGGCGCCTACGACGCACCGCCGGAGCATGACCGCGTCGCGCCGCGGCGACCGTACGGCCCGCCTCCGTACGGCCCGCCCACCCAGGCCCTACCGCGCCAGCCCGGGCCCCACCAGCCGGGGCCGCCGGCTCGCTCCCGCCATTCCGTGGCGCAGGCCCGGGCGAAGCACCGCAGGCGCCGGCTGCTCGTGGCCGGCAGCCTGCTGGTCGCGCTGGGCCTCGTCGCGACCGACCTGTACCAGGGCTGGCACGGCGGTTCGAGCCTGCTCGGGTTCGTCAGCCACCGGGCCGGCCAGACCGCGGGTACCCCAACCTCCGCCCCGGCCGGCTCGGGTTCGCCGGGCGCGCTGGCCGCCCCGGTACCCAGTGGATCCGCGGGCCCCGCCGGGTCGGCGGCGCCCTTGACGGTGGCCGTGCCCCAGACCGGCCCGGGAACCTTCGGGTTCGTCGCAGGCCCGGGCCCGGTGCTCGGTACGGCCGGCACCCTGCGGCGCTTCCGGGTCGCGGTGGAGAACGGCATCGGCCAGGACCCCGCGGCGTTCGCGGCGGCGGCCGACCAGATCCTCGGCGATCCGCGGAGTTGGATCGCCGGCGGCGACATCCGGTTCCAACGCGTGCCGCAGACCTCGCAGTTCGAGTTCACCCTGTACCTCGCCTCACCGGCGACCACCGACAAGCTGTGCGCGCTGGGTGGTGTGCACACCGAGCAGTTCGCGTCGTGCCGGCTGCCCGGTCAGGTGATCATCAACCTCGCCCGCTGGCTGACCGCGGTACCCGATTACGGCGCCCCGCTGGCCGTCTACCAGCAGTACGCGCTGAACCACGAGGTCGGCCGTGAACTGGGCCACGGCAACGAGGCGTGCCCCGCGCCCGGCGTGCTGGCCCCGGTGATGCAGCAGCAGAGCCAGGGCCTCAAGGGCTGCGTGGCCAACGCCTGGCCGTACGTCAACGGCAAGCTGTACCAGGGCAACGCGCTGCCCTGATGGGGGGCGCGCCTGATCAGGGGCGGGCGCGGCCGGCGTGGTTCAGCTCACGGCGGGATCCAGGAAGGCGCGGGCACAATGCTCGCGTTAGATTTCTGTGTACCAGTCCGGTCCGGAAGGGGCCCCCGTGTCGTTGCCACCGCTCGTAGCGCCCGCGCCAGACCTGTCCATTGACGAGGTGCGCAGGTACAGCCGTCACCTGATCATCCCGGACGTCGCGATGGACGGGCAGAAGCGGCTCAAGAACGCCAAGGTGCTCGCGGTCGGGGCCGGTGGCCTCGGCTCGCCGACGCTGATGTACCTGGCCGCGGCCGGCGTCGGTACGCTGGGCATCGTCGAGTTCGACACCGTCGACGAGTCCAACCTGCAGCGCCAGGTCATCCACGGGCAGTCCGATATCGGCCGCCCGAAGGCCGAGTCGGCGCTCGACACCATCAAGGAAATCAACCCGCTCGTGAACGTCGTGATCCACAACGAGGCGTTGACGAACGACAATGTATTTCAGATTTTCGAGCAGTACGACCTGATCGTCGACGGTACCGACAACTTCGCCACCCGGTACCTGGTGAACGACGCCGCGGTACTCCTCGGCAAGCCCTACGTCTGGGGTTCGATCTACCGGTTCGACGGCCAGGCCAGCGTGTTCTGGGCCGAACACGGCCCCTGCTACCGCTGCCTGTACCCGGAGCCCCCGCCGCCCGGCATGGTGCCGTCCTGCGCCGAGGGCGGCGTCCTGGGCGTGCTGTGCGCGAGCATCGGCTCGATCCAGGTGACCGAGGCGATCAAGCTGCTGACCGGGGTCGGTGAGCCGCTGGTCGGCCGGCTGATGGTCTACGACGCCCTGGAGATGACGTACCGGACGATCAAGGTGCGCAAGGACCCGAACTGCGCGCTGTGCGGTGAGAACCCGACGATCACCGGTCTGATCGACTACGACGACTTCTGCGGCGCGGTCTCCGACGAGGCGTCCGCGGCCGTGGTCGGCTCCACGATCACGTCCCCCGAACTGAAGGGCTGGCTGGACGCCGGCAAGTCCATCGACTTGATCGACGTGCGGGAACCGGCGGAGTACGAGATCGTTCGGATACCGGGTTCCCGACTGGTACCCAAGGGCGACATCCTGTCCGGTGCTGCTTTGTCCAGCCTGCCCCAGGACAAGCAGATCGTCCTGTACTGCAAGTCCGGGGTCCGGTCCGCCGAGGCGCTCGCCGCGGTCAAGGCGGCGGGGTTCAAGGACGCGGTACACGTCCAGGGGGGAGTCGTCTCATGGGTACGGCAGGTCGACCCCTCGCTGCCCATCTACTAGCCGGTCGGCCAGCGTCTGTCCCGACTGGACGTAGGTAGCCTACGGTCATGGTCGACATCGACGGGGCGATCGGATTCGTGGTCGCACATGGCGACCAGGTCGACCGCGCGCGGTTGTCCTGGCTGCGGTCGGGCGTCGCCCCGCAGCCCGACGTGCTCGCCAAGGCCGAGATGGGCCAGGCGCCGGAGGGTGGCTGGCCGGCCTTCTGGGGCGGCGACCGGGCGTCCATCGACGCGACCTGCTTCCGGCTGGCAGAACTGGACGACCTGGGCGCGCTCGACCGGCCGCCGGCCCGCCGCGCGCTGGACTGGCTGGCCGGCCGGCAGCGCCCGGACGGCACGTGGGAGGAGGACGAGTCGCTGGCCGACTCGGCCCCTCCGTGGGCGCAGCCGGGCGACCCCGAGGCCCGGCTGTACCTGACCGCCAACGCCGGCTTCTGGTTGGCTGTCGGCGGCCCGCCCGCGGACCCCACCGAGGCGAACACCCACGCCGAGGTGGTCGCGCGGGCCACGCAGACCTTCCGGGCGGCGCTGCGCGAGGACGGCAGCTGGCCGTCCTACCTGATCACCGGTTGGCTCGGCGGTGCGCTGCTGTTCCATGCCGGCTGGTACTACGAGGCGGCACAAGTCCAGGTGCTGCTGTCCGAGCGGGTACCGGACATGACGCCGGCCGACGTGGCGCGGCTGGCGTCGGCGTTCCGCCGGGTCGGGATGTCGGCCGACGACTGGCTGATGGTGGCCGCGCGCAAGCGGTTGACGGAGACCCAGCGTACCGACGGCGGCTGGCCGAGCGACGACGGTCCCGCCTTCGACGTGCACACCACGCTGGCCGCGATCCGCGCCCTTCGCTAGTCCGTTACAACAGCACCAGGTCGTCGCGGTGCACGATCTCCTTGCCGTACCCCGGGCCCAGGTCCACTGTGGACCGTCCGAGCAGCGGCGGCAGCTCGGCCGCGTCGTAGTTCACCAGGCCCCGGGCCACCGGCCGGCCGTCGACATCCACCAGGTCCACCGGATCGCCGGCCGAGAACTGGCCGTCCACCGCCGTGATCCCGGCCGGCAGCAGCGAGGCGCGGCGCTGCACGACCGCACGCACCGCACCGGGATCGAGGTGCAGCCGCCCGCGCGGCTCGGTCGCGTGTGCCAGCCAGAACAGCCGGGCCGCCGGACGCTCGCGGACCCGGTGGAACAGCGTGCCGACCTCGTCGCCCGCCAGCGCGGAGGCGGCCAGCGAGGCGGCCGTCACCAACACCGGTATCCCCGCGCCCGTCGCGATCCGTGCCGCCTCCACCTTGGTGACCATGCCGCCGGTACCCACGCCCGAGCGGCCCGCCCTGCCGACGGACACCCCGTCCAGGTCCTCGGGTGTGCGTACCTCGTCGATGCGTACCGCGCCGGGGCGCGACGGGTCGCCCGTGTAGAGAGCGTCCACATCGGACAGTAGGAGCAGCAGGTCGGCGTGTACCAGCGCAGCGACCAGTGCGGCCAGGCGGTCGTTGTCCCCGAACCGGATCTCCTCGGTGGCGACCGTGTCGTTCTCGTTCACGACCGGTACCGTGCCGAGGTCCAGCAGCCGGTGCAGGGTCCGGTACGCGTTGCGGTAGTGCGCGCGCCGGGTCACGTCGTCGACGGTCAGCAGTACCTGCCCGACGGTCCGCCCCCGCCGGCCGAAGGCGTCGGTGTACGCCTGCATCAGCAGGCCCTGGCCGACGCTGGCGGCGGCCTGCTGGGTCGCCAGGTCGCGCGGTCGCCTGGGCAGCCCGAGCGGGGCCAGGCCGGCCGCGATGGCGCCCGAGGAGACCAGCACGACCTGCGCGTCGACCGAGGAGACGGCGTCGACCAGGGCGTCCACCCGGTCCCGGTCGAGCCCACCGGCGGCGGAGGTCAACGACGAGGAGCCGACCTTGACCACGATCCGCCGCGCGGCCCGTACTGCTTCGCGCACAGGCCCATTCTGCGGCGCGGCCACCTCCGTGCCCCGGCCGCTTCCCATATCGTGGCGGGATGCCGACGGATGACACCGAGGACTTCGTCGAGGCGGTACTGGCCCTGGTCGAGCGGATCCCGATCGGCCGAGTGATGTCCTACGGCGCGATCGCCGAGGTGGTCGGGCGGGGCGGGCCGCGCCAGGTGGGTGCCGTGATGGCCCGGTACGGGGGTGGTGTGCCGTGGCACCGGGTGGTCACCGCGTCGGGCCGCACCCCGCCCGGGCACGAGCAGGAGGCGCTGCGCCGGCTGCGCGAGGAGGGTGTGCCGCTGCGGGGTCAGTACGTCAACATGCGGCTGGCCGCCTGGTACCCGGATGCGGCTTAAAGCAGGAGGCCCGCTCCGCCGCGCCGCGGGTCGCCGGCCGCGCCGGAACGGCCGACGGCGCTCGCCGCGCCGAAGAAGTGGCTCAGGTGGTCGAACTGGTTGATCCGGTACCCGTCG
>CAZYCD010000298.1:0-4797 GCA_964645345.1 uncultured Micromonosporaceae bacterium
GGGACGTTGCGTGTGAGGATGGAGCCATGTCGCACGGCGGAGACCTGTACATGCTCAGCGGAGGGGTGCCCTCCGAGCCGAACTTCGACATCGCCGTCCGTGGATACAAGAAGGATCAGGTCGACTCCTTCGTCCACGGGCTGGAGACGGAGAACGCGGCACTGGCCGCCGAACGCGACGAGGCATACGCACAGCTGCACGCGCTGGCCGCGCAGGTACACCAACTGCAGAACGAGCTGACCGAGCAGCGCCGGCGGGGCGCCGGGAGCGTGCCGCTGGAGCAGGTCTCCTTCCGGCACCTCGGCCCGCGCGTCGAGCAGATCTTCGCGATCGCCGAGGACGAGGCGGAGGCCATCAAGGCCCGGGCGCTGGCCAGCATCGAGCACGAGCGTGCCGAGGCGGAGCAACTGGTCGCCAACGCCCGAAAGCAGCACGACCAGGCGATCCGGGACTGCGAGGCAGCGCTCGCGGTGCGCCGGGCCGACGAAGAGCGGGCCGCGGCACAACGCCGGTCCGAACTGGAGGCAGAGGCCGCGCAGAGCCGCGAGCAGAGCGCCACCATCCGCGCCGAAGCGGAATCGGTACTCGTCAATGCGCGCCGCGAGGGCGAGGCCATCATCGCGGGCGCCCGCCGCGAGGGCGAGGGCATCCTGGCCACCGCGCGCCGCGAGGTCGAGGCCATCCTGAACGAGGGCCGGCAGGAGGCGCAGCGCATCGCGGAGGCCAGCGCGGCCCACGTCGAAAAGACGAAGGCCGACACCGAGGCGTACGTGACGCACCACCGCACGATGGTCGAGCAGGAGGTGCAGCAGAGGCGGGGCTCGCTGGAGCAGGAGCTGACCGCGATGCGCAACCAGGCCGAGCAGGAGGTGCAGCAGAAGCGGGGCTCCCTGGAGCAGGAGCTGATCGCCATGCGCAACCAGGCCGAGCAGTACGCCGGCCACACCCGCAGCCAGGCCGACCAGTACGCGCAGCACACCCGGGGTCAGGCGGAGGAGGAGAGCCGCCGGTTCGTCGAGGGCGCCCGCGCCGAGGCCGACAAGGTGCTGACCGCGGCCCGCGCCCAGGCCGAGCGGATCGCCGGGGAGGCCCAGCGGCAGGCGAACGAGGCACAGCGGGCCAGCGCAGAGGCGACCTCCCAGGCCGACTCGGCCCGGGAGCAGGCCGGCCTCGCGCAGCAGCAGCTGGCCACCGCCCAGCAGGAGATGGCCGCGCTGCGCCAGCAGGCGACCGAGGCCCAGGAGCAGCTGGCCACCGCGCAGCGACAGGCTGCGGCGGCACACCAGCACGCGGTCAGCGCGCACCACCAGGCCGAGGCGGCCAGGGTCGCCGAGGAGGAAGCCAAGGAGCAGGCCGACGCGCTGCGCACCGAGGCCGAGCGCAAGACCGAGGAGGCCCGGCGGGCCGACGAGGTGCGCCAGGCCGCCAAGCAGGAGCACGAGGCTGCCACGCGCGAGGCGCAGGCAGCCCGGCGCGAGGCCGAGACCGTGCAGCGCGAGGCGCAGGCACACCGCGAGGCCGAGGACGCCCGCGCCGCAGAAGCGGCCAAGCGCGAGGCGGAGGCCGCGCAGCGGGAGGCGGAGGCCAAGCGCGAGGCCGAGGCGGCCCGCCGGGCGGCCGTCGCCGCCCAGACCGAGGCGTCCGCCGCCCAGCACGAGGCCGACGAGGTACTGCGCGCCGCTCAGGAGGCCAAGCGCGAGGCGGAGGCCGCGCGGCAGGAGGCCGAGGAGGTCCGGCACACGGCCGAGGCCGCCCGCCGGGAGGCGGAGACCATCCAGCGCGAGGCCGACGCGGCCCGCAAGGAGGCCGAGACGCTGCGCCAGCAGGCGGAGGTGGCCAAGCAGCAGGCCGAGGCGCTGCGCCGCGACGCGGACGAGACCAAGCGGGAGGCCGACGCCATCAGGCAGGAAGCGGAGTCGACCCGGCAACAGGCCGACGCGATCCACCGGGAGGCCGAGGCCACCCGGGAGGAGGTCGAGGCGACCAAGCAGGAGGCCGAGGCCACCAAGCAGGAGGCGGAAGCGACCAAGCAGGAGGCGGAGGCCACCAAGCAGGAGGTCGAGGCCGCCCGCCGCGAGGCGACCGCCGAGTCGGTGGTGATGGCCGAGGGACCGAAGCCCGACGGGCACACGCCTGACGGCCACCGGGGCGCCAAGGGCGACGGCCGCGGCAAGTCCGAGCGCGATCAGGACAAGGAGCAGACCCGCAAGGTCAGTGCGTCCAAGTAGCGGCCGATACCGGCCGGGTCAGTCGGCGCGCGGCAGGTCCGCGAAGGCGGCCACCGTCCGGTCGGCGTAGGCGCTGGCGTTGCCATACTCCATCGGACCGTCCCAGGTCTCCGGCAGTGGGTACGCGGCGGGAGCCACCCGGCGGACAACCTCGTTGAGCGCGGTCTCCGCGTCCCCGACCCAGAGGTGCTTGGCCCCCGGTACCCCGACGACCTCCGCCTGCGGGATGGCCGCGAACCGTTCCCGGGCCTCGTCGGGCCGCAGGTAGTCGTCGAACTCGGGTACCAGCGCCACGACCGGCTTGCCCGACTCCGCCCAGGCCGCCAGGTCCTCCGGCCCGGCCGAGCGCAGCGGCGGCGACAGCAGGATCGCGCCGACGACCGAGGGTTCGTTGCCGTACCGCAGCGCGAGGTCGGTACCGAACGACCAGCCCAGTACCCAGATGGACGGCAGCTCCTGGAACTCCGCGTACTCGATCGCGGCCGCCACGTCGTACCGCTCGCCGACCCCCCGGTCGAACGAGCCGTCGCTGGTACCCCGGACGCTGCTCGTACCCCTGGTGTTGAACCGCACCACGGCGACCCCGGCCAGCGCCGGCAGCCGCCAGGCGGCCTTGCGCAGCACGTGGCTGTCCATCATGCCGCCGTGAGTGGGCAGCGGGTGCAGGCAGACCAGGGTGGCCACCGGCTCGCGCCCGACCGGCCGGGCCAGCTCGCCGACCAGCGTGAGCCCGTCGGCGGTGTGCAGCTCGATGTCCTCCCGCTTGGCGGGAAGAATCGAGTTCGCTCTGATCTCCTGTGGCACGGGATCAACCGTAGCGGGGTGCGCTGCGTGAGCGCTGGATGATCGGCGCCCGCCGGCCCCTGGCCCGCCAGCAGCCGGTGTGCCAGTGACGGCGGTCACTCAGGTCGCCCCGTTCGTCGGCCGGCCAGGCGACCACGTGCGGTACTCCCGCGCCGATCTCCTGGTCGCAGCCCGGGCAGCGGTAGACCTTGCCCACGTCGCCCGACACCGCGCGGACCAGCCAGTCGCCGTCGCGGCCTACCTCGACCGACTGCACGCCGCGGCGGACCGACTCGTCATCGATCTTCAGACCGGGCTGCGGGGCACGGCGGTGGCGGCGGGGCATGGTTCAACGGTACGTGCGGAATCCGCGCCCGACCTTCCGGCCCAGGTACCCGGCGGTCACCAGGTGCTCCAGCAGCGGGGCGGGGGCGAACCCGGGCTCGCGCAGCTCCAGGTACAGCTCCCGCTGGATGGCCAGGGCCACGTCCAGGCCGACGACGTCGAGCAGCTCGAACGGGCCCATCGGGTACCCGCAGCCGACCTTCATCGCCGCGTCGATGTCGTCCACGCCCGCGTAGTTCGCCTCGAGCATCTTGACCGCGTCGTTCAGGTACGGGAAGAGCAGGTTGTTGACGACGAACCCGGCCCGGTCGGCGCAGACCACCCCGGTCTTGCCCAGGTCGGTGAGCAGCGCGCGGGCGGCCGCCACGGATTCCGGCGAGGTGCGGATCGTGCGCACCACCTCGACCAGCGCCATGATCGGGGCCGGGTTGAAGAAATGCAGCCCGAGCACGTCGGCCGGGCGACCGGTGGCCATCGCGAGTTCGATCACCGGCAGGCTGGACGTCGTGGTGGCCAGCAGCACGCCCGGCTTGCAGATCTCGTCGAGCGTGGCGAACAGCGCCTTCTTCACCGACAGCTCCTCGACCACCGCCTCCACGGCGAGGTCGACATCGGCGAGATGTTCGAGCGTGGTCGACCAGGTGACCCGGGCCAGCGCCGCGTCGCGCTCCTGCTCGGTCAGCTTGCCCCGTACCACCGCCTTGGTCATCGACGCCTTCAGCGCCTCGCACACGGCCGCCGAGCGCTCGGCGCCCCGGCTGACCGAGGTCACCTCGTACCCGGCGCGGGCGAAGACCTCGATGATGCCGGTGGCCATGGTCCCCGAGCCGACCACGCCCACCTTGGCGATCCGGTTCGGTACCGGCGCCTCCCCCGCCGGTTGCGGGGTCAGCTCGTCGTCCACCACGACCGGGGAGCCCGGCTTCTCGTAGGTGTAGAAGCCCCGGCCGGTCTTGCGACCCAGCAGGCCCGCGGTGACCATCTGCTTCAGCAGGGGTACCGGAGCGTGCCGCCGGTCCCGGCCGCCACGCCGGTACATGGTGTCGAGGATCTCGTAGGCGGTGTCCAGGCCGATGAGGTCCATCAGGGCCAGGGGTCCCATGGGCAGGCCGCAGCCCAGGCGCATGGCCGCGTCGATGTCCTCCCGGCTGGCCGCGCCCGCCTCGTACCGCGACGCCGCGTGGTTGAGGTACCCGAACAGCAGCCCGTTGGCGATGAAGCCGGCCCGGTCGCTGATGGTCACATCGACCTTGCCCAGCCGGGTACACAGCGCCTCGATGTCGGCCACCACGTCGTCGGCGGTCACCACGGTGCGGACCACCTCGACCAGCTTCATGACCGGCGCCGGGTTGAAGAAGTGCATGCCGACGACCTGGTTGGGGCGGCGGGTGGCGACCGAGATCTCGGTGACGCTCAGCGAGCTGGTGTTGGTGGCCAGGAT
>CAZYCD010000299.1:0-4785 GCA_964645345.1 uncultured Micromonosporaceae bacterium
ACGGTCGGGCTCGACCCGCATCGTGCCGGTGGTGAAGGTGAACGACTGCGCCGCGCGGCGCTTGGACTTGAACCGGGGGAAACCCATCCGCCGGCCCCGGCGTTCGCCCGTGCGTGACTTGGCCCAGTTGTCCAACGCGTCCGCGAGGGCCTGGCAGCCCGACGAGTACGCCTCCTTCGAGTTCTGCGGCCACCACGGTGTCCCATCCTCACCCACCGCCACCTGGTGTTTGATCCGGTTCCACTCCCGCCGCAGACTCATCATCGACCAACCCAGCACCGGTGTGAGCTCGGCGTCGGCGACACCGTACGACCGTTCCGCGCGACGCTGGGCCAGGTTCGCGGTCACCACCGCGAGCATCGTGTTGTACGCGAAGTTCTTCGCCCCCGCATGCGAACGCATCGCCTGCTCCTGAACCGGGGAAGGGTCCAACGCGAAGCGGTACGCCTGCACCGTCCACCCCGCGGGAACCTCCACCTTCGCCATGGTCAGGCCGCCAACCCCGCGCCAACGTTCCCGGTCGCGCACAAGGCCCGGTCGCGCACCCCGCCCCGCCCGAACCGCCCGGCACACCTGCCGGCCGGCACCCGCGTCAGATCCCGCACCACACCATCGCCGGTCTCCTCCCAGCCGGCGACCACGACCCGCCCACCCCGCGCAGCCGCCACCTGCCCGACCCCGAACCACGCCAACCGACCCCGGAACTCCACGACGATCAATGTGGCACACGGGTCCGACAGAAATTCGGCGCAACCTGGAACGCTGACAGTCCAGCCACCCAGATCGCCCCCGACACCAGCCTCCGCCCCGGCACCGGCATCCGAACCTCATGGGTGCTACCGGGTCGGCGTGATGTCAGACTCGGGTCCGGTAGCCGCCGGCAGGTGAGCACTTCCAGAACCAGGACATTGGCCCGGTGCCGGGAACGGCACGCCATGTCCGGGCCCAACAGCGACACCGGCGACGCGCACACCCTGGCCGACATGTGAACACCCAGACCGCCACCCTGCAAGACCAGGTGACCGCCCATTTTGGCCGGCACCCGGACAGTGAGCTCTAGCCGCGCCAACCCGGCCTGGGTGTGGCGCTCGCCGCCCGGGTGCTTGCGGAGTTCGGTGACGACACCACCCGCTACGCCGACGCCCGCGCCCGCAAGAACTACGCCGGCACCAGTCCCATCACCGGCGTCTGGCCGCAACCACCGACACGCCATCTACCCACCAACCAGGCTCACCCGCGCCCAACCGGCCAACGTCAGCTACTCACAAACTCACGTTTACTCACGGATACTCACGACACGCCGAACAGCTTGCAACCCCCGGCCACGGCCGCGCCGATCTGTGTCCCGCTCCACCACCTGCGGACCTGCTGGTCCGCCGCGTCCGCGCCGATCAGCGGCGCGTAGTGCGATCGAATGTGCGCCTCGCCGAACCGGCAGATGGCCGCGACATCGGCGCGCTCGGCAGGCCGCATGGTCCAACTAGTCAACCAGCGTCCGTCCGGTCAGGTGCAGGAAGACGTCCTCGAGCGTGCTGCGCCGCACCAGGGTGCCGGACGGCGTGAGGCCCCGCGCCAGTACCGCCGCGGCCGCCGCGTCGCCGTCCTCGGCGTAGAGCAGGATGCGGTCGGGCAGGACCTCGATGCGCTCCGCCAATCCGTTGAGCTTGCCGGCGACGTCGTCCAGCGGATCGAGGCCGAAGCGCAGCTCCAGTACCTCACGCGTCGAGTACCGGTCGATCAGCGCCCGGGGCGAGTCCTCCGCCACGATCTTGCCACCGTCCATGACGACGAGCCGGTCGCACAGCTGCTCGGCCTCGTCCATGTAGTGCGTCGTCAGTACCAGCGTCACGCCCTGCTGCTTGAGCCGGAACAGTCGATCCCAGACGAGGTGCCTGGCCTGCGGATCCAGCCCGGTGGTCGGCTCGTCGAGCAACACGATGTCCGGGTCGTTGACCAGCGCCCGGGCGATGGTCAGCCGGCGCTTCATGCCGCCGGAGAGCGGTTCGACCTTGCTGTCGGCCCGCTCGCTGAGCTGGACGAAGTCGAGCAGCTCGTCGGCCTTCACCTTGGCGGTCCGCCGGGGAATTCCGAAATACCGGGCATAGGTGACGAGGTTTTCCTTCACGGACAGCTCAGGGTCGAGCGAGTCCTGCTGCGGGCAGACGCCCAGCCGTGCTCGGATCGCAGTCCCCTGCCGGCGCGGGTCCATGCCGAGGATGCGCAGTGTGCCGCCACTCGGCTGGGACACGCATCCGATCATCCGCATGGTTGAGCTCTTCCCGGCGCCGTTGGGTCCCAGGAACCCGAACGCCTCCCCGCGCGCGACATCGACGTCGATCCCTGCCACCGCGGTGAAGTCGCCGAAGCGTTTCACCAGGCCACGTGCGTAGATCAGGGATTGGTTGTCGGTCACCGTCCGACCTTAACCGGAGGGTCCGACACGAACCCATCGGTTTATGGACGTAGGACCGCGCAACTTGTCGGAGCGGGCGCCAGTGGCGCCCGAGGGACCTTCGGCGCCGGCCAACAGCTCAGCCGGGCACCGACAACCGGGCCTGCTCCACCAGGGCCGCGGTCGCCTCCCGGACGATCGGGTCGTCGTGGTCCACCCCGGGGTCGTACCGGGCGGTCCAGGCCAGGCCGTCCGCACCCGGTACCCGCCGGGCCACCACCCGTACCCCGCCCGAGCCCGGCAGCGAATGGTGGGTACTGGGCCCCACCGACCTGGTGACCCTGGCCCGTACCTGCGCCGGCAGATCTCCCGGGTCGGTCAGCCGGTACTCCACGGTCGGCCGGTCGGCCACGACGTCGTACCCGGGCCCGCGCTCCACCAGCCGTGCGGCGGTGACGGCCAGCGCCTCGCCGGTCCACACCGCCTTATGGATCTCGTGCCACCCGAGCCGGGTGGACCCGGCCCCGGTGGCCCCGCCCACCGAGCCAGGCGAGCCTGTCGAGCCTGTCGAGCCGGTCGGGCCTGTCGAGCCCGCCGGGGCGGTCGACCGACCGTCGGGCAGCCAGAGTCCCCGGTTGGTGGCCACCACCGCGCCGCGCGGCGAGGAGGCCCAGGCGATCACCCGCTCGTCACGCTCCAGCGCCGGACGGTCGGACTCGGGAAGCTTGCGGCGACGCCCGAACAGTGCCATTCCGTCAGCTTCCCACAGCCTGCTCGCGCAGTGCCCGGGCATGCTGCTCCAGGGGCACCAGCTCGCCGAACAGGCGCAGGTGCTCGTCGGTATGCGTGACCGGGTTGAGCCGCTGCAGCCTCGACTTCAGCTCCTGGATGCGGCGCAGTACCGCGGGCAGTTGCAGCCGGGCCAGCGTGACGTCGACGTACCGCGGGTCCGGTTCGCCGGACAGGTGCAGCGGATCGACCGCCAGCTCCCCGACCAGCGCCCGGGCGGCCAGGTCGGGACATGCCTCCCGGACCCGTTCCACCCACACCGCGCCGGACACCGCGGCGGCCGTACCACCGGCTTCCGCGATCGCCGCCCGGACCGCCGCGTGTACCGGGTCGAGGTACGCCTCGGCCGAGACCGAGTCGAACATCGGCCCGGCCAGTACCGGCGCCTGCAGCGCGAGCTTCAAGGCCTCCCGCTCGACTGTCCGCTGTGGGCTGTCCACAGTGGAGGCGGCGGCAGCTCGGGCCGGTGAGGCGTCGGTACCCGAGCGGGACGCCGCGCTCGCCACGGCCCGCAGCACCGGCTCGACCTCCATGCCGAGGTCGCCGGCGAGCTTGCGGGCGTACTCCGGGCGCTTCTCCCGGTCCTTGATCTTCGCGACCAGGGGCGCGGCCTGGCGCATGGCGTCCACCCGGCCTTCGACCGTATTGAGGTCGAATCGTGACAGCACCGAGCGCAGCGCGAAGTCGACCAGCGGCTCGCGGCGCGCGACGAGGTCGCGGACCGCCACGTCGCCCTTTGCCAGCCGCAGCTCGCAGGGGTCCATGTTGTCCGGGCTGACCGCGATGAAGGTGCGGCCGACGAACCGCTGGTCCTCCTCGAACGCGCGCAGCGCCGCCTTCTGCCCGGCCGCGTCCCCGTCGAAGGTGAAAATGATCTCCCCGGCCAGGCCGTCGGAGTCCATCAGCAGCCGGCGCAGCACCCCGATGTGGTCGGCGCCGAAGGCCGTACCGCAGGTCGCCACCGCGACCGGTACCCCCGCCAGGTGGCACGCCATCACGTCGGTGTACCCCTCGACGACCACCACCCGGCCCTGCTTGGCGATCTCCCGCTTGGCGTGCTCGATGCCGTAGAGCACGTGGGACTTCTTGTAGAGCGGGGTCTCCGGGGTGTTCAGGTACTTCGGGCCGTCGTCGTCGTCGAACAGCTTGCGGGCGCCGAAACCGATCACGTCGCCGGACAGGTCGCGGATGGGCCACAGCAGCCGGCGGCGGAACCGGTCGATGAGGTTGCCGTTGCGCGACTCCTTGGCCAGCCCGGCGGTGACCATCTCGGTACCCGTGAAGCCCCGCTGCCGCAGCACCTTCACCAGCCCGTCCCAGCCCTCCGGCGCGAAGCCGCAGCCGTACGTCTGCGCCGCCCCCCGGTCGAAGCCGCGGGCGGCCAGGAACTCCCGCGCCGTCCGGGCGGCCGGGCTGGCCAACTGCTCGGCGTAGAACTGGGCGGCCGCCGCGTGCGCCTCGGTCAGCCGCTGCTTCTGCCCCTGCTGCTGGCGTACGGGCGCCGGCCCGGCCTCCACGTACCGCAGCTGGATCCCGGCCTTACCGGCCAACCGCTCGACGGCCTCCACGAAGGACAGCCGCTCGGTCTCGATGACGAACCGGAT
>CAZYCD010000300.1:0-4715 GCA_964645345.1 uncultured Micromonosporaceae bacterium
TGCCGCCGCCAGGCCGCGAGGTACGCCGGTACCGACACGTAGCCGCCGAACCCGACGACCACGTCCGCGGACACGTCGTCGAGGATCGCGCGGGTCGCCCGGGACGCGCGCCACATCCGGTCCGGCGTGCGCATCAGGTTCATGTTGATCGACCGGGGCAGCTGGTGCGCCGGTACCAGCCGCAGGTCGAACCCGTGCGGCGGCAGGATCTCGTTCTCCAGGCCCCGGGCGGTACCGAGACAGGTGATGCGCAGGCCCGGGTCGTGCCGCCGCAGGCAGTCGGCGAACGCGAGCAGCGGGTAGACGTGGCCTCCGGTACCACCGCCGGCCAGTACCACCGACCGAAGCTCAGCCATCGACCCGGACTCCCTTCTGCGGCCGCCTACGTGGCGTCGGTTCCATGCCCCGGCGGAGCCGGGGCAGTGGCGGCAGCGGGGCCCAGAGTAGTCGTACCCACTTGTCCGGCGGTCGGGCGTGCAGGGCCCGCGCGGCATCCGGCTCGGCGCGGGCGAAGGCCGCCAGCATGCCGACGGCGGCCAGCGTCACCACCAGGGCGGTACCCCCGGCGGAGATGAACGGGAGCGGCAGCCCGGTGATCGGCAGCAGCCCGACCACCCCGCCGATGTTGATGGTGGCCTGACCGACCAGCCAGACGGTGACCGCGGCGGCGACCATCCGCCGGTACGGGTCGGTCACCCGGCGGGCGATCCGCAGGCCGGTGTACGCGAGGACGGCGAACAGGGCGAGCACCACGAAACAGCCCACCACACCGAGTTCCTCGGCGATGACCGCGAAGATGAAATCGTTGTGGCCGTTGGGTAGCCAACCCCACTTCAGCCGGCCCTCGCCCAGCCCGACGCCGAACCAGCCGCCGTCGGCGATCGCGTAGAGCCCGTGCAGTCCCTGGTACGCCTTGCCCTGCGGGTCGACGTGCCCGCCGCTGGCGAACGTGGTGATCCGGGCCAGCCGGTACGGTGCGACGAGGATCAGCGCGACGATGCCGGCCAGCGCCGAGGCGCCCAGCCAGGCGAACACCCGCATCCGCACGCCGGCGGCCCACAGCAGGCCGAGGAACACGATCAGCAGGCACAGCGTGGTGCCCAGATCGTTGAAGCCGACGATGATGAACAGCAGCGCCACGACCGGGAACAGCGGCCGGGACACCTCGCGCCAGCGGCCGATGCGCTTCCCCTTGTCGGCCAGCACCTTGGCGCCCCACAGGGCCAGCGCCAGCTTGGCCAGTTCGGAGGGCTGCATCTGCAGCGGCCCGAAGTACAGCCAGTTGCTGTTGTCGGTGTCCGCATGTACCGGCCCGAGCGCGGGCGTACCCAGCAGGTGCGCCTTGACCGCGAGCCCGAGCCCGTCCAGCAGCAGCACCAGGACGATCGCGGCGATCAGCAGCGGCTGGCCGATCGCCCGGTAGGTGGTCACCGGCAGCCGCTGGAAGATCCAGAACGCGACCAGGCCGACCAGTGCGTAGATGGTCTGCCGGGTGACCGGCGAGTAGGCGTTGCCGCCGCTGGCGTAGGACTGGACGCTGGTCGCGGAGAAGACCATCACCAGGCCGATCACCAGCAGCAGGCCGGAACTGGACAGCAGCAGGTAGTAGGAGGCGAGCGGGCGCTCCAGCAGGCCGCGCAGCGCGGCCAGCGGGCCGGAGCGCAGCGGCTCGCGGGCCCAAGCGTCGCGGGCCGGACCCGCCGCCGGCGCCGGGCTGTCCGGCGCCGGAGGTGGCGGGCGCAGCTCAGTCGCCATCCCGGCCCCGCGCCTGAGGGGTGTCCGGGAGGCCGCGCACCGCCTCGGCGAAGGCGTCGCCCCGGTGGCCGTAGTTGCGGAACATGTCGTACGACGCCCCGGCCGGTGCCAGCAGCACGGTGTCACCCGGCGCGGCAAGCTCCGCCGCCGCGCGCACCACCTGGCCCATCGCCCCATCATCGGTGCTGGCCACGTCCACGACCGGTACCCGCGGGGCGTGTCGCGCCAGCGCATCTGAGATGCGCTCCCGGTCCACACCCAGCAGCACGGCGCCGACCAGCCGGTCCGCCACGCTGGCCACCAGGTCGCTCACGTCCACGCCCTTGAGTTGCCCGCCGGCCACCCACACGATGCGCGGGTACGCGGTCAGTGAGGCGTAGGCGGCGTGCGGGTTGGTCGCCTTGCTGTCGTCGACGTAGTCCACCCCGGCGACCGTGCCCACGAAGGCGTTGCGGTGCGGCTCCGGCCGGTACCCGGACAGTCCACTGTGGACGGCCTCGGCCGGTACGCCGTACGCGAGGGCCAGACCAGCGGCGGCCAGCGCGTTGGCGACGTTGTGCGTGCCCGGTGGCCGGATCGCGGCGACCTCGATGAGGCGGCCGCCGCCGAACGCCGCGTCGACCAGCCAGCCGTCGGCCACACCGAGCTGCCCGTCGGCGGGCGGCGCCAGGGTGAAGCCCACCGCGCGTCCGTTCACCCGGGCCAGTGCGGCGGCCACCCGCGGGTCGTCCAGGTTGCCGATCGCGACCCCGCCACCCTCCGGCGTCGCCGAGCGCCAGATCGCCTCCTTGGCCCCGGCGTAGGCGTCGAACGTGCCGTGCCAGTCCAGGTGGTCCTCGGCCAGGTTGAGCAGCGCGCCCGCGCGCGGCGCCAGGTCCCGGGACCAGTGCAGTTGCTGGCTGGACAGCTCGACCGCGATCACCTCGTACCCGCCGGTGTCCAGCAGCGGTACCCCGATGTTGCCCAGGGCCGCCGCCTCGCGGCCGGCCGCGACGAGGATGGCGGCCAGCATCGTGGTCGTCGTGGTCTTCCCGTTGGTACCCGTGATGCCGAGCCACACCGGCCGCTCGCCGCGCTCCGCGTGCTGCAGCCGCCAGGCCAGCTCGGGTTCGCTGTAGACGTCCAGTCCCCGGGCGAGCGCCTCGGCGACCAGGGGGTGGTGCGGCGGGAACCCCGGCGAGACGACCAGCTCGTCGGCGTCCTCCAGCAGGCTCAGCGGCGCGGGGTCCTCGATGACGACGGTGGCGCCCGCCTCGGCCAGGGCGTCGGTGCGCTCGGAGGCGACCCGGTCCACGACGGTGACCTCGGCACCCCGGTCCAGCAGCGCCCGCGCGCAGGCGGCGCCAGCGACGGCCGCACCGGCGACCAGGACGCTGCGGTCGCGCCAGTGGCTGTCCGCCCCGGTGTCCGGCGCCGTCACCCGCCGACCACCCGGAGGAAGTCGCCGTAGAACAGGCCGACGCCGACGGTCACCCCGATCCCGGCAATGATCCAGAACCGGATGACGATGTTCACCTCGCTCCACCCGGCGAGTTCGAAGTGGTGGTGCAGCGGGGACATCCGGAACACACGCTTGCCGGTCGTACGGAACGAGATGATCTGGATCACCAGGGAGAGGGTGATGATCACGAACAGGGTACCGATGATGGGCAGCAGCAGCACGGTACGGGTGGCCATCGCCAGGCCGGCGATCAGCCCGCCGAGCGCCATCGAGCCGGTGTCCCCCATGAAGATCCGGGCCGGGGAGGCGTTCCACCACAGGAAGCCGAGGCAGGCGCCGGCCGCGGCGGCCGAGATCAGCGCGACCTCCAGCGGATCCCGGGAGTTGTAGCAGTACAGCTCGGAGAAGCTGGGCGCCTTCACGTCGGCGCACCAGTGCCGGTACTGCCAGAAGGCGATCAGCAGGTAGGAGCCGAGCACCATGATCGAGGTACCGGTGGCCAGCCCGTCCAGGCCGTCGGTCAAGTTGACCGCGTTGGTGGTCGCTATGACCACCGCGATGAACAGGATGACCGCGACCACCTTGCCGACGTTGAGCCAGTGGATGTCGCGCACGAACGAGATGTAGGTGCTGCCCACGGTCTGCCCGTTGGTCGCCGGGAAGTACAGGGCGACGACGCCGAAGACGCCGCCGACGACCAGTTGCAGCACGAGCTTGGCCCGCTTGTTCAGGCCCAGGCTGTTGCGCTTGCGCACCTTGAGGAAATCGTCCCAGAAGCCGATCGCGCCGCAGAACACCATCAGCCCGAGGAGCACCAGCCCGGTGACTGTCGGGCCGGGCGGCTTGATCCGTTCGCCGGGCAGCATGTCGAAGATGACGTGCCCGGCCAGGTAGGCCACGAGGGTACCGAAGATGAAGACGACCCCGCCCATGGTCGGGGTACCGCGCTTGCCGGAGTGGGACACGTTGATGTCCCGAATGGGCTGGGCGGCTTTCAGGCGGGTGAAGCCCCTGATGGCGATCGGGGTGCCGAACAGCGAGACGACGAACGCCACGCAGGCGGCGACGATCACCGCCCTCATGAGCCGGCTCCGTCGGCGCCGTTGTCCGTACCGCCCGGGCCGGTACCGTCGCGCAGCGCGTCGACGACCGCCCAGGTCCGGTACCGCGAGCCCTTCACCAGTACCACGTCCCGCGCGCGCAGTTCGTCGCGCAGCAGCGCGATCGCCGCGTCCTGATCGGTCACCTGCACCGACTTCCCTCCCCAACTCTCCACCGCGACCGCGCCCTCATGGATCGGCGCGGCCGGCTCGCCGACCACGACGAGCAGGTCGACGCCCAGCGTCGCGGCCAGGCGGCCGACCTCCTCGTGGCCGGACCGCTCGTACTCGCCCAGCTCCGCCATGTACCCGAGCACCGCGACGGTGCGGCGGCCGTCGCCGATCGCGGTCAGCGCGTTGAGCGCCGCCGCCATCGACGCCGGGTTGGCGTTGTACGAGTCGTCGATGACCGTGACATC
>CAZYCD010000301.1:0-4692 GCA_964645345.1 uncultured Micromonosporaceae bacterium
ACCGACGGGCGCCTGCTGGCCCTGCAGCTGGAGGAGCTGATGGCCGGCGTGGACGCCGACCGGACCCTGGTCATCCGCGACTACCTGCCGCAGGGCCGGCGCGGGCGGCAAATCGAGGAGGCCCTGGAGGAGCTCGACGCGCTGTCGGCGACCGACCTTATCGACCTGGTCGCGGTCGGCCGCGCGCTGGGCTACCCGGGCGCCTCGGACGCGCTGGACGCGGCCGTGTCGCCCCGGGGCTTCCGGCTGCTGGCGAAGGTACCCCGGCTGCCCGGCCCGGTGGTCGACCGGCTGGTGGATCACTTCGGCTCGCTGCAGCGGCTGCTGGGCGCGACGGTGGAGGACCTGCAGGCGGTGGACGGAGTCGGCGACGCCCGGGCGCGCGGCGTGCGCGAGGGCCTGTCCCGGCTGGCCGAGGCGTCGATCCTCGAACGCTACGTGTGAGCGCAGCCGGAGCCGGGTTGTGGCGGAGGCGAGTACAGACCCCCGCAGCACCGTCTGAGCGCAGCCGGAGCCGGGTTGTGGCGCAGGCGAGTACAGACCCCCGCAGCACCGTCTGAGCGCAGCCGGAGCCGGGTTGTGGCGCAGGCGAGTACAGACCCCCGCAGCACCGTCTGAGACGTTACTTGCCCGCCGAGCTGATGCCGGCCGGGCCGATGGTGAAGGCGACCGGCGCGCTCACCTTGGTGTCCAGCTTGGCCACCAGCTGGTACGCCCCGTTCAGGGCGCCGGTCGACCGGCAGCCCGGCGTGTTGGCGTTGCCGTCCCAGCCGAGCTGGAACGCCGCCTCGATGTTGGGGCCGAAGGTGCGCACGTCACTGCCCGTGGCGCTCTGGCAGTTGTCCGAGGACCAGACGGTCTGCCCGGAGGTGGCGTTGACGATGTGCAACTCCTGCGGCCCCGAGCCGACGTCCCGCTTGCACGTACGGGTCGAGATGTTCTTGATGCGCAGGTTCAACTGGTACGGGTAGCTGCCGCCGGTGAGCTTCTGCACGCTCGGGATCAGCTGGATTTCCGAGTCCGAGCAGCTGTCCGACGCGGCACTCGCCGGGGCGACCACGCTCGGCGATGCGCTCGACGCCCCGCCGGGCGCGCCGACGATCGGCGCCTGGACGCTGACCGTCGCGGCGGGCGACGGGCTCCTGGAGGCGGCGGAGTTGGCGGCCGCCGGGTGGCCGGAGTTCTGCGCGCCGTTGGCGCCGCCGCACATCGATACCAGCAGGATCACCAACGCGAGCACGGCGCCGAGCACAAGCGCCCGCCGCCGCCAGTAGACGGCCGGGGGCAGCGGGCCAACCGTCAGGTTCATGATGTGTCCACGCTATCGGTACCGCCGGGGGCGCCCGTGGCGACGCGCCGCCTACAGGTACACCTTGCGCGCGAATATCGCGTTGGGTCCCGGTACCCGGTCGAGGAACAGCAGGCCGGCACAGTGGTCGAGTTCGTGCTGCAGCGCCCGGGCCTCGAAGGCGTCCGTCGTCAGGGTCACCTCCTCGCCGCTACCGGGCAGGGCGCCGCGGACCACCAGGTGCCCGGCGCGCTTCACGTCGCCTGTCAGGTCCGGTACCGACATGCAGCCCTCGCGGCCCTTCTGCCACCGGGTGGCCTCGACGACCTCCGCGTTGCACAGCACGAACGTCCCATGGCAGGTGTGTGCCCTCGGATGCCCGCTGACGTCCACTGCGAACACCCGGGCGCCGACGCCGACCTGTGGCGCGGCCAATCCGACGCACCCGGGCGAGACGCGCATGGTGGCCACGAGGTCGGCGGCGAGCACGAGGGTGGCCGGGTCCGTCGGGTCGACCACCGCACCGGGGGCCGCGAGTACCGCCGAGGGCGCGGTCAACACGGGCCGGACGGTACCCGGTTCCGCCGCCCAGCCGAGCAGGTCGGTCACCGGGCCGCCCACCCCTGATGGCGACGGCTCACAGCACGTCCGCCTCGGCGGAGCGCAGGCTGACCTCCACGCCCAGCGACTCGGCCGCTTCGTCCAGCTTGGACACGAGATCGTCGATGTCCACCGTGGACGGAAGGTCGACCTCGGCGGACAGCAGGTACAGCGAGCCGGACAGCCGGGTGGTCAGGTCGGTGATGTTGCCGCCGAACTCGGAGAGCACCCTGGTCAGGCCGGCCACGATGCCCAGCCGGTCCGCACCGTGGACGATCAGCGTGTACGGCTCGCCGCTGGTACCCCCCGGCGGTTCTGGCGGTACGGACCGCACCGTGGCCAGCAGGCCGCCGTCTTCGGTCAGCGGCCGCAGCGCGGCGATCACCTCGTCCTCACCGGCCTGGCCGGAGCAGATGAGCGTCATCGCGAAGTGACCGCGCAGCAACGTCATGGTCGAATCAGTGAGGTTCAGCCCGAGCCGCGACAGCCCGGCCGAGACGTCCGCGATGATGCCCGGACGATCGCTGCCGACTACCGTGATCGCAAGTTCGTACACGGTGCGTAGTCTGCCGTAAAGCTGGGCGCTAGTCGATGACAGACGGGAGGCCGGTAGGCGTGGACCTGGCGAAAACGGTCACCGCGTGGTTCGACCGCAACGCCCGCGACCTTCCGTGGCGGCACGCCTCGGCCGGCCCGTGGGGGGTCCTGGTCAGCGAGGTCATGCTGCAGCAGACCCCGGTGTCCCGGGTCCTGCCGGTGTGGCGGGACTGGCTGGACCGCTGGCCCGACCCCGCCTCGCTGGCCGCCGACACGCCCGCCGAAGCGATCCGTGCCTGGGGCCGGCTCGGGTACCCGCGCCGGGCGCTGCGGCTGCACGCCTGCGCGGTGGCCATCCTCGAGCGGTACGGCGGCGTGGTGCCGTCGCGCCTGACCGACCTGCTCGCCCTGCCGGGGATCGGGGCCTACACCGCGCGTGCCGTCGCGGCGTTCGCGTACGGGCAGCGGCAGCCGGTCGTGGACACGAACGTGCGGCGGCTGGTCGCTCGCGCGGTCGACGGCCGGGCGGACGCCGGCCCGGCCACCACCGCCGCCGACCTCGCGGCCGTCGACGCCCTGCTGCCGGCCGACGACGGGCGGGCGGTCCGGGCCAGCGCCGCGCTGATGGAGCTCGGCGCGCTTGTCTGCACCGCCCGGTCGCCGCGGTGCGACGGTTGTCCACTGTGGACGACCTGCGCCTGGCGGCTGGCCGGCAGCCCGCCCGCCGCCGGGCCGTCGCGCCGGCCGCAGGCATACGCGGGTACCGATCGGCAGGTGCGCGGGCTGCTGCTGGCCGTGCTGCGCGCGGAGCCCGGACCGGTACCGGTCGGGCGCCTCGACCTCGTCTGGCCGGACCCCGCCCAGCGCGCTCGTGCCCTGGCGGGGCTTGTCGCCGACGGACTCGTGGTACCGGCGTCCGGCCGGCAATACGCCCTGGCCGGCGAGGACCCGGCGGCCGACACACGATAGTCCCCTACACGTCGTCGTACCTGGTCGTCTAGGGTTTGCCCGTGCGCCTCCCCCGAGTCCTGCTGGCTCTCGCCACGACGCTGGCCTTCGCGGCAGCCTGTACCAGCCCGCCGTCCGCGCACTGGTCGGAGGGGCAGGGTGAGGGCGGCGGCGGCCCGGTCGGCTCGGGCGCGGCCTCACCGGGGCCGTCCGCGCCGGGCTCCGCCTCACCGGTCCCGGGCGGGGATGCCAACCCGTACCTGGCGATGGTGCCGAAGTTCGGCCCGCCGCCGGTACCCGAGCCGATCGCGGTACCGGTCGGCCCGGTCGCGCCCATCTACCACCGCCTGCCCGTTAACCAGCCTGTGGCGTTCCTCACCATGGACGACGGCCAGACCCAGCTTCCCCAGGCGATCCCGCTGATGCAGGCGGCGCACATCCGGTTCACCATGTTCCTGATCGCGCCGGTGGCCGCCGGCAACCCGGGCTTCTTCAAGCAGCTCGTGGCGGCCGGCGGGGTGATCGAGGACCACACGCTCACGCACCCGGAGATGAAGGGCAAGTCCTACGACTTCCAGCACCACGAGGTGTGTGGGGCGGAGGCGAGCCTGGAGCAGACGTTCGGTACCCACCCGTCGCTGTTCCGGCCGCCGTACGGCGACTACGACCAGACCACTCTGCGCGCGGTCCACGACTGCGGGCTGAAGGCGGCCTTCCACTGGTCGGAGACGGTCAACGACGGCAAGGTCTTCTACCAGACCGACAACCACCACATCGCGGCCGGCGACATCATCCTGATGCACTTCCGGCCGGCGTTCGTCCAGGACGTACTGGCGGCGCTCACCGCCATCCACGACGCCGGCCTGACGCCCGCGCTACTCGAGGACTATCTGAATTAGCCGGCGGTCGCTCCGCTCGCGCGGGTCGTGCGCCTCAGACCCCGGCCTGTAGCCACCCTCCGACTCGGTCGCTGCGCTCCCTCGCTCCAGCCTGCTGCCGGCGGCGGCACCCGACCGCGTTAGCCGGCGCTCGCTCCGGCGGCGGCACCCGACAGAGACGGCGCTGGCCCGGACCGTGAGGTCCGGGCCAGCGATGCGTTTCTCGGTGTTACGCGACTTCCTCCGAGCCGGCGGTCGCCGGCCGGCCGAGGTCGGCGGGGACCGTCTCCGGCACCTGGGCCGGCTTGTCCGCGCCGCGGAAGACCAGCGAGGAGGTCTCGACCTTCTCCGGGTCGCCCTCGCAGTCGACGACCACGATCTGACCGGCCTTGAGCTCGTTGAACAGGATCCGCTCGGACAGCGAGTCCTCGATCTCACGCT
>CAZYCD010000302.1:0-1957 GCA_964645345.1 uncultured Micromonosporaceae bacterium
TACACCACGTTGTGATCGACCGGCGAGACCGCAATTCCGATGCGCCCCATGTCCACAGTCGGCAGACCGGATTTCAATTTGGTCCATGTGTTCCCGCCATCGACCGAGCGATAGATCGCGCTTTCGGGGCCGCCGTCGATCAGCGTCCAGACGTGGCGTCGGCGCTGATACGCGGCGGCATAGATCGTGTCGGCATCGTCCGGATCTATGACTAGGTCCGCAAAGCCGGTATTTTCGCTGACATTTAAGACTTTCTTCCAGCTCTTGCCGCCATCATTGGTGCGGTAGAGCCCACGATCTCCACCCGGCGACCACAATGGCCCTTCGGCGGCAACAAAGACGGTCGCGGTATCTTTGGCACTGATCGCGATGCGACCGATATGCTCTGAGTGTTTCAGTCCGACATTCGTCCAACTTTTGCCGCCATCTTCGGATTTGTAAACGCCGTCGCCATAATCGACACTGCGTTGGGAGTTGTTCTCTCCCGTCCCCACCCACACGATTGCGGGATCTTTGGGATCAAGCTTCACGTCGCCGATGGAAAACGAGTCTTCATTCTGGAACACCGGATTCCACGTGAGTCCGTCATTGTCCGTCTTCCAAACTCCTCCCGAAGCCACACCTGCGTAGTACTGCTCACGCTTGAATGGATTCACCGCGAGCGATGTAACGCGCCCAGAAACGAACGCTGGGCCGATGCTGCGTAGATGCAATCCCTTGTAGGTGTCGGCGGATGTAAGTGGATCGGCGGGCTTTTTCTCCGCAGGCTTAGCAGGTGTGGAGGTGTTCTCCACTGCGCTTGCTTGCCCACGCTTCGGCTTGCGGCCTGGCGGAACTTCCTCGTCTCCTTCTTTTTTCTGACCTGGTTTGGCAGTTGTAGAAGTCTTCTCCTGGGCCGCGGCTTCCACGTCGGATGTGGGAGTGGTCACGGGAGCTGGAGGAGTATCCTGTGCGAGATTAAGTAAAGAAAAAATGAGAACAGAGGCGAGGGACAAGCAGGTCTTTCGGATCACCACGAGCTCCTGAATAAAGTGAAAACGGAATGTATACAGGAACTCGGCAGAAAGTTACAATTCGCGCTTCTTAGCGCAGGCGAACTGAATTTTTGATATTTTCCGCCGTCGCCTCACACTTTGATCTCACATCAGAGCTGCTCGTGGTGATGAGGAAATATACTGACAAGCCTTTCTTCGCGATAGTGAAGCTCTGGTCGATCTCTCCTTCGTCTCGCTGATGTCGGAAGGTCACCTCGCGCGCTGCCATCTGGCCCAGGGCAGCATCACGTTCGCCATCGAATATGTGCCCTTTGGCGGACATGACCTTCGATAACTCCCTTTCATTTGCGCTGATCGGGACAATGGGAAACTGTGCCGCCGCCATAAACTGCACGACACACCCGCCTCCGGGGCGAACTCCCATCACAAACTGATCTTTGCCTGGATAGGAAAGCTTCCAACCCTGCGGAAACTCCAATCTGACCCCGTACTTGGGATTCGCGTATATGGCCTTTCCGTTCTGCTCGTTAACAGACGCGCGACTCTGGTCGATGGCCTTATAGTCCGGAAGCATAAGACCAAGCACGATAAGCAAGACATAGACGCTCGAAACGAAGATGGCGAAAGTCAGGGGCAGGCCAACGGACAGTCCTTCTGCTTGAGTCGCTATTTGGCTGGAGGCCAGGGCTTCGCGTAATTGCTGGCGTCCGAGGTAATAAGCGTGCACGCATAAAGCAGCGAGGATTACCTCCACACCGACGGAAAATACGACGAGTGGCTTACCATGCAAGGTCCTCGCCCACCCCTCGACGATAAGCAGCAGGAAGAAAATGCCGATTCCTTGTCCCTTTTTGCCCAGATAGAAGTATCCCCATCCCTTCGTGAGCAGGTTGAGAATTGCCGCGACCCGAGGGTTCGCACCCTCCATCATGGGAGCAACGCCGCTGTTGATCTCCCGAGCA
>CAZYCD010000302.1:2057-4651 GCA_964645345.1 uncultured Micromonosporaceae bacterium
ATAAAGCCGGTGCCATTGGGCAAGACTCTAATTGTGGAAGGAACCGAGCAGGACGTTCAGGGACGCAGGCATTTCAACGTAGCCGAAATCCGAAATGAACAAGGTGAAGTTCTGGCGCGCAGCCAGGGTGTATTTGTCGCCATGGATCCAGAAAGACTGAAAGCGAAGTTCGGTCAGCAATAAATCTAATCGCAGATACGTTTGCTGCGTCTAATTTGTCTTCTCCGCGGCTCCGTGGTTAAGAACGACTCTTGTTCTGAACTGCTAAAATGAAAGTTCCCTGCCATCCAGTCGCAACGACCGGAGGGAGAGGTGCGTTTGGAGAGTGCTATGTCTGACGTGAATGGAAACGGATTGCGGCTGAAAACCGGCCTTGCGGAAATGCTCAAGGGCGGCGTGATCATGGATGTCACTACGGCGCAACAGGCTGAGATCGCGCAGCGAGCGGGCGCAGCCGCGGTGATGGCTTTGGAGCGAGTGCCGGCCCAGATTCGCGCCGAGGGCGGCGTCGCGCGTATGGCGAAGATCGCCGTGATACGCGAGATCATGAAAGCCGTGGACATTCCCGTAATGGCCAAGTGCCGAATCGGCCACTTCACCGAGGCTCAGGTACTCCAGGAGCTTGGCGTCGATTACATTGATGAGTCTGAAGTCCTCACTCCAGCCGACGAAGCTCATCACGTGGACAAACACGCCTTCAAAGTTCCGTTTGTCTGTGGTGCCCGGGATTTAGGTGAAGCTCTCAGAAGAATCGCCGAGGGCGCAGCAATGATCCGTACCAAAGGCGAGGCCGGAACCGGCGATGTGGTGCATGCAGTGAAACACATGCGTCAGATCGTGAAAGACATGCGCGCTCTTACTGTTTTGGGAGAACAAGAGCTCTACGCCGCGGCCAAGGACCTGAAAGCACCCTATGAGCTGGTTCGCATGGTTGCCAAATCTGGCAAGCTTCCGGTTCCGAACTTCTCAGCAGGCGGAATCGCCACGCCGGCCGATGCCGCGCTCGTGCGTCAGCTTGGAGCCGAAGCAGTTTTCGTCGGATCGGGAATCTTCATGGCTGATTCGACCAATTTTGCTCCTGCCAAAGAAGCTGAGATTCGGGCTCGCGCCATTGTCCGCGCCACTACGCACTTCGACGATCCCAAAGTGCTGCTGGAAACGAGCGAAGACTGCACCGGTGCGATGAAGGGCTTGGCGGTCGCTGCAATGTCCGAGGCCGATATGCTGCAAAAGCGCGGCTGGTAGTCGTTATCCGCCATCACTCCCAAGGTGAAGAAAAATCGTTGCAATTCTCCTCCGCATCCTTCGTGTCTTCTGAGTGAAACACTTGTGAACAACGACGAACTCACAATTGGTATTCTCGCGCTGCAGGGCGATTTCGATGCTCACCGTCAGACACTCAAGCCTTTAGGCGTGCACACTGTACTGGTGCGCAAGCCGGAGGAGCTTGAAGATATCGACGGATTGGTGATTCCAGGCGGAGAGTCCTCGACATTTCTCAAATTTCTTGAACGTGAAGGCTTTCTGACAAAGCTTCGTGAATTCGTTTCTGATAAACCTGCGTTCGGGACCTGTGCGGGCGCTATTCTCCTTGCGCGGCAGGTTACCAATCCCGTGCAGGAGAGTCTGGGAGCTCTGGATATTACGATCGAGCGCAACGCCTATGGCCGCCAGATCGATAGCTCCATCATGACCGCCCCAACGAAGCTCGGCGGAGCTGATCTCGAGATGGTTTTTATCCGGGCTCCCCGTATCGAACGCGTCGGCAAGGGCGTAGAGGTGCTGGCCGAGCGCGAAAACCATCCGGTGCTGGTGCGAGCGGGGCAGATTCTCGCGGCAACTTTCCACCCTGAACTATCGAACGATCCTCGGGTTCATGAACTTTTTCTAGCGATGGTCCGCCAGCGAAAGAACGCTAACTGGAATTCTCCCGTCGAATCGTGATTCAATCGAGCTGCACGGGCGGCTCTTATGTCAGCAGTCAAGACCACAAGTCCCCCGATCACGAGCTCGCCTGATTCTGGTGGACGCGGCACCGACCACAAGCTCCCGACCGGAGGCGGCGGCAGCGGTGACTGGGGAGAACCTTCTGGTCATCGAGGCCCGCGCGAGCGGCTCTATCGCGCACGAGTCGGACTCGCCATTCTTCTGGCTACGTCCTTCGGTCTTTTCGCCACTCTGGTGATCGGCTATCTGTGGCGCAGACAACAATTCGTTTTCGACCAGGCAACGCGTACTTATATTTCTCCCTGGAAACCAATTTCGATTCCTCCGCTGCTCTGGTGGAATACTGCCCTTTTGATAGTAAGCAGCATTGCTTTGGAAGTTGCACGACGCGAATACTTCCGCGAGGAAGCTCTCATGGATGAATGGCTCGGTATCGCACGTCCTACTCTCAGAAGAGCCTTGCCTTGGGAGGCGTTAAGTCTGCTGTTTGCCGGAGGCTTTGTCGCTGGCCAACTCCGTGCCTGGGGCCAACTTCAAGCGCAAGGCATCTTTCTCGGCAGTGGGCCCAGCAGCCAGCTCTACTATTTCCTTACCGGGCTACACGGCCTGCACCTGCTCGGGGGCATGCTAGTGCTTCTATGGGCAAT
>CAZYCD010000303.1:0-4646 GCA_964645345.1 uncultured Micromonosporaceae bacterium
CCCCCTGCCCGGCAAGCAGCACCCCCAAGTCGCACGCCGCCTTCGGCGCCGCCTCAGCGTGACCGGAGCCGATCGCCAGCTGGAAGGCCGCCCGCGCCCCCGCCACATCCCCCTGCCCGGCAAGCAGCACCCCCAAGTCGCACGCCGCCTTCGGCGCCGCCTCAGCGTGACCGGAGTCGATCGCCAGCTGGAAGGCCGCCCGCGCCCCCGCCACATCCCCCTGCCCGGCAAGCAGCACCCCCAAGTCGCACGCCGCCTTCGGCGCCGCCTCGGCGTGACCGGAGTCGATGGCCAGCTGGTAGGCCGCCCGCGCCCCCGCCACATCGCCCTGCTGCGCAAGCAGCACCCCCAGGTTCGCCGCCGCCATCGGCGCCTGGTGCAGGTGCGCAGCGGCCGAGACCTTGCGCATCGCGATAATTGCCGGCCGGTGATCACCGCGCAGGTATGCGCCTACTCCGATGTCGAACGAGTCGCTGGCTTGCACGACGTCGATGAGTTCCGCCCAGGTCTCGTCGAGGATCGGGCGGGGTGGGCGGTCGTCCTGCCCATCTTCCTGTGCGACCAGGTAGTCGAGTACCTCGCACCCGCCGTCTGCGCTGCTGGTTACGAGCGCGACCTGAGAGGTGACGGGGTGCCGGGCCCAGGCAAGCCCGTCGTGGAACAGGGTGGTTGTGGGGTCCAGGTCGATGCGGACACGGCGCAGATACAGCGGGAACAGCCGTTGCAGTTCGGTGACATTGATCGGCCGGGACAGCCCTACGCGGCGGGCATCGACTGCTGCCTGCACCAGCGCGTACCCGGCTGGCTGCTTGGCCCGGCCTGCGCGGTACTTGTCCATCAACAATTGCCCGCCCACCAGCGTTTCACCGATGCTGGCGGTCATCCGTTCACCGGGATAGAGGCGGCGTGCCTCGGCTGCCTCGGCCTCGTCCAGCTCGAAGCCCAGCGGCACCGTGACCGCCCGCTGCAGCGCGGCCCGAGCCGGCGCCGGGATGTCACCCCCACTGTTGCGGACCGCGTTCCACCGGTCCTCGGTCATCGTGGCGACCAGCCACCCGTGGCGGGCCACCGCCTCGAGCACGTCGCTGTCGAGCGCGCACAGGTCCGCCGCGGTCACGTCGTCCAACCACACGACGGTCGGGGGCCGTAGTGGCAGAGGCCGGTCCCGGCGCATCAATCGCGCCAACGCTTCCCCATCCCGGGGCAGCAGCACAGTCGGATCACTGTCCCGCCACACCGTCCTGGCGGCCTGGGCGGCGGTACGGGACTTGCCTGCTTTCGAGGGGCCCACCACCACGACGAATCCAAACGGCGGCCCGGCCGTCCCGAACAGCTCTGCCAAGCGACGATCCGCATCCGGCCGGCGCACGTACGGGTCCTTCCCCGCATTCGTGTACCGGGTCTCGGTCACCCCGAGTGCCGCGTCCGACACCTGCGACAAACGCGGCAGCGCGCCATCGCGGGACTCCCGCAGCAGCGTGCGGACCTCCGCCCGCCATCGCCCGCCGTGTTGTACCCGGGTCGCCCGCAGATCGGCGAACTTGCCACCCGCCGCCGCGACAAACCCCAACACCGCCAACCCCGCCGCCATCGACAACACCACCAAAAGGTGATGCCGCGTGTCGGCCAGCTTCATCGACAACGCCACAACCGCGGTCGCCCCGGACACCACCAAGATCACCACACTGGCAAGCGTGGTAACCCGCACCCACCCCCAGCCCCGCGCCGCACCCGCCGACAACCTCACCTCACGACGCATAGCCACCAAGGTCTCCCCACTGTCTGACACTTCGTCCGCCTGAAAACGGCCAACATCAGCCCCGGGATACGGCCCAACCCCTGGCCCTGTCGTGTTCGTCGTCTATGTCTTGGTTGTCATGCCGGTCCCGGCTACCCGCTCTTGAACTAACCCAGAAGTTCCGGGCTGATCGATTTCGACAATGGTCAACGCAACAGAGCCGTTTGAGTTACCCCCGGTCGGGCCGGCGATGGCGCGGTGAACCCGCGCCAGTGCCGGTTGGCCCGGTGCTGTGGTCGTCAGCCGATCGGGCTAACGTTCAAGGTCAGCCGCATTATCGACCTGCCGTCGGCCGCGTGACGGTGACTGCACGCCACGTCGCATGACGGGCACCGGATCCGCAGCCGCCGCACACCCCTCGGGATCCTGGCGCCGGTGAGCCACCTGCGGCATCTCGGACGAAACCTGGTGCGGGTCTCCGTGGGTGTCAACGACGGTAGACCGGCCGGCATCCGCGCCAGCCGACCGGTCACGCGCCGTCCGGGAGCGCAGGTTCAGGGCGGGCAGCCGGCGGTGGGTTGCGGAGCTGACCGCGTAGGCCGCCGAGCGCGGCGCCGACGAGCGGCACGATCAGCAGCGCGATGGCGCCGTCGCCGGCCCCGTTGACGCTGTCCTCGAAGGCGTACTGCTGGCGCAGGTTCGGCGGAATCACGATGGTGCTCGGTTCGCAGGTCGGGCACGCGCCATCGCCGGCGGCCTGCGGGGGCACGGTGAAGTGGTGGGGCAGTAGCGCGATCGTCAGGGTGGTGAACAGGGCCACCAGGATGGCCGCCGCGGCCATGGCGCCGGTGGTGGCCAGCAGCGCCTGCCGGCCCGGAGCGAGTGTGGCGGGCCGGGCATCGCGGGTGGCGATGCGGGTTGCCAGGGCGTGCACGGCCACGGGCACGAGCAGCGCGGCCAGCCCGAAGCAGGCGAGCACCAGGTAGTCGGCGACGACGACCGGACCCCCGTGCAGCGAGTGAGCGGCTGTCTCGGCGATGTCGTTGATGCCGAAGGGTGCCACGGCGTAGAGCCCACCGGCGGTGAGCGCCCCGATCCCCAGCGCGGTCGGCAGAACCCGGCGGCTGAACCGGATGCGGCGGGAGGTCAGGATCAGCAGCCCGGCCACGTAGCCGGCGAGGATCAGCAGGAACCCGACGTGCATCGCCCAGACGGGCAGGATGACCGGGAAGTACCCGCCCAGCTGGCTGCCGGTGCGCTCCTGGACGGCCGTGGCGGCGATCAGCCCGAGCACCACCGCGTACCCGCCCACCCGGACGGACCGGGGCGCCCAGCCGGGGCGTACCGGGCCGGCGTACCGGCGGACCAGCAGGGGCAGGCCGGCCAGTAGCGCCAGGGTGCCCACCACGTACATCCGGTTGACCGGGGTGGCGGAGTTCGTGGACGCCCCCGGCCAGGCGACCCACACCAGTCCCACCGCTCCGGCCGCGAACGCGACCGCCTGCACGATCCGGTTCACCACGACCTCCCGTACCACGAGCCACAGGCCGCCACTCAGCCAGGCCAGCCGGGCAGAGTGGGAGGGCAGGTCATCGGACTCGGCCAGCAGGGCCTGCACCCAGGTGCGGCGGTGCTCGCTCAACAGCCCCGCCAAGGCTCGCACCACCTGGGTCAGCATCGGTACCAGTCGACGTATCACGCGCCACCCCCGGTCGCCAGCCGCCGCCGAGCCGCCCGGCCGGGCGCGGGTCGTCGCTTGGCCGTCGCCTCGGCCAGCGCCGCGCGGGTGGCCAGCAGGCCCTCGGAGGTCAGCCGGTACAGGTGCCGGCGCGGGCGGCCGGGCCGTTGCTCGTCCTCCCACCGCGCTTCGATCAGGCCTCGCTCGGCCAGCCGGATGAGGATCGGGTACAGCGTGCCCGACGCGAGGCCGGTCTGCTTGGCGATCAGGTACCCGTGCAGCCACGCCGTGGGGTCGGCGTCGAGCGCGGCCAGTACCGACAATGTCTGCGCGGAGAACCCGGGACGACCTGCCATGAAATTAACTCTACCTAGGTAGGGTCACGGTGTCGAGCGGGCGGGTTCCGGAGGGCGAAGGCGAGTCGTACCGGGCATGATGGGCGGTACCGGAGGAGGGAGTGTCCGATGATCGGCACGTTGCGCGCGGTGGTACTCGACGCACCCGATGCCCGGCGGCTCGCCGCCTTCTACACCGCCCTCGGCGGATGGACCGAGCTGTACGGCGACGACGAGTGGATCACAATGGATACCGGGGACGGGTGGCGCGTCGCGACCCAGCGCAGCCCCGACCACGTACCGCCGAGGTGGCCCGACCCGGCGTACCCGCAGCAGGCGCACCTCGACCTGCGCGTGCCGGACCTCGACGCCGGCGCGGCACGGGCGGTCGACCTGGGCGCCGAGCTATTGCGCACGAACGAGACCTGGTACACGCTGGCCGACCCGGCCGGGCACCCGTTCGACCTGTGCCTGTTCCCGGCGAAGCAGGAGACCACGCTCATGGGCGTGATGCTCGACTGCCCGGACGCGAAGGAGCTGAGCGGGTTCTACGCGGAACTCCTCGGCAAGCCCGTCACGTACGACGGCGAGGGCATGGCGATGATCGGGGAGGACGGCGCGCAGCCGGTGATGTTCCAGCAGATCACCGGGTACCACGCGCCGCGGTGGCCCGACCCCGCGTATCCGCAGCAGTTCCACCTCGATGTGACGGTCGACGACGTCGACGCGGCCGAGGCGGCGGTACTGAAGCTCGGCGCCACCGCACTGTCCTCCAGCGGGGTGAACTGGCGGGTCTACGCGGACCCGGCCGGCAAGCCGTTCTGCCTCTGCTGGGACTAACTTGATCTTTAACCTGCGGTCGCGTTGGGGCGACCCCAGTGTCGCATGTGGACAG
>CAZYCD010000304.1:0-4602 GCA_964645345.1 uncultured Micromonosporaceae bacterium
GGCTTGATGCCCAGCCGGTCCCGGCACAGCACGAGCTGCCGCAGCGACTCGTCCCACAGCGCGATGGCGAACATGCCCTCCAGCCGCCGCGGGAAGTCTGGGCCGTACTCCTCGTACAGGTGGGGGATGACCTCCGAATCGGAGCCGGAGGCCAGCCGGTGCCCGAGCCGGGTGAGTTGGCGGCGCAGCTCGAGGTGGTTGTAGATCTCGCCGTTAAAGACCACGTGGACCGTGCCGGCCTCGTTGCGCACCGGCTGGTGCCCACCGGCCACGTCGACCACGGCGAGCCGCCGGGCCCCGAGGCCGGCCACGCCGTTGACGTATATCCCCTCCTCATCGGGGCCGCGGTGGCACAGGGTGTGGCACATGTCCCGCAGGCGCTCAGCGGCGACCGCTTCGCGTCCCGCGCCGACCACCATCCCCGTGATGCCACACATGGCCCCTCATGAACCTCTCCGATCGCCGCCCGTCCCCGACCGGCGGAATTCAAAGGGGAAAGGGCTCCGGACGCCGCTCCGCCGGTGCCGGCGGGTCCGGCCGCCACAGCCGCAGCTTCTGGGCGGCGAGCAGGACCAGGTACTGGGTGTTGAGGATCAGGTACCGGCGCCACAGCCGCCTCGGTTCGAGCCCGAGGCGCCACAGCCAGGCCAGCCCGTGGCGCTGCCACCACAGCGGGGCGGGTCGCAGCCGGCCGGCGTGGTAGTCGAAGGCGGCCCCCACCGCCAGCAGCGGCAGGCTCAGCAGCGGGCGCATGCCGTACACGAACACCTCCTGTCGGGGGCAGCCGAGGCCGGCGAGGACCAGACGGGCGCCAGAGTCCCTGATCCGGGCGGCGAGCGCGACCTCCTCCCCGGGGTGGGCGGGGCGGAACCGCGACGGCTCGGCGCCGGCGATGCGCAGTGCGGGGAACGCGCGCCGCAGCGAGGCCAGCAACCGGTCGAGGGTCTGCGGCGTCGTGCCGTAGAGGTAGACGGACATCCCCTCCTCGGCCATCCGCCGCAGGACCCGCAGGGCCAGTTCGGGCCCGCTGACCCAGTCGCGCAGCCCGCTGCCGTGCAGGATGTTCAGCGCCCACCGCACCGGCTGCCCGTCCGGCGTCACGACGTCGATCGCGTTGAGCCGGGCGTTGTGTGCCGGGTCGTGGACGCCGGTCATCACGCCGTGTACGGCCAGGGCGGTCAGGCTCAGCGGCTGCCGACGGCGGGCCGCGTCCACGACCTTCGCGATGGCGGCGTCGTAGTCGACGGCGTCGACCAGAACACCGAGGACATTGCGTTTGTCGGTGTCCGCCGCAGCGCTCGGGTGCTCCGCCACCAGCGGTGGCTGCGCGAGCGGGGGCTGCGGTGCCAGCGCGACGGTGCGTACCGGACGGGAGAGCCGGTACGCCTGTGGCGGCTGCGCCACATCCCGATCGTCGCCGAGCAAACCGCTCTCCTTGGCCCTTGCTGTTGGCACGGCGGACCGGCAGACGGCAGCCGCCCGCCTTGTCACGCCCTTACCGATAAGTCTGATACGTACCCTACAGACGGACCGGAACGGCAGCGGGTGCATCACCCAAACGCCCCGCAGGTCCGCCGTGCGGCTGACACCGGGCCGCGCTGGGCGCGCCGACATCGGCGAAAGCCCGTCAAGGGCCGCGGCCGGCTGCCAGACTGGCAGGGGTGAGCAGCGGTTGGTCGGTCAGCGTTGAGTTCGCAGGTCAGCCGACCCGGGCGGGGGTACCCATCGTCGAGGAACCGTGCGCCGAGGTCCTGTCGACCGAGGTGAGTGCCTCGGGCCGGACCATGGTGAGGATGTTCGTCGAGGCCGCCAACGAGGAGGACGCGCGCGCCCGGGCCCTGATAGTCGCCGCCGACGTGGCCCGGAACGTGGGGCTGCCGGGCACCCCGGACAGCGTGACGCTGGAGTCGCAGCGCACCTTCCTGTGACGGGGCGGGCTACGCGAGAGCGCCCTCGGTGAGCGCAAGGGCGTGGGCCCGGCCGGGGCAGCGTCGCGGCCCGGCGCCGAACGCCAGCTCGCCGCCGAGGCACACCTCCACCACCTCGCCAGCTTCGACGGTGAGGCCGTCGACGGTGGCGGCGACCGTCGCCTGCCGCTTCGTCACGGGTACCGGCGGGTCGTCGCGCAGCACCTCCTCGACGGGGCGGTGCCGGGCCCGCTCGATGAGGGCCGCCGTGGCGTTGCACGCCTGTACGAGCACGCCGATGCGGGCGGCGGTGGGCTCGTCGAAGACGCCGCCGAACACCGCGACCAGCCGGTCCACCGCCTGGTCCGCGCGCAGTTCGTCGCCGGTACCGGGCAGGTAGGCCTGCGCGACGTCCCGCACCAGGTCCACGACGGGCTCCTCGGCGCCCATCGCCCGGGCCAACGCCGCGACCGGGTGCGCCGGACCGCTGGAGCGCAGCGCCTCCACGGGGATCGCGTCGAGGACCGCGACGGACAGCGCGCGCCGGCGCCGGTGCTCCGCTCCCCCGCTGAACCGGCCCACCGTCGCGCGCAGCCAGCCGATCCCCCAGAGCCCCGGCGGTACCGCCGGAACCACGAACGCCGAGTCGTTCAGGACGGCGAGGGCGGCCTGACCGCTGATCCGCTTCATGACGCGAGGGTACGGCCGGGACGCTTCGGTACCGGCCGAACAACGGCGGTCAGGGCGTCGTCAGCTGGACGTCGAGGTTGCGGTACTCCGGGCCCTTGGTACACAGCGCCGCCATCTGTGTCGCGTACTCGTTCGTCTCCGGCCGCCGGCTGTTGGCCATCGCCTCCTCGTACGACGGGAACTCGACGATCGTCAGGTAGCGGTTGGGGTTATCCCGGTCGCTCGCCATCGACAGCCGGAACCCGCTTTGCGTCGACGGCATCCGGCCCAGCTGTGCCTCGCCGAGCCGGCGGATCTCGTCGGGCCGGTCGGTCTCGTACTCGATTATCTGGATGAAGCTCATGCCTGCCTCCGATGGCTCTTGTCCGGTCCACTGCGGCGCAAGCTAACATCGGGCACCTTCCGGTGCGGAGGAACGGCGTCGCCTGCACCCGATCAGGTTGGCGTGTGCACCGGCACCGGCGCGGACGGCCCTTACCGCTTCGTCAGTTTGCCGATGTAGAGGTAGCAGTTCGACGGCTGGCCGTTCAGGTCCTCGGTTCCGGCCAGCATGGAGTTCGCGTGGACGCCGTCCGACACCATCGACCAGAAGGAGAGCGCGATCGTACCGGCCGCGAGTTGGCAGGTCTGGCCGGCCGGAACGAGTTCGGCGGTGCTGCCCGCACGGGCAGATTCCCATTGGCAGCCGTCGGAAGTGCGCCACTCCGTGAGGCAGTCACCCAATGTCTGCGGAGGACCGCGCCCTCAGCAGAAGTCCGGCGCGCCGCTGAGGTAGGTGGCCTTCAGATAGGTAGCCTCGCCCGCGACCATGTCGGTCACCTGCTGGGTACCGTTCAGGTCGAACAGGATGCCCCGGCCGGACTGCGTGGTCACCAGGAACGCCGCCGCCGCACCGCGGCTGAGGCTCTCCGCCGGTACCGAGGCGTAGATGGTCTTCAGCTGTGCGAGGCTCGTGCCCAGCCACGCCCCGGACGGCGTGGGGATCGACGTGGACCGGTTGACCGCGAGGAACAGCGCGCCGTCGGAGTGGAAACGCAGCTGGACGTCCTTCCAGTCACCGGTCCCCTGCGCCACGGTGTCATCCGGGCAGTTCTGGCCGCCGGTCGTCACCCCGTCCAGCCCCGGCGTCGCCTTCAGCACGGTCAGCGACGCACCGAGCTGGTACGGGCCGATGCCGTCCACGGTGAACTCGGCGAGGACCGCGGACGGCGACGGGCTCACGCTCGCCGACGCGGAGCCGGTGGGCCGGCCCGACGGCGGGCCGGACCAGACCCCGCTCGTGGCGGACGCCGACGCGGACATGTGCCGGCCGCAGCCGCTCGCGAGCGTCGCGAACAGCGTCGCCACGATCAGGGCTCTGGTACGCTTCACAGCCCCTAGTGCAGCGGATGCGGGTACCTCCTGGCAAGACCGCGTTGCCGCCCGGGCTGAAACCATAACCAGCGAAATGGAGTCCGATCGCGTTACGCCCCCGCGAGCCAATTCACACATGATGCGTGACGGGGCTCGACAAACGGTGGTGCGGCCGGATCCGTTGATTTCCAAGGGTTTATCGAAGGGTTGTCGCGGTTGCTGACCGTTTGCGGCAAACATATATTCGCGTGAGCCGAAAGACGCGGAGCCCCGGCCCCACCGCAGGGATTGTGGGTGACACGCGTACGTGCATGACGTCCCTTGAGCGCGCGTCCCGACCCCTGCCTGTACTCAACGGCTTCGCGTCGAACACTCTGAAGGGATTGGTGTCATGTTACGAGCTGTGAAGCGGAGGCTGCCGCGCCGATGGCTGGCAGCCGTCATCGCTTCGGTGGCGGCGCTCGTCGGCGCCGCGGTGGCAGTCGCACCGACCGGCGCCATGGCGATCACGTCAGCCGAGTGCGACGCCCAGGTCAACGACACCCGAGCAAGCTCATACCGTTGCCTTCTGGTGAGCAAACGTGAGTGTTTGCTTTGCCATTAGGCTGCCTTTCCTTTGGGATCGGCGCTCCCACCAGCGGCGTCGGTTGGC
>CAZYCD010000305.1:0-4560 GCA_964645345.1 uncultured Micromonosporaceae bacterium
CAACCCTCGACGAGTACCGCGAGCACATCGAGAAGGATCCGGCGCTTGAGCGGCGGTTCCAGCCGGTACTGGTCGGTGAGCCGTCCATCGAGGACACCATCGGCATCCTGCGCGGACTCAAGGAGCGGTACGAGGTGCACCACGGCGTGCGCATCACCGACGCCGCGCTGGTCGGGGCCGCGACGCTGTCCGACCGCTACATCACCGACCGGTTCCTGCCGGACAAGGCGATCGACCTGGTCGACGAGGCCGCGTCCCGGCTGCGTATGGAGATCGACTCGCGGCCGGTCGAGGTGGACGAGATCGAGCGTGCGGTGCGCCGGCTGGAGATCGAGGAGATGGCGCTGGCCAAGGAGCCGGACCCGGCCTCGGCACAGCGGCTGGAGCGGCTGCGCCGGGAGCTGGCCGACAAGCGCGAGAACCTGTCCGCACTGTCCGAGCGGTGGCGCAACGAGAAGGCGCACATCCAGAAGATCTCGGCCGCCAAGGAGCAGTTGGAGACCCTGCGCGGGGAGGCCGACCGGGCCGAGCGCGACGCGGATCTGGGCCGGGCCTCGGAGCTGCGGTACGGGAAGATCCCCACGCTGCAGGCGGAGCTGGCCACAGCCGAGGCCGAGCTGGCCGTCCTGCAGGCCGACGGCGCGATGCTCAAGGAGGAGGTCGGCGTCGACGACATCGCCGCCGTGGTCTCCTCCTGGACGGGCATCCCGGCCGGTCGGCTGATGGAGGGCGAGACGGCCAAGCTGCTGCGGATGGAGGACTCGCTGGCCTCCCGCGTGGTCGGCCAGGCGGAGGCGGTCGCCGCGGTGTCCGACGCGGTGCGCCGGGCGCGGGCCGGCGTCGCCGACCCCGACCGGCCGACGGGCAGCTTCCTGTTCCTCGGACCGACCGGCGTGGGCAAGACCGAGCTGGCCAAGGCGCTGGCCGAGTTCCTGTTCGACGACGAGCGGGCGATGGTACGCATCGACATGGGCGAGTACGGCGAGAAGCACTCGGTCGCCCGGCTGGTCGGTGCCCCGCCCGGTTACGTCGGGTACGAGGAGGGCGGGCAGCTGACCGAGGCGGTACGCCGGCGCCCGTACTCGGTGATCCTGCTGGATGAGGTGGAGAAGGCCCACCCGGACGTCTTCGACATCCTGCTGCAGGTACTCGACGACGGCCGCCTCACCGACGGCCAGGGCCGTACCGTCGACTTCCGCAACGCCATTCTGATCCTCACCTCGAACCTCGGTTCGCAGGTGATCGCCGATCCGACCCTGTCGGATGAGCAGCGGCGCGACGCGGTGATGTCGGTGGTACGCAGCAGCTTCAAGCCGGAGTTCCTGAACCGGCTGGACGACATCGTGGTGTTCCACGCGCTGTCCGGCATCGAGCTGAAGTCCATTGTGGACATCCAGCTCGCCAACCTGCGCAGGCGGCTGTCGGAGCGCCGGCTGACGGTGGATGTCACCGACGCCGCCAAGGATTGGCTGGCGGTCAACGGGTACGACCCGATCTACGGCGCCCGCCCGCTGCGCCGGCTGGTCCAGTCGGCCATCGGCGACCAGCTCGCCCGGGCCCTGCTGTCCGGCCAGGTCCGGGACGGCGACCGGGTGGTGGTCGACCTCGCCGAGGGCAAGGACGGGCTGTCGATGCGGGCCGGCTGACCGGGTTTCGCCGGTAAACAGGGGGTGGTGGGTCGCACGGGTGGCGGCGGCCCGCTACCCTCAGCCGGAGTTCTCATTGGGAGGATATGGCCGTGTCCTATGCCGTTCCCGCGGACTCCGGCGTGAAGCGCCGGCCGACCGTGGTCACCGTGGCTGGGTTCCTGTTGTTCCTGGTCGCCATTCTGCTGATCATCGGCGCGATCCTGCCGCTGCCGTCGCTGTCGAAGGTGGTCGACGCGACCCGGCAGGCGTACGCCGGGTCGACCAACCCGACTCCCGACCAGGTCGCGACCATCACGCGGGCCAGCGTGATCGTCGTGGCGGTGCTGTCGGTGCTCCTGGGCGTGCTGTTCGTGGTCCTCGGCCTGCTGGTGCTACGGGGCAGCCGGGCCGGCCGGATCGTCACCTGGGTCTTCGCCGGGCTCGGCACCCTGTGCACCGTCTGCGGCCTGGGCGGTGCCGGCCTGTCGGGGCGGTTCAGCACCGGTACGACGAGCAACGGCCTGGACATGAAGACGATCAACGACAAGATCAACGCCGCCCGGCCGTCCTGGCTGACCCCGACGACAATCGCCCTCGAGGCGATCGCGCTGGTCGCGCTGATCCTGCTGATCATCCTGCTGGCGCTGCCCGCCGCCAACGCCTACTTCCGCAAGGACCAGGCGGTACTTGTCAACGACCCGGGCTTCCCGAACCTGGGGTACCCGCAGGTCCCGGGCGCCACGCCGTACCCGCCGGTACCGCCGGCGCCGAACGCGCCCCCGGCCCCGCCCTCGGACACGCCGCCGCCCGGCGACGACCGTCCGTCCGCCTGACCCGCGACGGCGGACGGAGCACCCATGGCCGCCCCGACAGGCTCGCCTACGGCGCTGGTCACCGGCGCGACGGCGGGACTCGGGGCGGCCTTCGCGCGCCGACTGGCCGCGTCCGGGTACCACCTCGTCCTGGTAGCCAGGGACGCGGACCGGCTGGCCGCGGTCGCCGAGGAACTGTCCGCGGGGCACGGCGTGACCTGCGTCCCGCTCCCCGCCGACCTCGGTACCGACGACGGGTGCGAGCTGGTCGCCGCCCGGCTGCGGGACCCGGAGCACCCGGTCGACCTGCTGGTCAACAACGCGGGGATCAGCATTAACGGCTCGTTCCTGCGGACCGACGTGCGGGACGAGGAGCGGCTTCTCGACCTCAACGTCCGGGCGGTGCTGCGGCTGACCCACGCCGCCTTGCCGGCCATGGCCGCCCGTGGCTCAGGGGAGATCATCAACGTCTCGTCGGTGTCCGGCTTCGCGCCCGTGATGCCCGGCTCGACGTACCCGGCCAGCAAGGCGTGGGTCACCAACTTCAGCGAGTCGGTCGGGCTCGCGGCGCGCCGGCGCGGGGTACGGGTGATGGCGCTGTGCCCGGGCTACATCCGGACGGAGTTCCACCAGCGGGCCGGCATCGACATGTCGGCCATCCCGGGCTGGCTGTGGCTGTCCGCGGACGACGTGGTCGTGGAGGCGCTGCGCGACCTGCGGCGCGGACGGTTGGTGAGCGTACCGGGCCGGCGGTACAAGGCGGTCGTGTTCGGCATGCGGTACGCCCCGCCGGGGCTGCGGCGCCGGTTCGCCCGCGACCGCCGGGGCAGGTGAGGAGCGTCGATGACGACGGGTTGGCAGCCGGGCGGCGAACCGCCCACGGTACCCCCGCCGGCCGCCCCGCAGTCGGGGTACTTCACACCGCCGCCGCAGTCGGGGTACGGGTACAACTGGGGGCTGCCGTACCAGGCCCCCGGGTACCGGGTGGTCTACCTCGTACCGCGGCCTCCGCGGCCAGGTGTGGTCAATCTCGCAGTTCTGTTGACGATCGTCGGTGTGCTGATCTCCGGCGCGCAGTTGGCGGTCAACCTCGTGACCACCTATATCCACAGGAATGACCTGGTCACGGGGCTTGGCAACGCGAACGGCCCGCGACCGCAGCAGCTCGTCACCACCGTCTTTCAGATCGGCCTCGTGGTATCCGTCGCCGTCTGGCTGCTCCCGGCGGCCGGGGCGCTGGTGACCGCGCTGCTGGCCCGCCGTGGCTCCAATGCGGCCCGTATCGTGCTGGCCTGCCTGGTCGGTCTGTTCGCCCTCAACGGGCTGTGCGGTGGGATATTTGGCCTGGTCAACCCGAGGATGAGCGCGTTGACCTCGGTACGTGAGTCCGCCCTCTCGCCGGCCTTCGATCTCGTACTGACGGGCCTGGCGATCGCCATCGGGGTACTCGTGCTGGTCCCGTCGGCGAATCGGTTCTTCAGCGCAGGTCCGGGTCGTCGCTTCATGACATCGACCTAGCAAGTACTCTCGTTGTATGGCCTACCGCGACGACCTGCGCAAACTCATCACTGATCTTGCCATCGTGCATGGTCGTGTCGTGCTGTCCTCCGGCCAGGAGGCGAACTACTACGTCGATCTGCGCAGGCTGACCCTGCACCACGCCGGGGCGCCGCTGGTCGGCCGGGTCCTGCTGGATCTCACCGCGGACTGGGAGTTCGACGCGGTCGGCGGCCTGACGCTCGGCGCCGACCCGGTGGCCGCCGCGATGCTGCACGCCGCGGCCGCCCGAGGCCGGGCGTTGGATGCCTTCGTCGTGCGCAAGGAGGGCAAGGCGCACGGGCTGCAGCGCCGCATCGAGGGTCCGGACGTCGCCGGGCGCCGGGTGCTCGCCGTGGAGGACACCTCGACGACCGGGGGCAGCGTGCTGACCGCCGTGGACGCATTGACCGAGGCAGGGGCGGTTGTGGTGGGCGTCGCGGTTATCGTCGATCGTGGTGCGGGGGACGCCGTACGGTCCGCAGGGCTGGGTTACAGATCCGCCTATTCGCTGACCGACCTCGGCCTGGCGGTTTGAAAATTTGTCGATTCGGACCTGCGGATATGCAGGCGAGTCGATGGTG
>CAZYCD010000306.1:0-4551 GCA_964645345.1 uncultured Micromonosporaceae bacterium
GCGCCGAGCGTCCCCATCGGGCCGGCATCCAGCCAGTGTCCCGGCTCCCAGGCATTCAGCACGCGCGCGCCGTAGCTCACGATATCGCCGCCGTCGCCGATCACGTAGGCGTCGCGGTCCAGCACGTCGCGCAGCTCCCGACAAAGGCGCAGCGGGTGAATCGGCGTCGCGTCGGAGCGCATCTGCGCCTCCTCGGCCTCGCGCGCCTTCGCCTCGCTCTCGCGCACCGTCGCCAGCCACGAGTCATGGTTGATCGCGGAGTGCTGCAGCGCGTCGGCAAGCTGTGTAAGAATCGCCGCGACATCGCCGGCCATACCCACCTCCGCGCCGCGATTGATGCCGATCTCCTGCGCCAGCGTATCTATCCAGACGATCTTTGCCTCGGCGGGAATGAGCGGCGGCTGGCCATAGTTGAGGCGGAAGTCCAGCTTGGTACCCACCAGCAGAATCACGTCGGCCCCGCCCAGCGCCGCGCGGCGCGCCAGGGAGAAGAAGAGCGGATGGTCTGGCGGCAGGCTGCCCCGCCCCATCCCGTTCAGGAAGACTGGCGCCTGCTGTCGCTCCGCCAGCGCGCGCAGCGGAGCGGCGGCATCATCCCACCAGACCGTCGTGCCGGCGAAGATAACGGGTCGCTCGGCCCGCGCCAGCAGCGCCGCCGCCCGCGCGATCTGCGCGGGATCGCCCTGCGGCTTGGCAGCCGTGCGGTAGCCATCGCCCGGAAGAATCGCGTCGGCGGTGGGAATGATCGCGTTGAGGACATCCATCGGGCATTCGAGGAAAACGGGACCGGGTCGGCCCGCCGTCGCCTCGCGGAAGGCCATCGCGGTGTAATCCGCCAGGCGCCGTGTCTGTACCACCGTCCTTGCCCACTTCGTGATCGGGCGCAGCACTTCGACCATCGGCAGCTCTTGCAGCGCGCCGCGATCCCAATGCTCCACCGGCGCCGCCCCTCCGAAGACGATAACGGGACTACCCCCAAGGTAGGCGTTGGCGACCCCAGTAATGCCGTCGGTCACGCCCGGTCCCGCCGTCAGCAGCGCTACACCCGGCGTGCGCGTCACCTTCGCCCACCCCTCGGCGGCGTGGACCGCGACCTGCTCGTGGCGTGTATCCACGACCCGAATGCCGCGCCGCACGCAGCCGTCATAGATCGCGGCGATGTGCCCGCCGCTCAGGGTAAAGACTGTCTCGACGCCTTCGCGCTGGAGCATCTCGGCGACGAGCAGCCCGCCATGCGCCATGACTTCTTCCATATGTACGCGCGCTCCCTTCTCGTGATGGCCCTATTGCTCGGAGTATACCGCAGATTCCATAGGGCATTGGCCTCCAGCGCGGCGCAAGGCGTAGTATCATACAGTTGTACCAACTCGCTCGGCTTGTTTCCAGCGAGACGAAAGCCAACAACAACGACAACGACAACGACAACGAGGAGCGACAGCGGCATGGCGGAGATGACACTCGCGAAGAAGCTAGGGTTGAAGCCGGGCCTGCGCGCGTCGGTCCTCAACGCGCCAAAGGGCTTCTGGGAGCGGCTAGATCCGCTCCCAGAACGTGTCGAGCTAAAGGAGTCACTGACCGGCACGTTCGATTGCGTCCTGGCCTTCACGCGCGACCAGGCGACACTTCACCGCGACGGCCTCGCCGCGCTCGCCGCCACCAAGCCGGGCGGCCTCGTCTGGCTGGCATACCCCAAGCAGAGCGCGAAGCTCAAGACGGACATCACCCGCGACCGGGGCTGGGATGCCGTCCTCGCCGCCGGCTGGCGTCCCGTCTCGCTCATTTCCATTGACGACACCTGGTCGGCGTTGCGGTTCCGTCCCGAAGCTGACGTAAAGAAGCGGTAGGCACGTCCAATGCGCCGTTTCGCGGGATGTCTCTTGCTCCTCGCCAGCGTCGTAACTATCTTCGTTACGATTGCCACCATCCTCGTTGGCCGCACGCTCACCAGCGGAGGCGCCACACCGCTCAATCTTCCCCTCATCGGCGCGATCCTGCTCGCGGCCTTTCTCGTCTATTGCGTCGGCATGGCCCTCCTGACCTCCATTCGCCGCTGATGAGGCCGGTTGCCGGCGGCATCCCCGCATGGTATCATCGGAACGCACGCGCAACCTGCCGACCCGAAGGAGGACGCTCATGGCGATGCTCGATCTCTCCCCCGATCAATTGCTCACCACCACTCGCTCTGTGCGCAAGCGGCTGGACTTCACCCGCCCCGTCGAGCCGGAGCTAATCCGCGAGTGTCTGGAGCTGGCGTTACAGGCGCCCACCGGCGGCAACCGCCAGAGCTGGCAGTTCGTCGTCGTGACTGATCCCGCCAAGCGGCAGGCCCTCGGCGACATCTACCGGCGCGGCTGGGCCGTCTACAAGCAGGAAGTCGCCAAGCTCCGCCCGCCGAGTGACCCCGCCCGCCTGCAAACGCAGATGCGCGTCGCCGACTCCGCGGACTATCTCGCCGAGCATATCCACGAGGCGCCAGTGCTGCTGCTTCCCTGCATCAAGGGCCGCACCGACGGCCAGCCGAGCATCGCGCAATCCGGCCAGTGGGGCTCCATCCTCCCCGCCGTCTGGAGCTTCATGCTGGCGGCGCGGGCGCGCGGCCTGGGCACATCCTGGACTACCGTGCATCTCTTCTTCGAGCAGGATGCCGCGCAGCTCCTCGGCATCCCATTCGAGAAGGTGATGCAGGCTGCCCTCGTGCCCATCGCCTACACCAAAGGCACCGACTTCTCCCCCGGCCCGCGCGAGCCGCTAGATGCCGTCCTGCACTGGGATACGTGGTGATTGCCCCGACATCCCATCCCCAAACCTCCTACGGACGTTAGTGTGCGCACCCAGAGCATGTTACGATGCGGGAAAGCGAATCTGAACGACGCCTGATGCCGTCACATGCGGCAAAGGAGGTCATCATGCGGCTCTCGCTTTCCCGCTCGCCACTCGTGCAACAGCAGGCGCCCCAGCTCGTGTCGCCTCCGCCCGACGCATTCGGTCTCGTCTATGGCTGCGAAGAGGAAGGCTGCGGCAAGCTCGCCCTGCAAGCCTGCGTGCGCTGCGGCTTGCGCTTCTGCACCGACCACATCCGCGCCTGGGAGCGCGATCTCCCTGCTCGCGGCCTCAAGCTCCCCTCGCCCGACTGGTACTGCTACCAGTGCCGCACTACCATCTAATCGCTTGCCGACTCTTAGTAGCTACCTCAAGTGGGACAAGCGATGCCTACCATGATGTCGCCAACCCCTCATGACACATGAAGACGTGGGCGGGAATCCTTACCCACGTCCTCTTCGTGCTCGCGCTAGTTGCTATGACTTGAAGATCATTACCTGGGTCCCATTACCGTCAAATAGCTCCGCGTTGAGTGTGGGGCCGGTGATAACGTTCGATCCAGTCTCGTCCGTGAACGTGCCCGAAGCCTCGGCATTCCGGCTGGTGCCGTGGATGTTCAGGTTCATGACGACGTTTTGCGAGAAGAAGTGTTCGTTGTCGAGTCTAGTGGTGGTAGATCCGTACCCCTGCCACGTCACGTTGATCGTTGCAGTGTACAGCAATTCCCCACTGTTTAGGTCGTAGATGGGTGCTGTCCCGTTCAGTGAGCCGGTTGACAGGTTGGGGCCAAAGTCGATGGTGCCAGTGAACGGAGTTTCGCCATTTGCCGGGTTGTCATTGGTTCCCTCCTCTATCTGCACGTTATTGCACTGGTCATACTTGGAGATGAACAGAAACACCGATTGGCTGCCGTTATTGCCTGGTTGCGAAAGACTTGTGGTTGGGTTGGCGGATACCTGAGTGAGAATGCACCCATCAGTGCTGACATTATCAAACGTGGCCATCGCACTGCCCCCCCTCTCCGTGCAGACGGGGGTATTTGGAGTACACAGTCCGGCGCCTGCGCCAAATGCTGTTTTCGTGTGGAAACTCATGAATAGAACTGTAGTGACCACTGCGACGAGAGTCACAGCGGCGAGAACGGCAGCTACCGCGCGCCGTTTGCCCGAGAAGTGGAATTGGCTTACAGACATGGTTTGGTCTTCCCTCCCTGATGGTCTCGTTCGCTTTCACTCGCCAAAATGGTATGCCTAGTCTTAGCTATAATCCGGCACCATCCTGGCAAAAGCGCGTCTTGACGTGCGCTGCAGCTCGCCGCCACATTTAGCGACAGATCTGCTTTTACCTTCCTCTTGAGACGAGAGCAGCCGCACTGAGTAACTACCGCAAATGGGACACACGATGCAGACGACGGAACCAGCGCAGAGAGCGGGTGAGTTGGAGCAGACCGAGGAAGGTCGCACGGTGCTTGTCGTAGCGGATCAGCAAGGCGCGGCTCTTCGAGAGCCATGCCAGCGTCCGCTCCACCACCCACCGGCGGGCCGGAGAGCGCTTCTCGCCGGTCGCCGTGTCCAGCATCTCCTCGCCGATACGCACGCCCCGTTTGCCTCGATTGGTCGGATTGCGGCCGATGAGACCCCACCCCGGCGCGATTTTAACCGCCAGCTACCTGATACACCTTGACGCTGCGGTTGAGGCATCGCTACACTTCACTGCGACGCGGCGATAACG
>CAZYCD010000307.1:0-4491 GCA_964645345.1 uncultured Micromonosporaceae bacterium
TGCCCTGCATGCCGCCAACGGCCCACGGTACGCGGCCTTGGCGGAGGTCAAGCGGCGAGGACTGATGGTGCTGCGGTTGCTGGCTTTCGTGCTGCTGGGCCTAGACGCCGTCGCCGTCGCCACCGCTGTCGGTGCGGCCGGGAAGGTGACCGGTCCGCCTAATAGGGTGTGAACGGGCAGGCCGCACAGGCAGCGCTGGTGACCCTGGCTGCCATCGCCCCGTTCCTGCTGCCCGGCTGGGCACTGCTGCGGCATCCCCGGCAGGCCGAGGCGTTAGCAAACCTCGACACGTGACAGACGCCCATCGCGAATACTCACATCAGCTCCGTCGCGTTCAGCGTGGGCAAGACCCAGGTAGGCGCAGGTGGTGGAGCCATCGAGACGCCCTGACCGACGGTCTCCCCCGTCGAAGCGGAACCAGGCGCTCACCTGCCGACGCTGCGCGTGGGCACCAAACGCGGTCCCGTGACCATGTCGGAGGGTCGGGTGGCCTGGCAAACTTGGCGTTGGCCTGAACGGTTTCGCAGCAGGCGGGCTCGGCTCAATGCGGCAACACGAGATCCTCGCGGAGTAGGACCATGTAGTTGGGGTTCAAGTTGGGCCTCGGACACAAACTAGTACATGATCCACTTGGGTTGGCCTCCGCGTCGATAACGTGGAGGCTTGGTTTGTAGGTGAGCTTGAGTCCGAGTTGGCGGTAGACCTCGGCCTTGTCGATGGGGTCGGCGGTGCGCAGGATCGCGGCGATGCCGGCGAGGGCTTCGACGACGGTGTTGATCTCTTCGGGGGTCATCGTGTGGCGGCCGGTGAGGTGGCGTAGTTCGGCTTGCGCGGTAGCTTTCTCGGCTTGGACCTGGGTGGTCCATTGCTGGACGAGCGTGGGGTCGGTGCCGGCTTCGAGGGCTGCGCGGTAGCGGTCGAGCTTGGTGTCACACGTGGTGATCTTTTCGTGGGCGACGGCGATGCGGTACTGGTCGGTATCGGTGTGCTGGGCGTCGGCCATGGCCTGCAGGGTGGCTCGCAGGTTGGTCGGCCTGAATGCCCGGGCGATCCACGGGTCGATCAGTTCGACGATCGAGTCTTCGCGGATGTAGAGGCTGCGGGGGTGGGCGATGCTGTTGGCGTCGGCGTACTCGGCGGCGTAGGTGCATCGGTAGTGGTTGCGGTTGTTGTTGAAGCTGCCGACCATCCGCCGGCCGCACAGGCCGCAGAACAGCAGACCGGACAGGGCGTAGCCGCGCTTGCTCGCGCGGGGCTTGCTCTTCACGTCGGGGCGGCGGGATCCGGCGGCGATCCGGATCTGGACCTGGTCAAACGTGTCGTCGTCGACGAGTGGTTCGTGGACTCGGTTGGTGGAGTAGATCCACTCCTGGGTCGGGTTCCACCGCATCTTCGTCTCGTGGCCGAGGGCGATGTCCTCGATGTCGATCAAGATCTCGGTCTTGCGTTGCCGGTTCCATACCTGCCGGCCGGTGTAGCGGGGGTTGGTCAGGATGACGCGGACCGCGCTCTTGGTCCAGGCGTTGCCGGGCCGGTGCGGGTTGCGGCCGGGGTCGGCTGCGGAAGGAGACGGGATGCGATCGCGGGTGAGTCCTTCGGCGATGGCGTAGATGCCGGAGCCGGCGAGGTACTCGCGGTAGATGCGGGCGACGACAGGTGCGGTGAGTGGGTCAGGTTCTAGGCGGTGCAGCCGCTTGCCGTCGGCGGCCTTGCTCGGGTTCGGGTGCGGGCCGGCGTCGGCCAGTCGGTAGCCGTACGGGGGCCTGCCGCCCAGGAAGCGGCCTTCGGTCGCGGCTTGCGCGGCCATCGCGGATCGGACTCGGATCTTGATGCGGTTGCGTTCGCCTTTGCTCATCCCGCCGTAGAGGGACATGACCAGGTCGTGGGCGTCGCTGCCCGGGTCGACCGCTCCGCCGACTTCAGGGATCCACAGCTGGACGCCGAAGTGCTCGAACAGTGGGAAGGTGAGCCCGAACTGGTTGCCGTAGAACGCGCGTTGCGGTTCGCCGATGACTACGCCGTCGAACCCGCGGCGCGGGTTGCGCAGCGCGGCAAGCAGCTCCGCTGCCCGTGGCCGTCTCTTCCAAGGGAGGGACCGGGACGTGCCGACGTCGAAGAACTCGGCGACGATGGTGTGCCCCGTGGGCTCGATGAGGTTGCGGGCGCGTGCGAGTTGCCACTGGCGGGATGCTTCCGGGTCCTGCTGGTCCTCGGTGGACACTCGTCCGTAGAAGGCGAATCTCATCTCGTACTCCGAGAGATCGAGGGGTAATCGTTGTCGTTGCTGCGGCCGGCGGCGTTGATGATCAGCCGAAGCAGCGCTGCGGCCGCGCCCGGCGTGATGACGGGATCGTGATCGGGCAGCTCGATGTGGACCGACTGGCGTTCATTGGCTGGTCGGTCCGTCTGAACACGGTAGTTGCGGTCGCCGTCCAGGTGGAACGGTTCTGGCGGGGCGACAGTGGGCGACGGGTTCGGTGTGGACGGGTGATCGGTGCGCCGCTTTTTTCTGTCGCGGTTCTGTCGCGCTGGCTCGGGTCCGGTTGTCGGCTGTCGCGGTCCTGTCGCGGCGTGGGCCATACGAGGTGACGAGTTGTCGCGGGTGGTGCCGGCGCGGCTGGGGCGGCGGTCGGGCTGTCGCGGGTTGTCGTGGTCAGGCATGGCGCTTGTCGCGGGCTGGCGTGGTGAACAGGTCGATGCGCATCGCCGGGTGCGCGGTGGGCGCTGTGGTGGCCAGAGCTGCGTCTTCGTCGTTGGCGTAGAAGAGGAATCGGTCTGCGCGGCCGGGCCGGTGGACGGCGATGATGCTGCCCGCAGCGTGCAGACCTGCCGCTGTTGCCGCAGCTGCCAAGCGCTGCGGCCGGCGCAGACGGGCCTGGTCATCGAGGTCGGCCGGTCCGATGAGGGCAAGGGTGCCCAGGTCAGCGGTCATCATGAGCCGACACGCCAGGAAGAGGTCGTCAAGGCTGGCCGGGGCGAGCCCGCCGGTCGGTGAAGGCGGACCGGTCACGATGAGGCTGGTAGGTGTCGCGCGCTGGTCCAGGTCGGCGATGGCGGCCCGGTCGGCCACGAGCAGGTAGACGCGACCGGCTTGTTCTGTCGCCTGGCGCAGGTCCGCGTCACCGTGAAGATCGACGACGATGTCGCCGGTTGACGTGTACGTCAGCACGAGTCGCTGCGACAGCCGCGACAGGAATCGTGACGCGGCCGGTGTCGCTGTCGCCGGGGCGTCGGCGACAGCGCTGTCGCCGGGTTGGGCGCTGCTGTCGCCGTCACCGAGCCACCAGATGGCGGTGGGCGTGGCGAGGGGATCCGGGGTTGACGTCTGGTGTGCTGTCATGGCGGGGTTGCTCCCGCGCCGCTGAATGAATGGCCGCAACTACGAATGGCTAGCAACGGCCGAGGATCGGCGTGAGTCGGCGAGGCCGCCGGGCAACAGCTACCCAACAGCGGCCAGCGTGTTGGGTAGCCGGGCGTTGCGGACATGAGCACTCCCCCAACACCGGCAGACGGATAGCCGTTGGGTGGACAACAGCCGGTACCGCCTTACTGGCCGGCTGCTGTTGACTCGCCCGTAAGCTCCCGCATCAACGGAGGCGGACGGTCAGTGCTGACCGGCCCCTCATCTCGGGTTCGGGCCGCCGTGCTGACTCGGACACTCGACTGGGGGTCAAGGGGTCGTGGGTTCAAATCCCGCCGTCCCGACAGGAAACATAGTCGGACCTGCGCAAACGCAGGCTAGGAATGGAACGTAGCGAATGGGTGTCAAGGGTCAGGACGAAGTCCTGTCCTGCGGTCTTGTGAGCTCCCCGTGGACGGACACCAGAAATCCCTGCGGATGGCCAGGTGATCTCCTTGGGTGGGTCACCTCAAGGCCTTCACCCCCTTCCCGGCCAGGGCTTGCTGTAGCCGGTGGCTGTCACCCTGGGTAACGGTGACGTGGGCGTGGTGGAGTAACCGGTCGACGGTTGCGGTGGCCAGGGTCTTCGGCATGATCGTGTCAAAACCAGACGGGTGAATATTGCTGGTCACGGCGATCGAGCGGCGCTCGTAGGCGGTGTCCACGATCCGGTAGAACGCCTCGGCGGCGTCCTGCCCGACCGGCAGCATGCCAATATCATCGACCACGATCAGGTCGGATCGGCAGATCCGGGCCACGGTACGGGCGACGGATCCGTCGGCCTTGGCTCGGCCCACGGCGGCCGCGAGGGTCTCGAGGGTGAACCAGGCGACGCGCAGGTCGGCTTCGATCGCCGCGTGGGCCAGGGCTTCGACGAAGTGTGACTTGCCTGTACCCGAGGGCCCGGACACCGCCAAATTCTCTGCCCGCCCGATCCACTCCAATGTGGACAGTGCCTGTTGGGTGGCTGGCGGGATGGACGACTCGCTCGGCCGCCAGGTCGCGAACGTTTTACCGGTGGGGAAGTTCGCGGTCTTGCTGCGCATCCGGCGGGTCGCGGCGTCGCGGCCGATGACCTCCTCGTTGATGAG
>CAZYCD010000308.1:0-4451 GCA_964645345.1 uncultured Micromonosporaceae bacterium
CAGGCTCACCTCGGGCAGGTCGAGACCCTCGCGCAGCAGGTTGATGCCGACCAGCACGTCGAAGTCGCCCTTGCGCAGCTCCCGCAGCAGCTCGACCCGGCGCAGCGTGTCCACTTCGGAGTGCAGGTACCGCACCCGGATGCCGTGCTCCAGAAGGTAGTCCGTGAGGTCCTCGGCCATCTTCTTGGTCAGCGTGGTGACCAGTACCCGTTCGTCCCGCTCGGTCCGTACCCGGATCTCGTGCATGAGGTCGTCGATCTGGCCCCTCGTCGGCTTCACGACCACCTCGGGGTCCACCAGCCCGGTCGGCCGGATCACCTGCTCGACGACCTCGCCGTTGGTGTGCTGCAGCTCCCACGGCCCGGGCGTGGCCGACAGGTAGACCACCTGGCCCACCCGCTCCAGGAACTCGTCGAAGCGCAGCGGCCGGTTGTCGGCCGCCGACGGCAGCCGGAACCCGTGCTCGATCAGCATCCGCTTGCGCGACGCGTCGCCCTCGTACATCCCGCCGACCTGCGGCACGGTGTTGTGCGACTCGTCGATGACGGTCAGGTAGTCGTCCGGGAAGTAGTCGAGCAGACAGTACGGCGGCTCGCCGTAGGTCCGGCCGTCGATGTGCATCGAATAGTTTTCGATGCCCGAGCAGAACCCGACCTGCCGCATCATCTCGATGTCGTACGTGGTGCGCATCCGCAGCCGCTGCGCCTCCAGCAGCTTGTTCTGCCCGTCCAACTCGGCCAGGCGGGCCTCCAGCTCGGCTTCGATGCCGCGGATCGCCCGCTCCATCCGCTCCGCACCGGCGGAGTAGTGCGTGGCCGGGAAGACGATCAGCTTGTCGACCTCGCGCACCACGTCGCCGGTCAACGGGTGCAGGTAGTAGAGCTTCTCGATCTCGTCGCCGAAGAACTCGATGCGCAGCGCCAGCTCCTCGTACGCGGGGATGATCTCCAGCGTGTCGCCACGGACCCGGAAGGTACCCCGCTGGAAGGCGAGGTCGTTGCGCGTGTACTGGATGTCGACCAGGCGGCGCAGCAACTGATCGCGTTCGATCTCCTCGCCGACGCGCACCTGCACCGCCTGCGACAGGTACTCGTGCGGCGTGCCCAGGCCGTAGATCGCCGACACGGTGGCCACCACGATGACGTCCCGCCGGGTCAGCAGCGACATGGTCGCCGAGTGACGCAGCCGCTCGACCTCCTCGTTGACCGAGGAGTCCTTCTCGATGTACGTGTCGGTCTGCGGGATGTACGCCTCGGGCTGGTAGTAGTCGTAGTAGCTCACGAAGTATTCGACGGCGTTGTTCGGGAACAGCTCGCGGAACTCCTTGGCCAGTTGGGCGGCCAGGGTCTTGTTGGGCGCCAGAACCAGGGTCGGCCGTTGGACCCGCTCGACCAGCCACGCGGTGGTCGCGCTCTTACCGGTGCCGGTCGCGCCCAGCAGCACCACGTGCCGGTCGCCGCGGCGCACCCGCCGCTCCAGTTCGGCGATGGCGGCCGGCTGGTCGCCGGAGGGCTGGTAGTCGCTGATCACTTCGAACCGGTTGTCGAGGCGTGGGATGTCCAGTGCCATGGCGCAACGGTACGCCGGCCCACCGACACTTCCGGCCGGTCCTCGTGCCACCGCGCGCCCAGCGATCCGGCCGAAACGACAGCATGTGCACGATCGGCTCCAACATTGCGATTGTGTGTCAGAGATCACCGCGATACCGTCGATGCGTGGGCCGCTCGCGGCGGCCACGGGCCGAAGACCGGACCTCCACACCGGCCGGTCGGGCCCGGGAGCAGGGTTGCAGCACCCGGCACTGCCGGCGTAGCGCACCCGATGCGGTCGCGCGGATCGCGCGGACCGGCCGCCGCGAGCTGCCTTATATATAGGTCGAGCTCAATTTGGTCGACCGACCCGACCGGTACCCGTCACCTCGGCCGGGCACCCGCGTTCAACCTCTCGTGAAGCTCCCCGTGGCCGCACCGCCCCGCGGTCGCTTCGACGCCGGGCGCACCTACGCGGGCATCGCGCTGCTGTGCCTGGCCGCCGCGGCGGCCACCGTCCTCGGCGTCGGAACGATGTCCGCCGGCGCCCCGCGCAAGCCGGCGACACCGTCGTCGACCCCACCGATCAGCGACGCACAGGCCCGGTCGTTGGCCGCGATGCGCTACGGCAACCTCACCGACGGCCGGATCGCCTTCCACGCCGACCTCGGCAGCCCGGGTACCGGCACGCGGGTCGGCGGCTGGATCGACTGGCAACGACCGATGGTGTACCTGGCCAGTCTCGCCGCCACGCCCGGGCCGGCCGACGGGCTGGTGCAGGCGGTACCGGGGCTGATCGCCATCCGGGCGGGCCGGCCGGCCGGCGCACCCGACGGGTACCCGACGCCGCCCGCGACCCCGCCCGCCGACGGCTGGCGGCTGCGCCCGCTCGACCCGACCGCCGCCAGCGGTGCCGCCTTCGACCAGTTGACCGCCCTGCTGTTCGGGCTGGCCGCCGAGAAGCCGGACGAGGCGGGCCAGGTCGCCGGCTCGGGCGTCCGGTACCTGCGCCGGGACACCGTCTCCAACGTGCCGGTCAGCGTCTTCACCGCGCCGGCCCGGCCCAGCGCGGCACCGAGCGGTACCTCCCCGTTCTACGCGGTGCCCCTGTCCGGCTCGGCGTCGCCGGTACCATCCGCCTCCCCGTCGCCGTCCCCCGCGCCGTCCGCCTCGACGGCCGGGCCGGCCACCTACTGGCTCGACGACAACTCGCGGCTGCGCCGGCTGGACACTGTGATCGGCGCGAACCTGCCGGTGCGCATCGACTTCGACCGGGTCACGGTACCGGCGCTCAACGCCGTGGCGCTGCTCGGCGGTGCCCTGGTGCAGCCCCGGCCGGTCACGGCGGACGAGGCCCGGATGCTGGCCGAGTTGCCGGTCAAGGACCGGGCCGCGAAGGGTGCAACGGTGACCGCGTCGGTACCGGTCGGCGCGGCCGGCATGGTGCTTGCCACCGGGTGGCTCGACTGGCGCCTCCCGGCGTTCTACCTCGCGCTGCGCGACCCCGACGACCCGGCGGCCGGCAGCCTCCTGCGCGCCGACCGGACCGGGATCACCGTGCGCGGCGGCGGCATCGACGGCAGCCCGCCGCTGCGCCCGCCGGCCGACGGCTGGACCCAGTCCACGTGGGCGCAGCGCGCCGGCGACTCGGGCACCGTCGACCTCGACGCCCTGCTGACGACCCTGGTCAATCTCGGCGGCGGTACCCGCCAGGACCCGTCCCCGCTCCGCACCACCGCGAACTGGCTGCGCGCCGACAGCATCGGCGCGGTACCGGTCACGGTGTTCGAGATCCGGGGCGCCACCGAGACCGCGGCGCCCGGCCATGCCCGGCTGCGGTACTGGGTCGACAAGGACGGTGTGCTGCGCCGGTTGGAGATCCGTACCGCGGCCGGCGGCTACGGGTACCTCGACCTGACGCCGGCGACTCCGCCGGTACTGCCGAAGCCGGTCGCGCAGAAGTCTTAAGCCGCGACGCTCGCGGAGCCGCTACAACCAGCGCTCTCAGCCGGCTGCCGGCCGCAGCCGCTCGTACCAGAGCCGGTCCACCGCGGCGAGCAGGTCCTCGCGCGACCCGTCGTTGTCGAGTACCACGTCGGCCGCGGCGCGCCGCTGCTCGTCGGTCGCCTGGGCAGCCATCCGTGCCCGGGCCTCGTCGGTGGACATCCCGCGAGCCTGGGCCAGCCGGCGCAGCCGCGTCTGCTCGCCCGCCAGCACCACCACCACGAGATCGAAGCCGGCGCCGATGCCCGACTCGACCAGCAGCGGGATGTCGTTGATTACCACCGCGTCCGGCGGGGCGGCCGCGATCAGCTCGGCCGACCGCGCCCGTACCCGGGGGTGGACGATCGCCTCCAGCCGCCGCCGGGCCGCCTCGTCGCCGAACACCAGCCGCCCCAGCGCCGGCCGGTCCAGGGCGCCGTCCGGCCCGAGCACCTCCGGCCCGAACTCCTCGACCACCTCGCGCAGGCCGTCGGTACCCGGCTCGACGACCTCGCGGGCGAGCCGGTCGGAGTCGATCACGACGGCGCCGAGCTCGGCCAGCCGCGCGGCCACGACGCTCTTGCCGGCCCCGATCCCGCCGGTCAACCCGACCATCAGCACGGGGTGGATCCTTTCAGCAGGCGGACCGGAACGCCGCGCGGCCCCGGTCGGATGATCCGACCGGGGCCGCGTCAGTTGCCGTGACGACGGCTCAGCTCTTGCCGCCGGCGAGCTTCTCCCGCAGCGCGGCGAGCGCCTCGTCCGTGGCGAGCGTGCCCGACGGCTCCTCGGGAGCCTTGACCGGTGCCGGGGTGGCGCTGCTGACCGGGCCGGTGGGCGCCTGCCCCGGCTCCGCCGCCGCGTCGGCCGCCCGGGCGGTCTGGACCTGCTTGGTGTGCGCCTCCCAGCGCTGGCGGGCCTCGGCGTACTGCCGCTCCC
>CAZYCD010000309.1:0-4430 GCA_964645345.1 uncultured Micromonosporaceae bacterium
CCCAGACGCGCTCCATGATGACGTCGCGCGTGAGCACCTGGCGCGGCCGGCGCATGAAGAGCTGCATGAGCTCGTACTCGGTGGTGGAGAGGGCGATCTCGCGCGCGCCGCGCCGGGCCGTGCGGCTGCCGGTATCCAGCTCGAGGTCGACGAAGCGCAGCACCTCGGCCTGTTCGGGGTTGCGCCGCCGCAGCAGCGCCCGCACGCGCGCCAGCAGCTCGTCGAGTTGCATCGGCTTCACTAAATAGTCGTCGGCGCCGCTATCCAACCCCGTCACGCGGTCGGGGATGGAGTCCTTCGCCGTCAGCATGAGGATCGGCACCTGGTCGCCGGAGGCGCGGATGCGCCGGCAGACCTCGAGGCCGTCCATGTTCGGCAGCATGCGGTCGAGCACGACCAGATCGGCGGGGCGCTCGATGATCTTGCGCAGCGCCTCGTCGCCGCGCAGCGCCACCTCGACGCTGTATCCCTCATAGGCGAGGGCGCGCCGCAACACCTCCGTGATGTGCCGGTCGTCGTCTACGACCAGGATATGGGCCTTCACGCGAATCTATCTCCTCACCACGGCGCGCGCGGCGCACCGCGGCTCTTTTCCACCCCAGATGGACGGCACGAGACTTGCCGTAATTCAAGACGCGCCGAGGAGGCGCTATTTTTCGGCATTATGTCCGGTGCATTGTACCATCCGCACTCTGGCAGCCGTCTTTGCCGGGTCGAGCACGGGCCACGCGCATGTTCGCGCGCTGGCCAAAGATCTGGCCGCTCGGCATGATGTCGCCACGCCCCCGGCAACAGAACGCATGCCAGGCGGAGCCGACGTCTCGACGAGCGCCGCCGCGGCGTCGTCGTGAGAGGACGCCCGCTTACGGGGTGGTAGGAGGCGTGCGCCGATCTCTTAGATTCATTTCATATCTATTTCAGTGCCATTTCACGGGACCGTGGCATAGTAGGCATGCTGGCAGGGACTGGTCAGCCAGGAAGGGAGTTGGCATGGGGACGGACGTGGCCCACGGTCCGAGCGCGCTCAGACGTGCCGAGTCGAACATATTCCTTACACAGCCGGCGAGCGCCGGCGACGTGGTCTTCGTGACGAACCGCGGTCCGCTGGAGCATCGCTTCGGGCCGGATGGGCTGCCGCAGGGGCAGCGAGGCGCCGGCGGTGTGGTGAGCGGTCTGCTCTGCGCCGCCGAGGGGCGCCGCGTGACCTGGGTCTCGCTGGCGATGACCGACGCCGACCGCGCGGTGGCGCGCCAGCCGGCCTGGCCGGGTGAAGCGCCCGTCGCCGGGTTGGAGCGGGTGGTGTCGAAGCTGGTAGACGTGGCGCCGGAGGTCTTCCGCGGGCATTACGACGGCTTCAGCAATCGCGTGCTGTGGTTCTTGCAGCATGGGCTGGAGGAGGCGCTGGAGCGCAACCCCGAGCGGCTCTGGGCCTGGTGGGGCGGGGGCTATCTGCCGGCGAACGCGGCGGTGGCCGAGGCGGTGGCCCGCGAGCGGGCCGTGGCCGAGGGCCGCGCGCCGGTGATCTTCCACGACTACCACCTCTATCTCGCCCCGGCGCTGGTGCGGCGCCGCCTCCCCCAGGCTCGCCTCGCGCACTTCATCCACATCCCCTGGCCGGAGCCGGCCGCGTGGGGGCGCATCCCGGAGCCGATGGCGCGGCGCATCTTCGAGGGCCTGCTGGCAAACGACCTCGTCGGCTTCCAGACGGAGCGCGACGCGCAACGCTTCCTGGACGGCGTGGCGGCCTACTTCCCCGGCGCGCGGTCGTCCTCCTCGGGCGAGCCGGACGTGCTGCGCTGGCAGGGGCGGCGGGTGCGCATCGGCGTCTATCCGATCGCGGTGACGCCGGAGACGGTGCTGGCGACGGCGGCGAAGCCCGCGGCCAACGCGGCGGCGCGGCGGCTCATGTGCGAGATCGGCGTGGAGCGTGGGCGCAAGCTGATCGTGCGGGTGGACCGCGTCGAGCCGACGAAGAACATCGTGCGCGGCTTCGAGGCGTACGGGCGGCTGCTGCGCGAGCACCCGGACTTGCGCGGCGCGGTGGTCTTCCTGGCGCTGCTGGTGCCCTCGCGCGAGAGCCTGCCGATCTACCGGGCCTGCGCGGCGCAGGTGGAGGAGGTCATCCGCCGCGTGAACGAGGAGTTCGGCACGCCCGATTGGACGCCCATCGTCGCCCTGCGCGGCAACGACCACGCCCGCGCGCTGGCGTGCATGCGCCACTACGACGTGCTGCTGGTCAATCCCCTGGTGGACGGCATGAATCTGGTCGCCAAGGAGGGCGCGATTCTGAACGAGCGCGACGGCGTGATGGTGCTCTCGCGCGAGGCCGGGGCCTACGACCAGCTCTACGGCGGCGTGCTCGGCATCGACCCGCGCGACACGGACGACACCGCGGCGGCGCTGCACGAGGCGCTCTCGCTGACGCCGTGGGAGCGTGCCCGTCTGCGCGGCCGCCAGCTCGATGTCGTCTGGGGCGAGTCCGCGCGCTCGTGGCTGGAGGATCAACTCGCCGACCTGGAGGCCATCGCCGCGGCCCCGGCGATCGTCGCGAGCGGCCCATCCCTGCGACCGCAACCCTCGGTCCTGCGCGACGCCGTCGAGGCGCTCGAGCGCGGCAGGGAGCGCGGGCTGGAGGAGCTGCCGGCCGAGCCGCGGTCGACCCCGCGCGCGACGGTCCCGCTGGCGTAGGAGGCGCCACGTCGCGAAGGGCATGGGGCAGGGACGCCCGCGCCGGGATGCGTCTATCGGTCGGGCTGGTTGCCCACTCCATATTCCACGCCCGCCTCGGCCACGCGAAGGGCCGTCGCGGGCGTCGTGGTCTCGTGCTGCTCGTCGGCGCGCGCCAGCCGTTCGAGGTCGGGGATGACCATCACGCCTTCGTCGGGGGAGCCGACGGCGCGGGTGTGGCCGTCGCGCCAGAGCTGGGCGGTGTAGGCGCAGACGACCGCGTCGAGCTGGTGCTCCGAGGCGGCGGGATGTTCCAGGCCGGGGACGAGCGCTTGCAGCGCGCTGTGGATGCGCAGGCGTCCGAGCTGGGTGCGCTTGCCGCTGGTGGGGAGGCCGAGCAGGCGCAGCGTGGCGTAGGGATAGACTTCGAGCGGCTCCCATCCCGCCGCGCGCAAGGCCGCCGCGAGCCGGATACCGCGCCGCGCCAGCACCTTGAGCAGCGCCGTCGCCAGCGTCGGCACGCGCAGGTGCAGCAGGTCGCGCTCGACCTGACGGCTGCGCGTGCCGGGGTCGTGGCGGCAGCGGCAATCGTCGTCCAGGCAGCAGCGCCCGCGCGGCAGGGTGAGCGGCGCGTTGACGGCGAGGGTGGCGCCCGGGCCGGCCAGCGCGGCGAGGCGGAGGATGTCGTCGTCCGTGGCGGCGGTGGCGAGCAGCTCCAGCCGGCCGTCGCGGAGCAGGGCGATGCCCGTCTCGCGATGCTCCACGCCGGCGAGGTCCACGCCGAGGCAGAGCGCGGGCGCCCGTGGCGTGAGCGCGTAGAGGCCGGCCGGGGTCATGGGCGGAGGGCGGGTATCCGTCGCCGGGTCCGTTCTAGGGCGCGCCGTCCTCGCGCCGCGACTTGACCATAAGGCCATAACACGGTACCACACGACAAAGCTCCGCGACGCTTGGCTCGCCTGCGAGGGTTTCTCGCCGCGCGCCGGGCGAGCGGAAGTGCCGCACGCGACCGGCCGGGGTTCCTCAAGGCAGGATCGGGTACGTGGAACCGCCGAGGGCGCAGAGGGCAGAGGCCAGCGAGGAGAGCAGGAGGGCGTCGTTGCAGATTTGTCACCCTGCGCAAGTGCGTGGTAATCCCTTGACGCCAAGCTCAATCCAGGCAACATCTGAAGGCCCCACGCGTCGATCGCTCACTCGATTCTAGGGCCGCCTGAATAGACGCGTCTTCTCGGACGAGGAAACTGCCGCGGTGCGCTGCGAGTTCCATCACTGCGTGGCGCACATCTCGCGCAGTCCTTCGCCGCGCCCGTCGCTTCACCCCTGCGGTACAATGTGCGGCGGACCGGTACATGTTCGCATCCATTGGGATCCATTGGTATCCATTGAAGGAGTCATCCGTGAAAGTCCTCGGCCGTATGGCCGTTTTCCCCACCATCCCCGCGCGCATCGGCCGCCTCCACGAGCTCGCCTACAACCTCTGGTGGACATGGAACCCCGACGCGCAGGCCCTCTACCAGGCCATCGACCCCGAGCTGTGGCAGCGCACCGAACACAACGCCGTGCGCGTGCTCACCGACGTCGCGCCCGCGCGCATCAACGCCCTCGCCGAGGACGCCGCCTTCCTCGCCCACTACGATCGCGTGCTCGCCGCCTTCGACGCCTACATGCGCGCCGAGGACACCTGGTTCGCCCGCACCTTTCCCACGCAGACGAACACCACCATCGCCTACTTCTCCGCCGAGTTCGGCCTGCATGAGTCGCTGCCC
>CAZYCD010000310.1:0-4418 GCA_964645345.1 uncultured Micromonosporaceae bacterium
GATCATCAATGGTTCCACCCGGGTCGGCGACCACGATCCGCCGACCCCGCGCGACTTCCAGTTGCTCGACCCCGAAACGGGCCAGTCGATCCCGGTGCTCCATGACGATCACAGTGGCAGACGGGTCCGACAGAATCCGGCGTAACTTGGCCCCGCTGACCGTTCACCGCCGGACCCGGCCTCGCACACCACCTCACCCACCCGGTATCCGTTAGCGGTGGCCCACCCGGTCAACCGGGCCACCTACCGGTCCAGATCCGCGCGCTGGTCATGACTGGACACGCGGGCATACAGCACCGCGCCGCCGGGTTCGGGACCCGGCAGGTATCCACCCAGATCGTCCCCGACGCCAGCCTCCGCGCCGGCACCGGCACCCGATCCTCCCGCAACCACCGATAGGCCGTCTGCGGACGCACCCGGTTCACCCGCGCCCACTCGGCCAGCTTCACCCACGACACACGTTCGCTCACGGATACTCACGACACGCCGACCAGCTTCCAACCCTACGACGGCACCGTTTCCCCCCGGCAGTGAGGAACCACGCATGAGCAGCCCGCACGCCTTCCCTCTGGAGCCCACCCCGATCCATGTGTCCGAGGAGGTCCTCGACGACCTGCGTGCCCGTCTCACACGGACCCGTCCGCCGCTGGACGAGGAGAATGGGGACTGGTCCTACGGTGTCCCGGACAGCTATCTGCGTGGGCTGGTCGCCTACTGGCGCGATGGCTACGACTGGCGCGAGGCCGAGGCCGCCATCAACGCGTACGAGCACTACCAGGTGAGCGTCCACGGCGTCCCGCTGCACTTCATGCGGAAGCGCAGCCCTGGCCTCCGCCCGATCCCGCTGATCCTCACCCACGGCTGGCCGTGGACGTTCTGGCACTGGTCGAAGGTGATCGACCCGCTCGCCGACCCGGCCGCGTTCGGCGGTGATCCCGCCGACGCGTTCGACGTCATCGTGCCGTCCCTGCCCGGCTTCGGTTTCCCCGGCCCGCTCACCGGCTTTCCGGACGTCAACTTCTGGAAGGTCGCCGACCTCTGGCACATGCTGATGACCGAGACCCTGGGGTACGAGAAGTACGCCGCCGGGGGCTGCGACATCGGCGGCATCGTCTCCAGCCAGCTCGGCCACAAGTACGCCGACGAGCTGTACGGCATCCACATCGGCTCCGGGCTGCCGCTTGACTTCTTCACCGGCCCCCGCGCCTGGGACTTCGCCCGCAACCGTCCCCTGACCGACGAGCAGCCCGCCGACGTCCGTGCCCGCATCATCGAGCTGGACCATCGCTGGGCGTCCCACCTCGCCGTGCACATGCTCGACGGCGCCACCCTGGCCCACGGGCTGAGCGACTCACCGGCCGGCCTGCTCGCCTGGCTGGTGCAACGCTGGAATGCCTGGAGCGACAACGGCGGCGACGTGGAGTCCGTCTTCAGCAAGGACGACCTGCTCACCCACGCCACGATCTACTGGGTGAACAACTCCATCGCCACATCGATGCGTTACTACGCCAACGCCAACCGCTACCCCTGGGCCCCCGCCCACGACCGCACCCCGGTCGTGCAGGCCTCGGTCGGCCTCACCTTCGTCACCTACGAGAACCCGCCCGGCATCCACACCGCCAACGAGCGCGTCCGGGCGTTCAAGACCGGCCCGCAGGCCGATTGGTTCAACCACGTCAACGTCAACGCCCACGACCACGGCGGCCACTTCATCCCCTGGGAGAACCCCGACGCCTGGGTGAGCGACCTGCGCCGCACCTTCCACGGCTGCAGGCCCTGAGCCACCCTGCGGCCTCGGCTCGCGGCTGCCCAGGCGAAGGTTGCCACGCCGACAGCCGGGCCACGCCCACTTTCACTCAGTCGAGACAGAACTCGTTGCCCTCGATGTCCTGCATCACGAGGCACGACTCGTTCTCGTCGTCGGCAGGAAGTAGCCGCTGGCGTATGGCGCCGAGCGCGACCAGTCGTGCGCATTCGGCCTCAAGTGCGGCCACGCGCTCCTCACCCACGAGCCCGGTGCCGACCCGCACGTCAAGATGGACCCGATTCTTGACGACCTTGCCTTCAGGAACCCGCTGGAAGTACAGCCGCGGGCCGACAGCTGTGGGATCGACGCACGCGAACGCCGAGCCCTGCCGCTCCGGCGGCAGCGCGCGATCGAAATCGTCCCACGTGGCAAACCCTTCGGGTGGCGGCGGCACGACGTACCCCAACACCTCGCACCAGAAGCGACCGACCCGCTCAGGTTCTGCACAGTCGAAGGTGACCTGGAACTGCTTGACCGACGCCATCGGTCCACCGTACAGGCGGGCCTTCGTCCTCTCCGCGGGGCCGCCGCTGACTCGGTTGTGGCGCATGCGGCCCCCTGTCTCTGATTAATGGACCCGGCTGATGCCGGGACGCGGGCGCTCTCCGCGACGGCCGCTCCAGCCAGGGCAGGTGGTGTTCGACGAGGGCGAGCCCCGCGGCGTCGTTGCCGCTTCGAAACCTCCGCATTGGACGTCCAGGTACGACGCGGTGGATGGATGTGCGTCCGTTTTGTCACATGGGACAACGCCCGTTGCGACTCTGCGGCAGGCTTTCTTGGTCCATTTCCCCGACATGAGGCCATTGCGTGCAATCGGATCACGAACCATCGGCGGTGCCCGGTCGACACCGATCGCGGCGACCGACCGTCATCGCCGCCGTGGCGGCGGTACTGGTTGTGACGATCCCGCTCGCCGTCCACCTCGTCGGTGTCAAGCTGGCGGAGTCCCCGGACAATGTCGTGCGTGACTACCTCGGCGCACTCGGCCGCCGCGACGCGGTCACCGCGCGGGCGCAGCTCTCCGGCGCAGGCACGTCGGGGCTGCTCAGCGCGGCCGCGGTACGCAACCCCGGCTACCACCCGCCGCGCCTGGTAGCCGTACGTACCGGCAGCGTCACCGCCACGACCGGCACCGTGGACGCCCGCTACGAGGTCGACGGACGCCCCTACGACCTGCGACTCGCCCTGGTACGGCCGAGGGGCGTTCTGTTGCCGCACCGGTGGCACATTCGCGGTGGTCTGCCCTCGCTGCCGCTGCCTCCCGCATACTTCCTCAGTTCCACGCTGACGGTCGCCGGTACCCGGGTCGCGACCGACCAGACGGAGATCGACGGGGTCTTTCCGGGCGGATACGAGATCGCACCGCCGGGGAGCCCCATCTACCTGGCCCCGCCGTTGACGGTCGTGGCCGGCGCGAGCCAGGAGCCCCGGTTCACCCTCACCCTGCGGGACTCGGCGCGGACGGCGATAACGACGCAGGTGCGGCAGTACCTGGAAAACTGCGCGCAGGCCGTGGAGTTGGCGCCGCCGCACTGCCCGTTCCGCGCCTGGGTCTCCATCGAGGGCATGACATCACTCGCGTGGCAGATCGTTACGCCGCCCGCCCTCACTATCCAGATCGACTCCGACGGTACGGCCGTGGTGACCAGCGGTTACGGCGTGGTCCGGAGCACCCAGCAGGGTCCACCGGGCACACCACCGTACGTCCAGAACATCGAGTTCACGGTGAGCGGAAAGGCCCAGGGCGACGACGGCAAGGTGGTATTCGTTCCGTCCGATCGACCGGCAATCGGCTAAGCGAGGTGCCAGTGCCCCCTGATCCCCAGATCCCCGGACCCGCCGGTGCACCTGGCCCGGAACGTCCCGCTGAACCCGGGCGGCAGTGTCCCGCCTGCGGTGCCCCGGTTGTCGCCGCCGCCCGGTACTGCGGCCGGTGCGGCACGGCACAGCTGAACCTTCCTGGCATGCCGGTACCCCCCGGCGGGCCACCCGGGCGGCACAGCGCCGCGCCGCCCCGCCCGGCGCGGCGTCACCGGACCTTGTGGATCGTCGCCGGCTTGGCCGTGGGTCTGGCCGTGATCGCGGCGATCCCGCTCGTGGTCGTGCCGCTGGTGCACCGGCACGATGTCGCGTCGAATCCTGTCGAGACCGTGCGCGCCTACTTCCAGGCGCTGGCCGACCGCGACGCCGACCGGGCCCGGGCGCTGCTGAACCCCTTGATCTTCAGCGGCGGGTCCCCGGCGACGGAGCAGCGGGCCGGGCAGGAGATGCTGTCCGCGCGTACGCTGCGCGACCCGGCATACACGCCACCCCAGCTCGTACAGGTCGGGGTGGCTGCGCCGCAGCAGCGGCGGTACAACGACAACACGGTGCTCGCCCGGTTCGACCTCGCCGACGGCCACCACCAGATGCTGCTGCAGATGTACCACTCCGACGCCGGCGCCTCCGGCAGGTGGCTGATCAACGGTGGGCTGGCGTCGCTGAGCCTGCCCGAAGCCGACGTCCGAGGAGCCGACCTGCTCGTCGCGGGAAATCTGATCCCCGCGACGGGGGTGAACCTGCCCCAGGTGTTCCCCGGTTCATACCTGGTCACGCTGCCCAACGACCCGAT
>CAZYCD010000311.1:0-4408 GCA_964645345.1 uncultured Micromonosporaceae bacterium
CCGCGCGGGCCTCGGCGCCGACCTGGTCGACCCCGGGCAGCCCGTGCAGGAAGGTACGCAGAGCCGCCTCGGACCTGGTGACTTCGGAGAAGTCGCCAGCCCGACCGCCCGGCCGCGTCGCCGTCGCCGTCATGCCTTCGAGACTAGCGTTCGGTCCTACGATGTCAGCCGTGGACGTACTTGTCGTCGATCACCCCCTGGCCGCCTCCCGGCTCACCGCGATGCGGGACGAGCAGACCGATTCAGGCGGATTCCGGGCAGCACTGCACGAGCTGACCACGATGCTGGTCTACGAGGCGGCCCGCGCGTTCCCGGTCGACCGGTACCCGGTGCAGACGCCCGTCGCCGAGGCGGAGGGGACGCGGATCGCCAACCCGCCACTGCTGGTACCGGTCCTGCGCGCCGGGCTGGGCATGGCGGACGCGGCGCTGGCCCTGCTGCCCGAGTCCTCGATGGGCTTCGTCGGCCTGGCCCGCGACGAGGTGACGTTCGCCCCCCGGGCCTACCTGGAGTCGTTGCCGACCGACCTGACCGGCCGGCCGGTGCTGGTACTCGACCCGATGCTGGCCACCGGCGGTTCGCTGGAGCACTGCTGCCGGCTGCTGGCCGACCGCGGCTGCACGGACATCACCGTCATCTGCGTGCTCGCGGCGCCGGAGGGCATCGCCCGGTTGGACGCTGCCGGGCTGCCGGTGCGCCTGGTGACCGCCGCGATCGACGAGCACCTGAACGAGAAGATGTTCATCGTGCCGGGCCTCGGCGACGCCGGTGACCGTCAGTTCGGCGGCATGCCCCGGTTCGTGAGCTAAACCAACCCCAGGGCCGCGGCGGTTTCGGCGCGGAGGGCGGCAAGGGCCCCGGTGGCGCGCTGCCGCGCCGCCGGTACCCCGTCGCCGCCCATCGGCTCCACCACTTCCAGGTATGCCTTGAGCTTCGGCTCGGTACCGGACGGCCGTACCACGACCCGTGCGCGCTCGTGCCGCAGGATGAGCACGTCCGAGTCGGGCAGCCGGTCCTCGACCGAGGTCAGGTCCTGGCCGAGCAGCCGGGCCGGTGGCTCGGCGCGCAGCCGGGCCATCATGCGGTCGATCTCGGTAAGGTCCTCCACCCGTACCGACAGCTGGTCGGTCGCGTACACGCCGAACTCCGCGGCGATCTCGTCCAGCCGGTCAATGAGCGTCCGGCCCCGCGCCTTCAGCCCGGCCGCCAGCTCGGCCACCAGCAGCGCCGCCGAGATGCCGTCCTTGTCCCGCACCAGCTCCGGTGCGACGCAGTACCCGAGCGCCTCCTCGTACCCGTACACCAGACCGTCGCCCGCGCGGACGATCCACTTGAAGCCCGTCAGCGTCTCGCCGTACGGCAGTCCGCGCGCCCGGCACACCGCGCTCAGCAGTGACGAGGACACGATCGTCGTCGCGTACCGGCCGGTGACGCCGCGCCGCATGAGGTGGTCGGCGAGCAGCACGCCGACCTCGTCCCCGCGCAGCATCCGCCAGCCGTCACCGTCCGGTACCGCGACGGCGCACCGGTCGGCGTCGGGGTCGTTGGCGATGGCCAGGTCGGCGTGGGTCGCGGCGGCGAGTGCGATCACCCGGTCCATGGCGCCCGGTTCCTCCGGGTTGGGGAAGGACACAGTCGGAAAGTCCGGGTCGGGCTCCGCTTGACTGTCCACAACGGACGGTTCTGGGAACCCGGCCGCGACGAACGCGGCGCGCAGCACGGCGCCGCCTACTCCGTGCAGTGGCGTGTACGCCACGGACAGGTCGCGGGGCGAGCCACTGTCCACAACGGACGTCACGCTGTCCACATAGGACGCAGCGAGGTCCTCGTCAGGTACCGTCCCGGGAGGCCCGAGCGGTACGTCGGCGAGGAGGCCGACCGCCCGGATCGCGGCCTCGATCTCGGCGTCCACCGGCGGCACGATCTGCGCCCCGGCACCGAGGTCGCGGCCGAGGCGCGCGCCCAGGTACACCTTGTACCCGTTGTCCTGCGGGGGGTTGTGGCTCGCGGTGACCATGACCCCGGCGGCGGCACCCAGCCGCCGCACGGCATAGGCGAGGACCGGCGTCGGCAGCGGGCGTGGCAGTACCAGCGCCTCCAGCCCCGCCCCGGTGGCGACCCGCGCCGTCTCCTCGGCGAACTCGCGCGACCGGTGCCGGGCGTCGTACCCGATGACCACCGGCCCGCCGGCCCCGTCCGTACCCTGCCCGCGAAGCCAGGTCACCAGGCCGGCCGCCGCGCCCCGCACCACCGCGCGGTTCATCCCGTTCGGGCCGGCCCGCAGCGGCCCGCGCAGCCCGGCGGTACCGAAGGTCAGCGTCCCGCCGAACCGGTCGGCCAGCTCGCCGCCGCCGTCCGGTGTCGCGTCCAGCAGCCGGCGCAGCTCGGCCCGGTCATCCGGGTCGGGGTCGTCGGCGATCCAGTGCTCCGCCTGTGCGCGCGCGTCACCGATCTGCGGGGTCGTCATCCCCCGTTGATAGCACGCGGACCGGCGGGCGGTCGGGTCAGCCGCTGAGGTTCAGCGTGTAGGTGCGGACGGCCTCGTCGTAGATCGGTTTGCTGGCGGCGAACTCGCTGTCCGGTACCGACAGGTAGAACTCGTACGCCTGCTTGTTGACTACAGTGGCCCGCCAGATGATGTGCCGTAGGTCGGCGCCCTCACCGCACTGGTACTCCAGTTCGGCGGCCGGCCGCCCGGCCAGTTGTACGTCCTGGCGCAGCGCGACCTGGTTGAACGGCCTGGCGCACCGGTTGGCGTCGTTCTGCTGCGTGCGTTCGACGGCGGCCATGAAGTCCGCGTTCGTACCCCCGGCGGCCTCGACGTTGACCCGCATCCGGCGGCCGGAGTCCTGCGGGTCGGTGAAGTCGACGAAGCTGTTGCCCGCCCTGGTCCAGCCGGCCGGCACGTTGAGTGAGAAGTGCCGGCTGTCCTGGTAGGCGGTGGTCTGGAAGGACGGCCCGGTCGGCGACGGCGCGGTGGACGGTGGGGCGGCGGCGACCCTGGAGGCCGAGCCGCCGAACCCGCCGGACAGCGCCACGATGCCGAGCACCAGGGCGGTCACGAGACCGGCGCCGATGCCCCACCTGGCCGGGCGGGGGAGGCCACGCAGCCGGGTGAGCAGGCTGCCGGCGCCCTGCCGGGCGCCCGCGGCGAGGTCGGTGAACATCCCGCCCCGGCTGGCACCGTGCGCGGGGCCCCGTGGCCGGGTCGTTTGTCGCAGCGGCGCCGAGTCAGCATTCGACGGCCGGGGATTGCCGGGCTGCTGGGACCAGCCCTGCTCCCGGTACCCGGACAGGTCCGTCTGGCCCGGGTTGGTCGGCTCGAGCAGGCCGCCCCGGGCCGCCGCGCGGTGCGCTTCCCGGTCTCCGGGCAGTTCACCGGGGGCGAGCATGGCCCGGCCGCCGATCTGGCTGCCGGCCGCGTGGTCGGACTGGTAGACCGGGCGGGCCGGCGCGGCGACCGGTACCACCGTGTACGGGTCGGTGACGTGGTGCGTCGCGTTGTTCGCCAGCGGGCCGGCGAGCAGGTCGCGCAGCGCCTGGCGGGCCGCCTGGACGTCCCAGCGCCGGGCCGGGTCCTTGTCCAGCAGCCCGTAGAGCACCGGCGAAAGGGGTCCGGCGCGGACCGGGGCGACGGGAGGCTCCTCGACGACCGCGCGCATGGTGTCGAACGGGTCGCCCTTGTCAAACGGCGGCCGGCCCTCCACCGCTGTGAACAGCGAGACGCCGAGCGAGAACAGGTCGCTGGGCGGCCCGAACGCGCCGCCGACAGCGCGCTCCGGGGAGATGAAGTGCGGCGAGCCGAGCACCATGCCGGGCGTGGTGAGGTTGCTCTCGGACGGCATCCGGGCCACCCCGAAGTCGGTCAGCACGCACCGGCCGTCGGTGCAGATCAGCACGTTGGCCGGCTTGACGTCGCGGTGCAGCACGCCGGCGCCGTGGGCGACCTCGAGCGCGCCGAGCAGCGCGATGCCGATCTTGGCGACCGCGCGGGGGGCCAGCGGGCCATCCGCGATGATCATGTCGGCCAGGCTCCGCGCGTGCAGCAGCTCCATCACGATCCACGGCCGGCCACCCTCGGTGACCACGTCGTAGACCTGCACCACGCTCGGGTGGGACAGGGCCGCGGCGGCCCGTGCCTCGCGCATCGTGCGCTCATACATCGCGGTGCGCTCGGCGTCGGCCATGCCGGCCGGCAGCAGCACCTCCTTGACCGCCACGTCCCGGCGCAGGAGGGTGTCGGCGGCCTGCCAGACGGTACCCATGCCGCCGTTGCCGATCGCCACCCGCAGCTGGTAGCGCCCACCGATCACCGTGCCGGGAACGGCGCGCTGGGATGGGGACGGCGGGAAGGGCTCGCCCTGCCATGTCGAGGTCTGAGTCGTCACTGGCTTTCAACCGTCGCTGG
>CAZYCD010000312.1:0-4401 GCA_964645345.1 uncultured Micromonosporaceae bacterium
TGAACCGGCCGAAGTTGTAGTAGGCGGCACAGGCCCCCTCGGAGGAGACCATGCAGGTACCGATCGGGGTCTCCGGCGTGCACGCGGTACCGAACACCTTGCACTCCCAGGGCTTGAGCACCCCCTTGAGCACCTCGCCGCACTGGCACGCCTTCGGGTCGGCCACCCGCAGGCCCGGAACCTCGAACAGCCGCTCCGCGTCGAACGCGGCGTACTCGTCGCGTACCCGCAGTGCCGACTGCGAGATGAAGCCCAGGCCGCGCCACTCGAAGTAGGGCCGCAGCGTCATCACCTCGCCGATCGCCTTCACCGCCCGCGGGTTGCCGTCCCACGGCACCACCCGGGTGTACTGGTTTTCCACATCGGCCCGGCCGTCGGCCAACTGCCGGAGGATCATGTAGACGGACTGGAGGATGTCCAGCGGCTCGAATCCCGCGCACACCAACGGTTTGCCGTAGTCCCGGGCGATGAACTCGTAGGGCCGGCAGCCGATGACGGTCGAGACGTGGCCGGGCCCGATGAACCCGTCCAGGCGAAGGTCAGGCGAGTCCAGGATCGCCTTGATGGCCGGCAGGATGGTGACGTGGTTGCAGAAGATGGAGAAGTTGTGCAGGCCCTCGGCCGCGGCCCGCAGGACCGTCATCGCGGTGGACGGTGCCGTCGTCTCGAACCCGATCGCCATGAAGACGACGGCCCGGTCGGGATTGGTACGGGCGATCTTCAGGGCGTCCAGCGGCGAGTACACCATGCGGATGTCGGCACCGGCCGCCTTCGCGTCGAAGAACGAGGCGGTACCGCCGGGTACCCGCATCATGTCCCCGAAGGAGGTCATGATGACCTCGGGCCGCTCGGCGATGGCGATCGCGTCGTCCACCCTGCCCATCGGGATCACGCAGACCGGGCAGCCTGGGCCGTGCACCAGTGTCACGCTCTCCGGCAGGTAGTCCTCCAGGCCGTGCTTGTAGATGGTGTGCGTGTGCCCGCCGCAGACCTCCATGAACTTGTACTGCCGGCCCGGCTCGCACAGTGCGGCGATCTGCGTGGCCAGCGCCTGGGCCTTGTCCGCGTCGCGGTACTCGTCAACGAAGCGCATGGCAACCAACCTCAGGTGATGTCGGACGTGGCTAGGGCGGTCAGTTCGTCGGTGTACGCCTGACCGAGGCCGGTCAGCATGGCGAGGGTGGCGGCGGCCTCGTCCTCGTCGATCTTCGCCATCGCGAAGCCGACGTGCACGAGTACCCAGTCACCGACGCGCACCTGCTCCTCGCCGAGCAGGCCGACGTTGATGGCGCGGCGTACCCCGGCCACGTCCACTGTGGCCAGGTGCGTTGGTCCGGTGGCAATCTCGACGATCTCACCGGGAATGCCAAGACACATGCGGTCCCCGTCTCCTCCGGTCACATGCGTTTCATCTTCAGGTACCGGTTCGCCGCCGGCAGTTCCTTCCACACCAGGACGGCCAGCAGCGCGCCGCCGGCGGCGGCCAGTACCATGCGGACCGGTTTCACGTCTGTCATCTCCTCGAAGGTCGGTACCCGGCCGGTCAGCCGGGCGGCAGGTTGGGCATGACCGGCAGGACCGGGTTGTGGCGCTTGGGCCGGATGCCGGTCGAGAAGCGCGCGTCCACGGTCCCGTCTTTGTGCAGCCCGCGCTGCCGGTTCTTGCCGTTGCCGCTCTCCACGCCCCTGATGTGCGAGGCGGCGTCCACCCGCACGTCTGGCTTGCCCACCCGGATCTCGCTCACTTCGGTCCCCTTACCGCTCGTCGGTCGCGCATGCGCGCGTGCCGTCGCACAACTCCTCGAAGAACCCGGCGACCGCGCGCCACAGCGCGGTGCCGCCGGACATGCCGCTCCAGTTGCGGCGCACGAGGGCGGCGAGCCGGAAGCACTCGTCGATGCCGAGGATCCAGTGCTCGCGGCGCGCCCCGCCGACACCCGTCCACACCAGCAGCGCCTCGACCCTCGGCATCATCGCGGCCAGCGCCGCCGACCCTCGCTCGACCTCAGCCCAGTCGGCGATCGCGACCTGGGACCGGGTGGCGCCCAGGGCACTGGGGTAGTAGGCGAGCACGGCCGCGTCGGACTGCTTGACGAAGAACGCCAGACCCACCGGTACGCCCAGCCGTTCGCTGGACACGTCGCCCAGCCGGGTACGGCGCTCTGGGACGAGTTCGTAGTGCCCGCCTCCTGCGCCGTCACGCCCGAACAGCATGGCGCACGGTACGCACACGCACATCAGGGCCGCATCGCCGCTCGTGCCCGCGACGCCGCCGGCCGCCTGCGTGTCCAGCACGTGCCGGTGGTGCCCAGCCACCGGCTCCGCGCACAGGCCGCAGCGGTCGACCCCCGTCGCGCGCCTGCCCGCGGCGCGGTCGACGAGTCGCTGCAGCCCGCCGGTCATTGCGGCATCCCCTCAACCGCGGCCGGTGCCGCGGCGCGCCGCACGCCCACCGCCGCGAGCGGGATCAGCGCCGGTGCCGGCTCGGCCCCCACGATGTCGACCCGCGCAAGCTCCGGCGCGGCGGCGAGCACCTCGTCGCGTACCACGCCGTGCAGCGCGTCGGTGTCGCCGCACGCGCCGCAGGATCCGGAGGTCAGCCGTACCACGACCACCTCGTCGCGTACCTCCACCAGTTCGACGCGGGTGCCGGCGGAGCGCAGCGCCACGGCCGCGTCTTCGACGGCCCGGCGCACCCTCGCGGCCGGCGGGTCGGGGTGGACGCGGTGCAGCAGCATCAGGTGGCGCAGCAGTTCGTCGGCGGTCAGAGCGTCCCGTGCCGCGGGCTGCTCCCGCACCGCGTCCGCCACCCGGCACAGCGCCTCACCGTAGACGTCCACGACCGCCTCGACCGCCTGCAACGCCAACTCCGCGGTGCGGCCAGGAATCTGCTCCAGCTGGCCGAGCAGACCGTCCACAAGGGACAGCCGCTGCTCGACCGCCGCGTCGTCCAGCCGGCCGGTGTCCTCAGCCATGCGACGCACCGAACATCGGCGAGTGGATCTTCTGGACGGTACGGCCGCCGCCGACGTACATGTGTACGCCGCAGGGCAGGCACGGGTCGAAGCTGCGCACCGCGCGCATGATGTCCACGCCCTTGAAGTTGTCCGGTCCGTTCTCCTCGAAGATGGGCGTGTTCTGGACGGCGTCCTCGTACGGTCCCGGGGTGCCGAAGCTGTCGCGCGGGCTGCCGTTCCAGGGCGTGGGCGGGTACGGGTGGTAGTTGGCTATCTTTCCGTCCTTGATGACCAGGTGGTGGGACAGGATGCCCCGCACGGCTTCGTGGAACCCGCACCCGATGCCCTCGTCCGGCACGTCGAAGTCCACGAAGGTACGCATGTTGCCGGTCCGGAGGTGGCCCATCGCCTGCTCGACGAAGTGCAGGGACATGGCCGCCGCGTACGCGATGAAGTAGGCGCGGGACCGGTCCCGCTCGATCGCGTTGGACCATTGCGGGATGCGCCACTCCAACGTCATCTCGGGAAGGTTGGCGCTTTTCGGCAGCGAGATCTGCACGCTGTGCCCGGTCGACTTGACGTACGGAGTGTCCACGAGGCCGGCCAGGGCCGTCACGTACATCCGCGCGAAGCAGCCGCCGCCGGTGTCCAGGGCGAGATGCTGGCCGCTGCTCTTGTCGTACCAGCGGGGGCTCATCACCCAGCTGTACTTGTCGCCGAAGTCCCGCTTCTGCGGTGCCGGCAGTGTCGTCTGGTTCCACGGGTGGCGCATGTCGATCGGGTTGCCCAGCGGATCGGTCTTGACGAAGGGCTCCTCGCCCACCCAGTCGTGGTAGTACGAGCTGCCCAGCAGGATGCGGATGCCGAGGTTGATGTCGACCAGGTCGGTGGTCAGCAGCTTGCCGTCGACCACGATGCCGGGCGTGACCTTCATCGCGCGGCCCCAGTTGGTCATGTTCTCGTACCGGTAGTCCACCACGGCCGGATCCTGGAAGGCACCCCAGCAGCCGAGCAGGACGCGGCGTCGGCCGACCTCCTCGTACCCGGGCAGCGCCTGGTACCAGAAGTCGAAGATGTCGTCGTTCATCGCGACGGCCTGCTTCACGAAGTCGAGGATGCTGATCAGCCGGCTGAGGTAGTCGGTGAACAGGGTCGGCTCGGGCATCGTGCCCACCCCGCCGGGATAAACAGTGGACGGATGAACGTGGCGGCCCTCCATGAGGCAGAACATCTCGCGCGTGACGCGGCTCATCTTGAGCGCGAGCTTGTAGACCTCCCCCTCGAACGGGTTGAACGCGCGCATGAGGTCGGCGATCGTCCGGTACCCGTGGATGTCCCGGTGCGGCGCCTCGGTGTTCTCGGCCTGGGCCAGGACGCTGGGGTTGGTCTGCTTGACCATCGCCTCGCAGAAGTCGACGAAGACCAGGTTGTCCTGGAAGATGGTG
>CAZYCD010000313.1:0-4212 GCA_964645345.1 uncultured Micromonosporaceae bacterium
AGGGCTTCCGGCCCGGCCAGGTCGGCTCCAGCGCGATGCCGCACAAGATGAACACCCGCTCCTGTGAGCGGGTCAACGGGCTGGCCGTGGTCCTGCGCGGGTACCTGTCGATGGTCGGCGAGTTGGCCGGCGACCAGTGGAACGAGGGCGACGTGTCCTGCTCGGTGGTCCGCCGGGTGGCGCTGCCGGGCGCGTTCTTCGCGCTGGACGGCCTGTTCCAGACGATCCTGACGGTGCTGGACGACTTCGGCGCGTACCCGGCCGTGATCAACCGCGAGCTCGACCGGTACCTACCGTTCCTCGCCACGACGAAGGTACTGGTCGCGGCGCTGCGCAAGGGCGTGGGCCGGGAGGTCGCACACGAGGCGATCAAGGAGCACGCGGTCGCGGTGGCGCTGTCCTTGCGGGAGAAGGGCGCGGCAGACAACGACCTGTCCCTCCGCCTGGCGGCGGACTCCCGATTGGCGTTGAGCAGGGGGGAGATCGAGGCGCTGGTCGCCGACCGGGCGGCCTTCACCGGGCTGGCGTCGGCCCAGGTCGCCGCGGTGGCGGCCAGCGTCGGCGAGGTGGTCGATGCCCACCCGGAGGCGGCCGCCTACACGCCCGGCGCGATCCGCTGACCAGCGCTGGCTGGCGCCGCTGCGACAAGCTACGGGGCTGATGGCTCACCACGGGCGGCCGGTCAGCCTCTCGTAGACCTCCACGTACCGCTCGCGCGTGGCCGCGACGACGTCATCGGGTACCGCGGGTCCCGGGGCGCGCTTGTCCCAGCCGGTACCCGCGGCCCAGTCGCGCAGGTACTGCTTGTCGTAAGAGAACGGCGCGGTACCGGGTCGCCAGCCGTCGGCCGGCCAGAACCGGGAGGAGTCGGGGGTCAGCACCTCGTCCGCGAGTACCAGGGTGCCGTCCGGTGCGAAGCCCAGCTCGATCTTGGTATCGGCGATGATGATCCCGCGCTCGGCCGCCAGCGCCGCTCCCCGCTGGTACACCTCGAGGGTGATGTCCCGCAGCCGCTCGGCGGTCTGCGCGCCCACGGCCTCGACCACCGCCTCGAACGGGATCGGCTCGTCGTGCTGGCCCATCGGCGCCTTGGTGCTCGGCGTGAAGATCGGCTCCGGCAGCCGGTCGGCCTCGACAAGACCGGGCGGCAGCGGTACCCCGGACACCCCGCCGGTCGCCCGGTACTCGGCCAGCCCGCCGCCGGTCAGGTACCCGCGCGCCACGCACTCGACCATGACCATCGACAGCCGGCGGCACCGGATCGCCCGCCCCGCGAACTCCGGCGGCACGTCGACCGCGGAGATCACGTGATTGGGTACCAGTTCGGCGAGGCGCTCGAACCACCACAGGGACAGCTGGGTGAGGATCGCGCCCTTGTCCGGGATCGGTGTGGGCAGCACCACGTCGTAGACGGACACCCGGTCGGAGGCGACCAGAATCAGGTCATCCCCGTCGGCGTAGACGTCGCGCACCTTGCCCGAGTGCAGCAGCTCCACGGGTGGACAGTAGATCACACGCGGTATGCTCGGCCCGTTGGCGCAGGGCATTCGTCTGACTTCACGGAAGTCGCCCGGTCACGGATGAGGCACCTTGAACTTCCTGCTGGCGGCGGCGACCGCGTTCATTCTCGTGGTACCGGTCGAGCTGCCGGACAAGACGTTCGTGGCGACCCTCGTGCTGGCCACCCGTTACCGACCGTGGCCGGTCTGGCTCGGCGTCACCGCGGCGTTCGGGGTACAGAGCCTGGTCGCGGTGGCCGCCGGCCGGTTGATCTCGCTGCTTCCGCAGCTGCCCGTGCGGCTGGTCGCCGCCGCGCTGTTCGCGCTGGGCGCGCTCGCCCTGATCAGGTCTGCGCGCCGGGCGGCCGCCGCCGAGAAGGAGCAAGAGGAGGAGTTCGAGCGCAAGCTCGGCTGGGAGAAGCGGTCCGGGCTGCGCGCCGCCGTTGCCAGCTTCCTGGTGCTGTTCGCCGCCGAATGGGGCGATCTCTCCCAGTTGCTGACGGTCGGCCTGGTGGCCCGCGGCGGGCACCCGGTCGCGGTGTTCGCCGGCTCCTGGCTCGGGCTCGCCGCGGTCTCCGGGGCCGCCGTGGTACTCGGTCGCATGCTGCTGCGGTACATCAGCCTGGCGCTGCTGCAGTACGCCGGTGCCGCCGTCTGCATCGTGCTGGCGATACTCACTGTGATTACGGCCCTGCGTTGAGTCGGTACCGTACCGGTCGAACCGATCGGCCGAACGTCGCTGATCTGGAATCCGTCGCGGCCCGGTAGGCTAGGGCAGCCCACTTGCGGCAAGAGATCGATGAGTGAGAGTCAGGAGCATCCCGTGGCTCGCGTCGTGGTTGACGTCATGCTGAAGCCCGAGATCCTGGACCCCCAGGGCCAGGCGGTGGCCAGCGCGCTGCCCCGCCTCGGGGTGGCCGGTGTCGAGTCGGTCCGGATCGGCAGGCGCATCGAGCTGGAGTTCGCCGACGAAACGGACAGCGACGCCCATATCGCCCAGGCCCGCGAGATCGCGGACAAGTTGCTGGCCAACCCGGTGATCGAGGACTTCACCCTGCGGATCGAGGACGGCGACCGGTGAGGATCGGGGTCGTCACCTTCCCGGGCTCGCTCGACGACGGCGACGCTAGGCGGGCCGTACGGCTTGCCGGGGCCGAGGACGTCGCGCTCTGGCACAACGATCCCGACCTGCACCGGGTGGACGGGGTCATCCTGCCCGGCGGCTTCTCGTACGGCGACTACCTTCGGGCCGGCGCGATCGCCCGGTTCTCGCCGGTCATGGGCTCGATCGTCGCGGCCGCCGGTACCGGGCTGCCGGTACTGGGTATCTGCAACGGCTTCCAGGTGCTGTGCGAGGCGGGGCTGCTGCCCGGTGCGCTGACCCGCAACGCCCACCTGCACTTCCGCAACCGGGACCAGGTGCTGCGCATGCTGGCGACGGACACCGCCTGGACCAACGGGTACTCGGAGGGTCAGGAGATCCTGATCCCGGTCAAGAACGGCGAGGGCCGGTACGTCGCCGACGAGGCGACCCTGGACGAACTGGAGGCGACCGACAGGGTGGTGGCCCGCTACGTGGACGGCAACCCGAACGGCTCGATGCGCGACATCGCGGCCGTCCGCAACGAGGCCGGCAACGTCGTCGGCATCATGCCCCACCCGGAGCACGCCGTCGAGGCGCTGACCGGGCCGTCCACTGATGGCCTCGCCTTCTTCACCTCGGTGCTCACGCACCTGGCCACGGCGGGAGCGCCGGTATGACCACGACGGAGAACGAGATCGTTCCGGCGCCGAAGCCGGCCGCCGACGCGAAGCCGGCGGTCAAGCCGAAGCCGGCCGGCCGCGCCCGCAAGGTCGCCGAACCGGCCGCCGCCGCGAACGGTACCGAGGCGTCGCCGGAGGTACCGGCCGAGCCCGCCCTGGTCGTACCGGCCGCCGCGGTCCGCCCGGAGATACCCGCCGAACCGGTCATAGCCCCCGAAACCTCAGCCGAAGCGCCCGATTCGGTGGACGATGGCGCCGTGGACCCCGCGCAGGACGCCGAGCCCGCGTTCATCGAGATCGTCGTCGACGAGGTCGTCGTCGGCGGCGAGATCGTGGTCTCCGGCCCCGACGATCTGGACGACGGGCCCGACACGATCGAGCAGGCCGAGAAGACCCCGGACGAGCCGCAGCCCTACCGCGAGCTGGGCCTGCAGGACGACGAGTACGCGAAGATCCGCGCGATCCTCGGCCGCCGTCCCACCCGGTCCGAGTTGGCCATGTACTCGATCATGTGGAGCGAGCACTGCTCGTACAAGTCGAGCAAGGTGCACCTGAAGCAGTTCGCCGAGAAGGCGCCCCAGTCCGACCGCATGCTCGCCGGCATCGGTGAGAACGCCGGAGTCATCAAGGTATCCGACTACCTCGCGGTCACTTTCAAGATCGAGTCGCACAACCACCCTAGCTTCGTGGAGCCGTACCAGGGCGCGGCGACCGGGGTCGGCGGCATCGTCCGCGACATCCTCGCCATGGGAGCCCGGCCGATCGCGGTCATGGACCCGCTGCGCTTCGGCGCGCCGGACCACCCCGACACGGCCCGCGTGCTGCCCGGGATCGTGGCCGGCGTCGGCGGATACGGCAACTGCCTCGGCCTGCCCAACATCGGCGGCGAGCTGTCCTTCGACCCCGGGTACCAGGGCAACCCGCTGCTCAACGCGCTGTGCGTGGGCGT
>CAZYCD010000314.1:0-4205 GCA_964645345.1 uncultured Micromonosporaceae bacterium
GCAAACGTTTAAGGATGCGGGTTTAAAGAACGTCAAGACATTTCAGACGAAGTAATTTTGCGCAGCCATTAACGTCAATCAAAAAGCGCCCACGCAAACCGGGCGCTTTTTGATTTTTGCCTAACTCGCAGCCTCTTCTATCGGAAGGATAGGAAGGTTTTTGGCTTCGTGATCTACACGCCGCTTAAGAAGTACTCGAATGGGTACGAAGCCCCATAATGCAAGCGATGCAAGTATAAGCGACGAGACCGCAACCAATATCGCGTAGATTACTCCAGTTCTGTACCGAATCGTGACAGAACCCGCACGCTGGCCATTAGGAAATAGCCATAAATTGAAGCCGCTAGGCGTAACCAAGTGCTCGTCAGCGTGAGACGCAGTCCAGCCGGTGTCGTAAGTTTGAGCATACTGGAGAACCGGCTCATGAGCGGAAATGGCGTAACGATCGAATTTAAGAGGGCGCAGAGGTACGTCACGCAGCGAACCAGCAGGAAATCCTGTTGAGATTAGCACTAAGTTTGCCGATTGATCGCGCAGCGGCTCAGCCCAGCTAAGTCGCCCATGAGATTCCGAATTACTTCTGGGTGAGAAATACACATACGCAAACGCGTGTTCAGCTTGGATTTTTCCAAGGCGCAAAACAAACGTCGATTGTGTACGCTTGTAGGGCAATACCATTTCTTTCAAAATACGATTCTTTTCGGGATCGTATATAGTGATCCGAAATTGAGCGCCTTGATCAAGTTGGTAGGCCCCCGCCACAACGAAGGCGTCCGTTGCGGTTATTTTTTTCAGCGGAATATTCATGTCGACAATATGATGATTCGAGACAAATCGTAGTATTGTCGCTCCCACTAGGTGTTCGGAGGTCCCTGTGGCGGTATTCGAATCCGTCTCATCGCGTTGGGAGTCCTCAAATACCCAGTCTCTCCCTGGTACGACTAAAGGTGAAGAAGATAAGGCGACCGTGTGAATGCCCGGTCCCAACGCGGGGAATGCAAGTGGCAGAATGTCAGGATGAACGGTAAAATCTGCAATGCCGCGAGTGACCGCATTCGATGCCGACGCGGTATAGCGCTTAACTTCTAATGAGCCGTTGACGGATTGCGCACGTATAGGAATTGGCCCAAGCCGCCGACCGTCGACCTCAACGATATCAGAGCTCAGGCAAGGAAACTTTGTAAGCGGTGCCTCGTAGCCACTTCGGCCCTCCCGGCGGCCGTCTATCGTTACTTCGTATTGGACAAGGCGAACATTTGATATGCGTACTTCACAGCCAGCCTGTGACCGTATTAAGCGGGCATCAAAGCTTACTGGATCCGGATGCGCGCTCCCCGTAAGAACCGGCAGCATCCGGCCTGTATCGACTCGAAAGCGAGAAACACTGGGAAAGGAGAGATCCGGTAACACGATGGCCGACGGCAAGCGGGAAGCTTTCCTATACCGAAGGGCCGCCGTTTTGTCGGCCTCCGGAGAGAGCATCGCGACAGCGCCAATAGCATTCAGCCCGTAATCCGATTGAATGGTCAACGCTCCAATACTTGCGCCATCGAACCAACCGACGTCCACCCATCGGTATTCTCCAAAGGTAGCGGCAGAGGTTTTAATCACAAGAGGCGGACGGCCGGGTCCTATTTTTAATACGCCACCAAAGTTTGACGCAAAATATTGCAAGCGAACGTGCACGCGATGATGCGGAAGCGGCACCGACAGCATCACGCGCGAAGTGGTCACCGCAGCATGCGGGCTTTGCAGAAGGCGGGAAGACAACCACCAGTTCTGCGATTGCATTAAATCAACCCAGTCCTCGTGAAAATCTGCGGTCTTTCGCGATGTCAGTGCTCCCGCGCTAACTGCGTCCCCAGAAGCGTAGTCGCTTTTCGAAAGCAACGTCGGCATAGAGTCGCCTTCCCGAATAAACGCTTTTGGAGAAACGGCGAGCGAGTCCAAGGTGTCGAGATCAGCAGCAGAAACAACAGGAAGCTCAAATCCCATCGACATCAATGCCGCTTCCCCTTGAAGTCCGCCGTCGAGAAGTGCGTAACCGTCCGCAGCGGCGGCATCACTACGCGTATGTTCGCCGTACTTCACCAGACCATCTGTCTGAGTAAAATACACGCCGGTAGCTGTAAGGCGGTCGCGTAAATTCGACGTGTCGTATGCGTCGAAAAGCCATTGATCCGCATACGAATTAACGAACTGAGGAAAATGCGAATCCAAACCAAGTTGCAGATCAACGGAGCTTATTTGGCCGGTTCTCATGAGTGGCACAAAATTTTTGGCCACCGGAGCCCAATCGGTTACTCGATCGAGTAAGGACGCTTCGAGGACACCCGTTGGCGTATCGCGGACGAAGATAGGGGTTATCGTTTCAATCGAGTTAGGATTAACACCGCTCGGGGCGTCGACGTCGTTCTTCAACACCGAGAGGTGCGGCCATACTAACTCGCGTGCGCTCGCTCCGACGACCTGCGGTATTTCGTTTTTTGTAACGGGTATCCATGATGTGTACCGAGTGGTCCAAAACGGAAGTGTCCACAGTACGGCGATGACGGCGAAAGCATAAAGATAACGTCGCGGTAATGCTTTCTTCGTTGGAGCAGCCCACAAAAGTGGGATCACTAATGCGAGCACAGCGTAAAGGTAATTGATGTTTCGCAGAAACGCCATCGGCGGAAAGTGCGCGTAAAGCGCTGATATAGCGAAACCAAATGGCGGATTTGAACCGTTCAAAAATAGGAGCGCGACGATTGCTACAGCGGCAAACGCCCGAGCGAACCTGCTTGGGGATCTAAGTGCAATGACAATCCCGCCGACTGTCAACAATATTCCCAGAGCGGTCCACAACCAGGCCGCATTCTTTAGCGAATCATGAAAGAATGAATAAAATGAAGGTTGCTGTGCGAGTGCTCGAAATAACCCAGGCGCTTGCAGCTCGGTCCACGAATGCCGGCTCAGGGCTACAACCGTGCTGTATTCGTTATGCACCAGCAACAAGTTTGGGAAGATGAATAGGTAGCAACCCACGACGCCCAGCCCAAACGTGAACACCGCTCGAACATAAGAACGTAAACTCGCCCCGGCGGCTATCAACAGCACGGCCGCAACGAGCAGGTCAAAAACCGCGTATTGTATTTGCGCCATCGACACGGCGCACCAAAAAGCAAAGCGAAGCCAGGCCCTGTCGCACCCGTGGGTCGCGTCGTAAAGTGAAACAATCACCCATGGAAAAGCCGCCGCAGCGACAAGCCCGGTGATGTACCCGGCAACCGTCGTGTTGAACATGAACGGCGACGCGACATACAACAAACCGACAACAAGTTGGTGACGCGTTCCCGCATCAAAAAGGGAGCGCACGGCACGTGCAGCGCCAACGAACGCGAGGCTGTAGCAGCAAAAAAGAAACAACGCGACTGCAATCGATGCAGGGACGTGTAGCAAGCCCAGGACAGCGAAAGCCAGTTTAAGGTAAAGCTCCGTTGGATATGCCAAGGGCATGCCGTATTCGATCGGTCTCCACGGGTTGAGATCCGCAATGCCCCACGCCCACATTCCGCTTGGTGAAGCGGGAACGTTCCAGTCGTAGGCATAGCCAATAACGCCGACTCGTATCAGGGGGTGGACGAGTATCAGGGCTACTGCCAAAGCGACAATCACGATAGCATGGCGCCGAAGGACACCTGCGTAACGCGCGCCCATGGGACTTAAAACCATTTGCTAGGACCGAGTTACCAAGACGTTCGGAATTGGCATAATGAAATCGCACGTGATCCCGGCTCGGCGAACTTTCTCGATCAGTTCTTCTTTATAGTTCCAAGCGGTCAGCAAGAATGCGTCGGGTGGGTTTTGGAACGCCCACTCCTCTGAAACTATTTGCGTTCCGCTCTTAGGCATGAACTTGCCCTGTTTAATGGAGGTCGAGTCAGCGCAGTAGGGGACGCTCTCTCGGGTCAAGCCGCAGAAATTTAGAAGTGTTGAACCTTTCGCTGTCGCGCCATACGCATAGATCGTCTTTCCAGACCGGACCGCGTTCGACACGACACGGGTCAAACTGTCCCTTATTTCAAACGCGGAAGCGGTAAAACGTCGAATTGCGTCAGAGCCGAAGAAATGATCTTCAGAAGCAAGAGTGTCGACAACCGCCTGTGTTTTTAAATAGCGAGCCGCTTTTCGGGCCGCAAACACCGCGATTGAGCCGCCGTGCA
>CAZYCD010000315.1:0-4131 GCA_964645345.1 uncultured Micromonosporaceae bacterium
ACCTCCAAGATGCGTCTGATCAACGCGATGAGGTACCGACTGGATGAGGCCATTGGCCACCCGAGCAAGCTGTGTCATGCGTTTGCCGCCGGGATCCCCGAGTGACGGCTCCGACAAAACGCCGGATACCAGGACCCGCCACCCGCACCTTGGCCCCACCCACTTCACAACCTAACGCCGAACACAGCCAAAGGTCGACACCCGCGGCGCCGCGAACGACCCGAAGCCCTGGCGGGGCGAGCGACATCGACCGGGCGATAAGCCGGTGTTGGCGTCGGGCGCGCTTGGTAGCGCTGGTCGGGGGCAGGCTGAGGCGGCGAGATCGAGACCGTCAAGCCGCGTCACCCACTGCGCTACGCCGGATCGGGTACAGGAACCTCCCGCGCGAACTTCCAGCGCGGCCTTCATGATCTGCCGAGTCTCATGACCTGCCGCTGGCGGAAACCGGGTGAGCTTGGCGTACTACCTGAGTAAAGTCGGGCAATGCCCGAGCTGAAGCGGCTGCATGCTGGTCATGCCCCGGCGGTCCTGGCCTTCGAGCTGGCCAACCGCGCCTACTTCGCCGCCTCGGTCTCCGACCGCGGCGACGACTTCTTCGATCAGTTCACCGACCGGTACAGCGCCCTGCTGGCTGAGCAGCAGGCCGGCATTTGCGCCTTCTACGTGCTCGTCGCCCAGGACGGCTCGGTACTTGGCCGGTTCAATCTGTATGACATCGAAGACCACTGTGCGAGACTCGGCTACCGGGTCGCACAACATGTTTCCGGCCGTGGCGTGGCGACCGCGACCGTCGGGGAGCTGTGCCGGCTGGCGGCGGCCCAGCACGGGCTACGCACGCTGCGGGCGGCCACCACCCATCAAAATGCCGCGTCCCAGAAGGTGCTGACCAAAGCCGGGTTCGTCCCCGTCGGTCCGGCCGACCCGGCCGACCTCGGGGGTGAGCCAGGCACCTGGTATCAGCGCGACCTGGTGCTCGAGCCGCATCGGTAGTCGTGCTCGAATTGGGTGAGTACCAGGGCCGCGTTGGCGAGGTCGCCGGATTCTGCTCGGGCTGGCCGTGATGTGCTGTAGCACCGGCCAGCGGCCGACCAGTAGCGCGAAGCCGCGTTCGCCTGGGCGGCGCAGGGACCGCATGAGCTTGTAGTAGGTGCGGTTGTCGATGCCGAGGCGGCGTCCGTCGGCCGGCAGCTTGAACGGGGTGTGCACGCCGAAATCGGCGCCGGCATAGCCGGGATCGGCGAGGGTGGGCGCAGCCCGTGCGCGGCGGCGTATAGGGCGCCAGGGAATGCTGGTGGAAAGATCAATGATGAGCACAGGAGTGCACTACTCAATCGCGGTTGAGTGGTCCCGATGAGCGGCATCCGAACGCGGGGCTGGGGAGGACTCCGACCGAACGGTCGTATTCCAGCCGACGGGACGGCTCAGGTACCGGCAGCATTCAGTCAGCGCCGGCGGACGCCCGCGGCTTCTTGGGCTGGGCGGGCACCTGGGCGAGTGCCTTGAGTTCGTCGGCGGTGAGCACCCGTCGGGTACCGGGCGGGATGTCCGGGAGCGGCGGACGCGACTTTCCCGCCTTCGATGCCTTAGCCGCAGCCGCCTGCCTTCGCGCCGCGGCCGCCGCGGCGGCTTCCTGGCGCTTGGCCTCCGCGGCGGCTTTCCGTTCAGCCGCCGCCGCCGCGGCAGCAGACCGCTTCGCTTCAGCGGCGGCAGCGGCCTCCCGCTTCTTCGCTTCGGCGGCTGATTTCCGGTCGGCGTTGGCAGCCGCGTTCAACGCCTGCTTGACGTGTTCAGCTTCCCCGGCGGCTTTGACGAGTTTCGTGACGTCCAGTGCCTTCGTCAGATTCGTCGCTTCGACGATCTCCTCGGCGCTCGCGCCGGCGATGAGCAGGGCGGCGAGCGCCCTGCCGCGCTCCTTGCGCAGCGCGTCGGCCATACCGTCGAAGAGGACCTGCTGATGGGTGAGGTCGAGGTACCGGCGCAACGGGTGCGGTTCGCCCAGCGCGTACCCGCACAGGTTGCGCACCATGCCGTCGATCTCCTCAGCGCTGACCTCGTATCCGTCCGTTGTCGGGTCTTTCATCGACGACCTCCCAGCACCGCTTCCTCAGCTACGGAATGATGCCAGGTCCGGCCGGTCCTCACCTGTTGTTCACATATGATCTTGCCAGCAAGCACTCCGGACAAGAGGAGCCCGTACGTGATGCAGTCGGCGACGTACCTGCGGGAGTGCCTGCTCCGGGCCGGGATGCGCGACGTCGTCACCGTGGAGCCGGCAACGGGCGGGGTGGCGGCCCTGGCGGGCATAGCCACCCGCCGGGACGCGCCGCCGGTGTTCGTCAAGGCCTTCGCCGACACGCCGGCCGACGACGTTTTCGCCGCGGAGGCCGAAGGTTTGGCCGCCCTGCGCGAGCTCGGCGGCGTGGCGACACCCGAGGTGATCCTGGCGGACCGGGAACTGCTGGTGTTGTCGGTACTGCGGCCGAGGCCGCCCAGCGAGGCCTTCTGGGAGCAGTTCGCGCACGCGCTGGCCCGCCTGCACCTGAGCACGACCCACCCTCGCTTCGGATGGCATCGCGACAACTGGCTGGGCCGCCGGCGGCAGGTCAATACGTGGAACGACGACGGCTTCGCATTCTTCGCACAGCACCGGCTGCTCCGGTGGCTCGGGCAGCCCCGTGTCGACGCGGCACTCGACACCGCGGATCGGGCGGCGTTGGAGCGGCTGTGTCACCGGCTTCCCGACCTGCTGCCGGACCGGCCGGCGTGCCTGACGCACGGCGACCTGTGGGCACAGAACCTCCTGGCCACCCCGGACGGTCAGCCCGCGCTGATCGACCCGGCCGTGTCCTACATGTGGGCCGAGGTCGACCTCGCCCACGTGTGGTCCACCTCTCCCCCGCCCGAGGCGCAAAGGTTCTTCGACATCTACGCGGACCTGACCTCGCTCGACGCCGACTGGCGGGCCCGCATGCCGATTGTCCAGCTGCGGCAACACCTCGCCGTGCTGGCCCAGTTCGACGACGACTGGGGCGCGGGCGACCAGGTCCGCGCCACCCTTGCCCCGTTCCGGGCGCGGACCTGACCCCTGACCTCACCCGCGCTTGCGCCTCAGTACTCGCGATGGAGCGAGAGTGCCAGGCTGGGCACGACGAAGGACAGGAGAAAGACCGGCAAGATGCTCTTTCCGCTGCATCGGAAGCTGACGACTTCGCCGTCGGCGGCGTCGAAGGTCTTGGTGGGGCTGGAGTTTCGGCCACTGCGGACCTTCAGGGTGTGACGTCCGGGTTTCATTGGTGTCTCGAAGGTGTGGTTCAACTCGACCGATCCGACCGGCTCCCCGTCGAGCACGACCTCGTACGTGCCGCGCCTGACCTCCACCCCGATGGTCTTGTGCGTCAGCGTCAGGGTTGCGGACATTGCTGATCTCCTCCGTTCCTTGAAGAGCGTCGTCTGCGGGTGCTCCGCGACGCACGCCGCGTGCCGGCCCCGCTCATCCACGTCTGCCGGTCACGAGCCGTTCGCGGTCGAACATCGCGGCCACCACGCGCCAGGCGAGCAGGTTCACGGCCAGCAGCGCGGCGGCGAGGCCGACCGCAAGACCGGTCGACACGGTGATCACGTTCAGCGAGATCAGCGCCAAGACGGCCAGCGGCGGCAGGCTACCGAGCATGCTCAGCTGCTGGGCGACGCGCACGTCCGTGGAGCGGACGGACACCGCGATCCCGAGCCAGACCGCCCAGCCCGCGAGCAGGGGCGTGAACAGCAGCTGGACCAGCACGTGGGTACCCGCGTAGATCGCCGACGCGATGACCGGATGGGCGAACAGTGCCGCGGTGGCCAGAAAGATCCCGAAGATCGTGTACGCGATCACGACCGCTGGCACGAAAGCGGCCAGCGCCTTGCCGATGAGGATCTCCTCGCGGCGGATCGGGGTGGTCAGGACGGGCTCGAGGGTGCCCTGCTCGCGCTCGCCGACCACGGAGTAGGCGGACAGGACAGCCGGTACGCTCACCGGGATCACCAGCATGTAGATGAGTGACAGTCCGATGCGGGTGTTGAGGTGGGCGGTGTCCGCCGTCGCGTTCGCCGCGAACAGCTGGATCATCGGCGCGATGATGAAGGCGATCGGCA
>CAZYCD010000316.1:0-4102 GCA_964645345.1 uncultured Micromonosporaceae bacterium
CGGCAGGTCCGCCCGCGCCGCCTGGTGCTGCTGCTGGACGTGTCGGGCTCGATGTCGCCGTACGCCGACGCGCTGCTGCGCTTCGGGCACGCGGCGGTACGCCGGCACCCGACCCGGACCGAGGTGTTCACCCTCGGTACCCGGCTGACAAGGATCAGCCGCGCGCTGCACCAGCGCGACCCGGACACCGCGCTGCGGGCGGCGGGTTCGGCGATCGCCGACTGGCACGGCGGTACCCGCCTGGCCGAATCGGTCAAGGCGTTCCTCGACCGGTACGGGCAGCGGGGCATGGCCCACGGCGCGGTCGTCGTGCTGTGCAGCGACGGCTGGGAGCGGGGCGACCCGGCGCAGTTGGCGGGGCAGGTGGCACGGCTGTCCCGGCTGGCCCACCGGCTGGTCTGGGTCAACCCCCACCGGGGCAAGCCCGGCTACGCTCCGCTGGCCGGCGGGATGGCGGCCGCCCTCCCCTTTCTGGACGACTTCGTGGCCGGGCACAGCCTGGCCGCGCTGGAGGAACTGGTGCAGGTGATCGCGCATGCGTGAGGTCGCGGAGGAGCTCGGCCGCTGGTGGAAGACGGGCGAGCCGGTGGGGATGGCCACCGTGGTGGCGACGTGGCGTTCGGCGCCGCGACCGGCGGGCGCGAGCATGCTCGTGGGCGCCGACGGTACCGCGGTGGGCAGCGTGTCGGGCGGCTGCGTCGAGGGCGCGGTGTACCAGCTCGCCGAGGAGGTGCTCGCCAGCGGCGTACCCGTCCTGCAGCGCTACGGCGTCTCCGACTCCGACGCCTTCGAGGTCGGGCTGACCTGCGGCGGCATCCTCGACGTGTTCGTGGAGCGGGTCGACCAGGCCGGCTTCCCCGAGCTGGGCGAGGTGCTCGACGCCATCCGGTCCGGGGTACCGGTCGCGGTGGTCACCTGCGTGGCGGCGGAGTCGGCCGACCCGGCCCAACCGGGCGATCCGGCCAGTCGGCTGGGGCGGCGGCTGATCGTGTGGGCCGACCGCACCAGCGGCTCGCTGGGCAGCGCGCGGCTGGACGACGCGGCCACCGATGACGCGCGGGGGCTGCTCGCCTCCGGCCGTACCGGGACGCTGCGCTACGGGTACGACGGGCAGCGGCGGGGCGACGAGCTGACCCTGTTCGTGGGCTCCTACGCCAGCCCGCCACGGATGATCGTGTTCGGCGCCATCGACTTCGCGGCCGCGGTCGCCCGGGTCGGCGCGTTCCTCGGGTACCGGGTGACGGTGTGCGACGCCCGGCCGGTGTTCGCGACCAAGCGCCGCTTCCCGGAGGCGCACGAGGTGGTGGTCGCCTGGCCGCACCGGTACCTGGCGGCGGAGGCCGAGGCGGGACGGCTGGACGAGCGGACCGTGGTGTGCGTGCTGACCCACGACCCGAAGTTCGACGTACCGGTGCTGGAGGTGGCGCTGCGTACCCCGCTGGCCTACGTGGGCGCGATGGGCTCCCGCCGTACCCACGACGACCGGCTGGCCCGGCTGCGCGAGGCCGGCCTGACCGAGCGGGAACTGGCCGGGTTGGCCTCGCCGGTCGGCCTGGACCTGGGCGCGCGTACGCCCGAGGAGACCGCGGTCAGCATCGCCGCGGAAATCATCGCGGCGCGCTGGGGCGGCACGGGCGAGCGCCTCGCGGTGCGCGGTGGGCGCATCCACCACGAGACCCCGGAGCAGCCGATCGGCGCGCCGTAGCAGCGGGACGGGCCGCCGTGTTCGCAGGGCGGTCGCCGCGCGAACAGATCTTCTCCGCGAAACGCCCGGATGGCGCCGGAATTCGACCTTGACTCTTGCGGACCGCGCCCCGACGAGTTTGTCTGATGGGCAGCGCGCACGGGCACCTCGAAGCCGACCGTAGGCAGGCGAGGGAAAGGAGTGGCGCGGAAGGCGACGGCGCCGGGGTCGACGGGCACGCCCGTTCCCTGGCGGCTGCGCGAGCGCCGCCCTCGTCCCCGACCGGGAGGATCGATGACCCGGATCAGCGTCAGCGTCGACGGCGTGCGGTATGACGACGACGTCGAAGCCCGAACCCTGCTCGTCTACTACCTGCGTGAGCGGCTCGGCAAGGTCGGCACCGTAGTCGGCTGCGACACCAGCAACTGCGGCGCGTGCACCGTGCTGATGGCCGGGCCGGACTCGTCCCCGGTCGGCGTCAAGAGCTGCAACGTGCTGGCGGTCCAGGCGGACCGCTGCCAGGTGACCACCATCGAGGGCCTGTCCGAACGGGGCGGACCATCGCACCCGGTACAGCAGGCGTTCCATCAACGACACGCGCTGCAGTGCGGGTACTGCACGCCCGGCATGATCATGGCAACGGTCGACCTGCTGGCCGAGAACCCCGACCCGAACGACGAGCAGATCCGCGCCGGGCTGGAGGGCAACCTGTGCCGGTGCACCGGGTACCAGAACATTGTGCGCGCGGTGCGCGAAGCGGCTGCCGCCCTGAGGGACGGTGCCGCCGCGGCGCCCACCGTGCCCGCGGCCCGGCCGGCCGCCGAGCCGGTTGAGCCGGCTGGCGTGACCGAGGAGGTGTCGGCGTGACCGTCACCGACGAGCGCCCGACCACCGAGGTCGGCTCGGCCCGGCGTCGCAAGGAGGACGCCCGGCTGATCACCGGCCGTACCATGTGGACGGAGAACATCACCCTGCCCGGCCTGCTGCACCTGGCCATCCTGCGCAGCCCCGTTGCGCACGCGCGGATCGCGCAGATCGACGTCAGTGCGGCCACCCGGGAGCCCGGCGTGGTCGCCGTGCTCACCGGCCGGGACATCGCCGACGCGCAGGGCAGCCTGCCGTGCGCGTGGCCGGTCACCGAGGACCTGGTCCACCCCGCCCACCCGGCGCTCGCGGTGGACACCGTGCGGCACACCGGCGAGGCGGTCGCCGTGGTGGTGGCCCGGGACCGCGCCTGCGCGCTGGACGCGCTGGCCGCCATCGACGTCGACTACGACCCGCTGCCGGTGGTACTCGACATGGAGGCCGCGCTCGCCGAGGGCGCCGACCTCGTGCACCCGGACAAGGGCACCAACGCCTCGTACACCTGGATCTTCGACTCGGCCGCGGCCGGCACCGGCGGCAGCGTGGACGACGCGCTGGCCGACGCCGAGGTGGTGATCCGGCGGCGGTACCGGCAGCAGCGGCTGATCCCCGCGTTCATGGAGCCGCGCAGCGTGGTGGTGGACCCGACCGGGGACCAGACGACCATCTGGTCGGCCACGCAGATCCCGCATATCCTGCGGTTCCTGCTGGCCGTCATCACCGGTACCCCCGAACACAAGGTGCGGGTGGTGGCACCCGACGTCGGGGGCGGGTTCGGCGGCAAGCTGCAGGTGACCCCCGAGGAGATGATCACTTTCGTGGTCGCGCAGCGGCTGGGCCGGCCGGTGAAGTACACCGAGTCGCGCTCGGAGAGCCTGATGTCCGCGCACCACGGCCGGGACCAGATCCAGGACCTGGAGCTGTCCGCGCGCAAGGACGGCACGGTGCTCGGGCTGCGGGTCAAGCTGCTGTCCAACATGGGCGCCTACCTGGGCCTGGTCGGCCCGGGGGTACCGCTGCTCGGCGCGTTCATGTTCAACGCCATCTACAAGTTCCCGGCGTACCGGTTCGAGTGCACGGGGGTGTTCACCAACACCACGTTCACCGACGCGTACCGGGGCGCCGGCCGGCCCGAGGCGACCTACGCCATCGAGCGGATGATGGACGAGCTGGCCGCCGAGCTCGGTCTCGACCCCGTCGAGGTGCGGCGGCGCAACTGGATCGGCACCGGGGAGTTCCCGTTCACCACGGTCGCCGGGCTGACCTACGACTCCGGCAACTACGAGGCGGCCACCGACCGGGCGCTCGGCCTCCTCGGATACGACGAACTGCGCGCGGAGCAGGCCCGGCGGCGGGAGGCCGGCGACCCGGTGCAGCTCGGCATCGGAGTGTCCACGTACACCGAGATGTGCGGGCTGGCTCCGTCGCGGGTACTGGGTGCGCTGCGGTACGGCGCCGGCGGCTGGGAGCACGCCTCGGTGCGCATGCTGCCCACCGGCAAGGTCGAGGTGGTGACCGGTACCTCGCCGCACGGGCAGGGGCACGAAACGGCGT
>CAZYCD010000317.1:0-4095 GCA_964645345.1 uncultured Micromonosporaceae bacterium
CCGCCCGGGTGGTGGAACGGCAGACACAGCTGCCTTAAAAGCGGCGGCCGAAAGGCGTGCGGGTTCGAGTCCCGCCCCGGGCACCCAGGGCCGTCACCGGATCCCGCCGGCGTCACGCCTCGACGGCGACCTCGTAGTGCAGCACCCGGTCCTCGAACCGGCTCAGCGCCTCGCGCGCCTCGCCCGCGACCACCGCCGTCTCGTAGTCGTCGCCGGCGAAGGCCCGGATCGCGGCGAGGTCGTCGAAGAACGTGATCGACACGAACTCGGTTTCCCCACCGTCCTCGCGCCGCAGCAGCCGCGCGCCCCGGAAGCCGGGTACCCGGCGGAGCGTCGACATCACCTCCGAGCGGTAGTGCCGCTCGTACCGGTCGGCGTCGTCACCGCTGGCCCAGCCCCGCCACACCCGCCCGATCACGCCGCCACCCCCGTTCCGCCGCCCGAGACCCGGCGGGCACCGTGACGGCCGACAGCGCACCGGCCGCGAACCACCCCCAGTAACGCCGCGGCGGCGGCCGCCGACGCTGGTGGACCACTCTACGCCGGTACCGCCATCCGGCCCGGCCCGAGCGGTCGCCGCTCGGGCCGGGGACCGGGGACCGGGTCGGGTCGGGTCAGCCCGCCAGTTCGGCGTTGGCGCGTTCGGTGACCTCGACGAGGACCCGGTGTGCCGCCGCGAGATCCTCGGCCGGCAGGTCGCCGTAGAGCCGCCGGCTGATGGCCGCCGCGCCCTCGCTGATCTCCTTGTACCGACCGGTACCCGCGTCCGTCAACGCCACCGCGCCGTCGACGTCCGTAACCAGTCCACTGTGGACAATCCTGTCGAGTGAGTCGGCGGCCTGGCCGGCCTCGATCTTCAGCCCGTGCACCACGCGGTTCACCAGATCCTCGCGGGGCAGGCTGGAACCGTTGGTGGCCAAAGCGTTGAGCATGACCCAGCCGTTGAATTCGGTACCGGTGCCGGCCAGCACCCGCTGAAACAGCGCGCCGGTCGCCCGGGATGCCGCGCCGATGTCCTGCCCGGTGAGCGTTGGAGCCGTCATGGCGATTCTCCTGTCCTGTCTGTCGTTGTCGAGGGTGCGTCGAGGAGGGCCCGCAGGCTCTCGGCCAGGGCCCGCGTGCGCGGGTGGTCCGGGCCGCCGAGCGCGGCGGTCAGCTCCTCGTGCAGTGCGCGGACCATCCGGATCGCCTCGGTGATGACCGACCGCCCCTCGTGGGTGAGGCCGAGCCGGACGGCTCGGGTGTCCTTCGGGTCGCCGGTGCGCTCGACCAGCCCGCCCGACTCCAGCGCCCGGGCGAGCTTGGACACGTAGAGCGGTTCCAGCCCGGTGAAGTCGGCGAGTTCGCGCTGGCTCGGTCGCCGGCCAGCCCGCTCCATGCCCAGCAGCGGTGCGAGCACCGAATATTGCGCATGAGTCAGGCCGAGCGGTGCGATCGTCCGGTCGACGGCCGCGCGCCAGCGCATCGACAACCGCCACACCAGCGCCCCGACGGGGAGGTCACTCTGGTCATCCACAAGAGATAGCGTACATGGCTACTAAGTACATGTACACTATCTTGCGAGACTCGCCACCCGTTCGACGGCCGACTCCCACGGCACCCGCTCCGTCTCGCCACTGGCTCGGACGGTCAGCTCGACCGCGCCCTCGGCCAGCCCCCGCTTGCCCACGGTGACCCGCAGCGGGATCCCGACCAGCTCCGCATCGCGGAACTTCACGCCGGCACGCTCCGGCCGGTCGTCCAGGATGGTGTCAACGCCGGCGGCGAGCAGCGTCCGGTACACGGCATCGCCGGCCTCGGCGGTGGCCGGATCGTCGGACTGCGCGACCACGACGTCGACCGCGAACGGCGCCACGGACAGCGGCCAGGCGATGCCCTTCTCGTCGTGGTGGCTCTCCACGATCGCCGCCATGGCCCGTTCGATGCCGATGCCGTAGCTGCCCATCAGGATCCGCACCCGCCCGCCGTCCGCGTCCAGTACCGTGGCGCCCATCGCGTCGCTGTACCGGTACCCGAGCTTGAAGATGTGCCCGACCTCGATCGCCCGGCGTACCGCCAATGCTTGTCCACAGTGGACGCACGGCTCGCCGGCGGCCACCTCCCGCAGGTCCGCCCACGTGGACACCACGATGTCCCGCTCGACATCCACGCCGCGCAGGTGCACGCCGTCCCGGTTGGCGCCGGTGAACATGTCGCGCCGCCCGCGCAGGGCCAGGTCGGCGACAACCGGGTAGGCCGAGACGCCGACCGCGCCGAGGCTGCCGGGCGAGGCGCCGAGCGCGTCGCGGATCTCGTCGGCCAGGGCCGGGCGCACGGTACCCGCGCCGGTCGCGTCGGCGAGCTTCTGCTCGTTGAGCGTGTGGTCGCCGCGCAGCAGCACCAGGGTGAGATTCCCGTCGAGTACCAGGACGAGGGTCTTGAGCTGCCGGTGCCCGGCCGCGCCGAAGCGGACCGCCAGGTCCTCGATGGTCCGCGCGCCCGGGGTGTCGAACTCCGACGGGCCTGGCTCGCCGGTACCGTCGGCGACCGGCGCCAGCGCCGCGGTCGCCTTTTCCGCGTTCGCCGCGTACCCGCAGCCCGCGCAGTACACGACGAGGTCCTCGCCGGTCTCGGACGGGCACATGAACTCCGTCGACCCGGACCCGCCCATGCTGCCGCTGGACGCCTCGACCGGTACCGCGGCGATTCCGAGCCGCTCGAAGATCCGCACGTACGCGCCCCGGTGCGCCTCGTACGACCGGTCCAGCCCGTCGGCCGTCAGGTCGAAGCTGTAGGAGTCCTTCATCGTGAACTCGCGGGTACGCAGCAGCCCGGACCTGGGCCGCGGCTCGTCCCGGAACTTGGTCTGGAACTGGTACCAGAGCTGCGGCAGGTCCCGGTACGAGCTGAGCCCGGTGGCCAGCGTCGCGAAGATCTCCTCGTGCGTCATGCCCAGCGCGAGGTCGGCGCCGCGCCGGTCGCGGAGCCGGAACATCTCCTCGCCCATCGCCTCCCAGCGGCCGGAGCGCCGCCAGACCTCGGCCGGGTGCAGGGCGGGCAGCAGGAACTCCTGGGCGCCGATGCGGGCCAACTCCTCGCGGATGACCGCCATGATCCGGGCCCGTACCCGCACGGCCAGCGGTAGGAGAGAGTAGTGCCCGGCCATCAGCGGGCGGATGTAGCCGGCCCGCAGCAGGAGCCGGTGGCTGGGCGCGCCGGCGTCGGCCGGGTCGGTACGGAGGGTGGGGATGTGCATCTGGGACCAGCGCATGGACAGCACCGTAGCGCCCTGCCGGCCGACTCTCGGCTGACTTTCAGGCTGGCCGGGTACCGTGGACGCACGACAGTGACCTCCGGAAAGTGAGGCGGAAGTGCAGAGCTCCAACCCGGTACTCAGGGGACTGGGCCGGACCGCCCAGGCGCAGCGCGCCGGTTACCCGCCGGCACAGGGTTACACCGTGCCGACGGGCTACGGTTCGACGCTGATCACCCCCACTGGGGTCAGCCGGCCGATGACCCTCGACGACGTGGTGACCCGGACGATCATCCTGGTCGGCCTGACCGTCGTCTCCGCCGCGCTGTCCTGGTTCGGGCTGCGCAGCCCGGGCGCCGTCGGGCTGGCCGTGGCCGGCTCGTCCATCGCAGGCCTGGTGCTGGTACTGGTGATCTCCTTCGCCAGGATCACCAACCCGTTCGTCATCTCGGCCTACGCCGTGCTGCAGGGCATCGTGCTGGGCGTGGTGAGCCGCGAGTTCGAGCGCTTCTACCCGGGCATCGTGGTTCAGGCCGTGGCCGGCACGCTCGGCGTGTTCATCGGCATGGCGCTGCTCTACAAGAACCGGGTGCTGCGCGCGACGCCGCGGTTCACCCGCTTCGTGATCGGCGCGCTCATCGGTGTGGTCGCGCTCAGCCTGATGAACCTGCTGTTGTCGGCCTTCGGCCACAACCTCGGCCTGGTCTACTACGGCCCGGGCCAGAAGGGCGGCATGCTGGCGATCGTGTTCAGCCTGGCCTGCATCGCGATCGGCGCGCTGACCTTCATCATCGACTTCGACCAGGTGGAGCAGGGCCTGCGGTACGGGCTGCCCGAGCGGTTCGCGTGGTACTGCGCGTTCG
>CAZYCD010000318.1:0-4087 GCA_964645345.1 uncultured Micromonosporaceae bacterium
GGGCCGCCAGCCGCTCCGCCTGCTCCCGGCGCGACTTAGCCCGGCGGGCCGCGATCCGGGCCGCTCGGCGGGCGGCCGCCAGCCGCTCCCGGCGCTCGACGACCGCCCGGTGGCGCAGGTGCGCCAGGTAGTAGACCAGCATCAGCAGGCTCGGCGCCGACCCGATCCAGAAGCCGGGGCCGACCAGGCCGACCCCGACCAGTTCGATGACATTGAGCAGGACGAGCGCCAGCAGCCGGCGGCGCCGCCGGTACACCGCGGCGGGCATCGCCCGGACCGGGCGGCGCCGCCTGCGCCGGCGCCCCGGCACCGCCGACACCGGCGCCCCGGACACCGGAAGTCCCGACACGGGAACGCCGGACACCGGAACGCCAGAGGTCGGGGCCCCGGATGCCGATCCCGGACCCGGAACTGCCCCCGCCGACAGCGGCGCGCCCGAGACGGGCGCGGCCGAGACCGGTGCCCCGGACACCGAGCGCGGCAGGTTGACCGGCCGGCGGCCGGGCACGGTGCGGCGCCGGCGGCGGCGGTCGATCACCCGCGCCGTACTCAGCGCCCGCTCCGCCACCAACCGCTCAGTCGCGTCGTACCGGCGGACCAGTGCGGGCGCGAGAGCGAGCAGCCCGGCGGCGGCGAGGACGGCGAGGAGCACCGAGGTCGGCACCCTCACCCCTCCCGTCACAGAATTACAGCGTTGTGATTCGAGGGTACGGGCCGGTCAGGGCCTCGCCCGGGCGCCACGCGGCGCGAAGCCCCGCGGCCGCCGGGAGCGGGCCGGGTCAGGCTCAGCGGTGCGTGGGCGACAACCGGTGCCAGCGGGCCAGCAGACCGCCCTCGGCCGCCACGTCTTCGACCGTCATCGCGTACCCGATGTGGTCCCGCCATGCGCCGTCGATGTGCAGGTACCGGGGGTGGTACGCCTCCTCGCGGAAGCCCAACTTCTCCACCACCCGGCGGGACGGCGCGTTCTCCGGCCGGATGTTGACCTCGATCCGGTGCAGCCCGCCCGCGGCGAACGCGTGGTCCACGGCGAGCGCCAGGGCGGTCGGGATGATCCCGCGACCTGCCGCCCGGGAATCCACCCAGTACCCGGCGAAGCCGGAGCAGAACGCCCGCCGCACGATGTTGCCGATGGACAGTTGGCCGACCAGCTTGTCGCGATAGCAGACGGCGAACGGCATGGCCTCGCCGAGCCGGGCAGAGCGGCGCAGTTCGCGCAGCACGTAGTGGAAGGAGCCGGGCGAGTTCAGCTCGTACCACGGCCCGGGCGGCGTCGGCTCCCACGGCGCCAGCCAGGCCTCGTTGGCACGCCGCGTCTCCGACCACGCCTTGGCGTCACGCCGGTGGTACGACCGCAACTTGACGGGGCCATCGGCCAGTGTGACCGGCCAACCGGGCTGGAAGATCATCGGCGGCGGTCCAGCAGCAGAACGTCTACGGTGGACCCCGCGGGCGCGCTCGCGACCTTCTCCCCCAGCACCATCAGCCCGTTCGCGTTGGCCAGGCCGGACAGCGTGTACGGCCCACCGGCCAGCGGGGCCACCGTGTACCCGCCTCCGCGCCGCTCCGCCACCAGGGCCGGCCGGAACTCGCGAAGCCCGATCGGCGAGTCCACGGTCTCCAGCAGGTGCGCGCCGACGCTGGGCCGGAACACCGGCTCCGCGCCGGCCAGCACCTGGATGACCGGCCGCGCCAGCACCTCGAAGCCGACCAGCGCCGCGCCCGGATCGCCGGGCAGGCAGATGATCGGCACCTCCTCGTTGCCCACGGTTCCGTAGCCTAGCGACGAGCATGGATAGACCGACACGTCGGTGAACGTCACCGGCCCCTTGGACAGCACGCGGCGCACCATGTCGCCCGGCCCGTGACCGGTACCCCCGGTAGTGATGATCAGGTCGGCCCGCAGCGTCTGCTCCTCCAGCAGCCCGCGCAGCGCCTCGGGGTCGTCGTCGCAGATGCCCACGCGGTAGGCGTGCGCCCCGGCCTCGGCGGCGGCCGCGGTCAGCGCGTGCGAGTTGACGTCGACGAGCTGGCCGGGCTGGCTGGTACGGCCGGCGTCGACGAGTTCGTCGCCGGTGGAGATGACGACCACGCGGGGGCTCGGGCGCACCACGACATGCCCGATGCCCGTCGCCGCGAACAGCGCGACCAGGGCCGGGGTCACGTCGGTACCGGCGCGGGCCAGCAGCGACCGGGTCGGCAGCTCGTCCCCGCCCCGGCGGACACCGTGCCCCTTCTTCGCCGACCAGCGGATCTCCACGGCGGCCATGCCCTGGTCGGTCGAGGCGACCGGTACCACGACGTCGGCGGTCGCCGGCAGCGGCGCGCCCGCCGCGACGGAGAAGCAGCTGCCCGGCGTGAGCCGCACCGGTCGCCAGCTCGCGGCGGCCAGGTCACCGAGGACGTTGAGCCGCACGGGCCGGTCGGGGCGGGAGGTCAGCAGGTCCTCGGCGCGCGCCGCGTACCCGTCGATCGCGGCGTGATCGAACGCCGGCAGCGGGCCGGCGGCGAGCACGTCCTCGGCGAGCACGTTGCCGTACGCCTGGGTCAGGTCCAGGTCGAGCGGGGGCAGCGGGCGCAGTCCCCGCAGCACCATCGCGAGGTAGTCGGCGAGCGGCGTCAGCGGGGTCGACGCGCCGGACCCGGCGGTACCGGCCGGAGCGGCTGCGCCGCCCTGGGCCGGCCGACGGCGCCCGGGCGAGCCGGCCTCTGGCTGCTCAACCGTCGCGGTCACGCCTAGCCTCTCTCCTTCGTGTTGGCAACGAAGTCGGCCAGCCACTCCCGGAACTGGGGACCGAGGTCGGGCCGCTGGCAGGCGAGCTGGACGACCGCCTGCAGGTACCCGATCGGGGCGCCGGTGTCGTACCGGGTACCGCGGAACACCACCCCGTGTACCGGTGTGCCCTCCTCCAGCAGCAGGGCGATCGCGTCGGTCAGCTGGATCTCGCCCCCGGCGCCCGGCCCGATCCGCCGGATCGCGTCGAACACCGAGTTCGGCAGCACGTACCGGCCGACCACGATGAGATTGCTCGGCGGATTCTCCTTGGGCTTCTCGACCAGCCCGGTCACCTCGACGACCTCGAGGTTGGTCCGCTCGTTCTCGGGCGACGGTGACACCGAGGCGACCCCGTACCGGGAGACCTCGTCCCAGGGCACTTCCAGCAGCGCGAGCACGACGCCGCCGGTGCGGGCCTGCAGGTCGAGCATGTCCGGCAGCAGCGGGTCGGCCTCGTCGGTGAACTCGTCGCCCAGCAGGACGGCGAACGACTCGCCGCCCACGTGCGACTCGGCGAACGAGACGGCGTGCCCGAGGCCCAGCGGCTCGGCCTGCCGGCAGGTGTAGATCTCGGCCAGCTCGGCAGGGCGCTTGACCTCGGCGAGGCGCTTGAGATCGCCCTTGGCCTCCAGGTGCTGCTCCAGGTCCGGCCGGCGGTCGAAGTGGTCGACCATGGAGGTCTTGCCCCGACCGGTGACCAGAAGGATGTCGTTGATGCCGGCGGCGGCCGCCTCCTCAACGATGTACTGCAGCACGGGTCGGTCGACGACCGGCAGCAGTTCCTTGGGGACCGCCTTGGTGGCAGGCAGGAATCGGGTGGCCATCCCCGCGGCGGGGATGACCGCCTTGACGGCGCGTCGGTTTCCGGCGTCGGTCGCCACTGCGGCTCCTCCTGGTGTCGGCATATCCGGCATGATGATTAGGCTATCGGCCGCGCGACTGGCGCGGCGGTTGCGGGCTACCCGACGCGCCGCCGCCGGTACCGGCGACGACCCCGGTCCGCGGCTCCGCCACCCGGCAGGTGTCGCGGCCGTCCGCCTTCGCGGCGTACAGAGCGTCGTCGGCCGCCTGCAGAACAGCCGCCCCCGTTGCACCATGCTCGGGGAAGACCGCCACGCCGACCGACACGGTCACCGGTACCCGCCTGCCGAGCGGGCTACGCCTGGATGCGGGCAGCCTTCGCGGCGGTACCAGCATCGGCGCCGACCGCACCGCGTCGCACAGCCGCTGGGCGACCACGGCGCCACCGGCCGCATCGGTCTCCGGCAGCAGCAGCACGAACTCCTCGCCGCCCTGGCGGAACGCGAGGTC
>CAZYCD010000319.1:0-4083 GCA_964645345.1 uncultured Micromonosporaceae bacterium
TGCAGGACTCGCTTCTGGCGCTCGCCGGGGGCGGCGAACTCGTGGTGGCCGACGGGAACCACCGCAGCCTGGCCGCGCAGACCGCCGGGTACCCGCGGTTCCTGGCGGTGGTGACGACGCCCCGCTCGGTGGCTATCCAGCCCTACAACCGGCTGGTGTCCGAGCTGCCGCTGGGCGTCGACGAGCTGCTGGACCGGCTGCGTTCGGGCGGCGCCGCCGTGGTACCGGCGGAGGTCGCGGCGGTACCCGACGGCCGCGGCCGGGTGATCGTCTACGCGGCCGGCCGGACGTACGCGGTCGAGCTGCCCCGCGACCCGGGCGCCCCGGACGTCGACAACCTGGACCACGCGCTGGTCGAGCGGGTGCTGCTGCGCGACGCGCTGGGCCTGGACCCGGGCGACAAGCGGATCACCTACGTGGGTGGTGACTACCCGGCGAGCTGGCTGGTGGGCGAGGTGGACGCGGGCCGGGCCGAGCTGGCGGTACTGATCGCCCCGGTGACCGTGGCGGACTTCGTGGCGGTGAACCTGGCCAGGCAGAAGCTGCCGCGCAAGAGCACCTGGTTCACGCCCAAGGCCCGGGGCGGCCTGGTGGTCGCCGAGCTGCCCCGCACGGACGGATGACAGACTGCGCGGTATGCGCGTCTATCTCGGCTCGGACCACGCCGGCTACGAACTGAAGGTGCACCTGGTCGGGGAGCTGTCCCGGCTCGGGTACGAGACGGTGGACGTCGGTCCCCACGACTACGACCCGGACGACGACTACCCGCCCTACTGCTTCGCCACCGGTACCCGGGTGGTCGGCGACCCGGGCAGCCTCGGCGTGGTCATCGGCGGGTCGGGCAACGGCGAGCAGATCGCCGCCAACAAGGTGCCCGGCGTACGCGCGGCGCTGGCCTGGAGCGAGGACACCGCGCAGCTCGCCCGGCTGCACAACGACGCGAACGTCGTGGCGATCGGCGCGCGGCAGCACTCGCTGGAGGAGGCGACGGCGCTGGTGGCGCGGTTCCTGGCCACCGAGTTCTCGGGAAACGACCGGCACGCGCGGCGCATCGCGCAGATCGCCGAGTACGAGAAGTCCCGGGGCTGACCGGTCCGGCGTCAGCCGGTGGGCGGCTGCCGCCCGGCGGCCGGCGGCGGGGTCCAGCCCCGCCGGATGATGATCAGGTTCGCCTCGGCGGCGGCCAGGTCCTCGTCGGTCGGCCGGGCCGCGTCCCGTGCCCGCATCGCCGCCGTCACGCCGACCTGCGAGGCGCCGCCGCCGACCAGGCCGCGCAGCCCCCGTTCGACCTCGCGCTCGTCGTGCGTCGCCTCGTCCCCGTCGTGGATCGGGCTGGTCATCGCGGCCAGGTCGGCCGGGGACGGCGTCGGGGACGGGCCGGCGGACTCGCGGGCGCCGTCGGTGCGGATCCGGCGGCGCCGCCGCGCGGGCTCACTCATCGCTAGAAGACCTCCATCGCCGACGGCGCGCGGTGCCAGCCGAAGGCCGCGCTGGCCGGGGCAAGGGTACCGGGGACCAGCTCGCGGACCCGTCCGCCGGCGGCGAGGGTACCGAGGGAGGCGCCGCCGAGGTACGCCGCACCGAGCGCGCCGAGATCGCAGTCGAGGTCGGCGGGGCGGTCGGTGCGGGTACACGAGGCGGTCGAGGAGTCGCCGGTCAGGTGCCAGCGGCCGGAGTTCCCCGCAATCATCGGGTCCTCGACCGCGAGCACCACGTCGACCGGCGACTGGTACCGGCGCGCGGACAGCGCGGCCGGCACGTCCACCAGGCGCAGCCACAGCGCGTCGGACAGCCTCGTGCCCAGCTTCCTGGGCTCGTTGACCAGGTAGAGCAGCGGCTCGTCCGGCGCGGCGAACGGGTACTCGAGGCGCCGGGTCAGGTCGACGTTGAGCAGGAACTGCCAGATCGACTGGTAGGCGGCGGGGTTGGTGGCCAGCACCTCGCGGACCAGTACCGTGCCGGGCTTGTCGCCGGAGCCCTCGCGTACCCGCCACAGCACGTACCCGTCGACCTCGGCGCCGGTCTCGTGGATCAGCACGTACCGCCGGGTCGCGCCGTTGCGCCAGGAGGTCGGGTCGGACAGCGTCCGCGACCACCACCGGTCGTCCCGGCTCGACAGCCCCGGCCGCTCCGCACGCACCTGCTCGTACACCTTCCGCAGGTCCGGACCGGCGTCGGCGAGTGCGGCCGAGCGCAGCGAGCCGTCCGGGTCGACCGGCGGCACCCGCAGCTGCACCTCACGCTCTGCCTCGACGACCAGGCGGCCGGCGGCCAGGCCGTACCCGTACCGCTGGTAGATCTGGCCCTCGCTGGCCCAGAGGTGGGCAACGGGCTCGCCGGCCCGCTGGGCGTCCTCGAACAGCCGGCCCATCATCCTGGTGAGCACGCCGCGCCGGCGGTGCGTGGCCTCGACGCCGACCAGGGTCACGTGCGCGGACGGCAGGATGGCGCCGGGAACGGTCAGCTCGCGGGCGTACGAACCGGACGAACCGACCAGCCGCCCGCCGGCGAATGCCAGCGCGGCGCGTTCTGGCTCGTATACGGCGCGTTCGATCTCGATGCCCTCGGCGTCCCAGGTTTCGTGGAACGCGTCGGCGAGCAGGGCGGCCACGGCGTCGAAGTCGGCCGGGGTACCGGACCGGAGGGTGTATTCAGCGGGATCCACCACTCGTGTGTAACGGATCGGTCGTGCCGAAGCGAGCGTATTTGCCCGGTCGCTACCCTCGGAGGTGGTCGGCGACCGTGGCGCCCCTCGTGCCGGGGCCGGCCCGAAGGGGGAAACGCGGGATGGCGGAGGTGCTGGATCTGGTGTGCGGGCCGGCCAGCCCGCTGCCGGAGACCTACCAGCGCTACCGGCTGGTCGCCCACCTGGGCTCGGGCGGGCAGGCCGAGGTGTACCGGGCGGTCCGGCTGTGCGGCGGGGTGACCAGCGCGCCGATGACCGTCAAGGTGTTCCGGGTCGACCCGCGCCGGCCGCTGGTCGACGAGCTGCGCTCCTGGGACAAGGGCGACGCGGCGCTGATGGACCTCAACAACCGGGGGGTACCCGGCATCTGCCGCCGGGCCGACGGCTTCTACGGTCCGCCTCCGCACAAGCCCGGTGAGCCGCCGGAGCCGGGCAACGCGGTGCCGTACCAGATCTACGACTACCTGCACGGCGTGAACCTGCGGGTGTACCTGCTGTCCGCCGGTGCGGCGGGCCCCGGCCCGCGGCTGAACGCGGTCGGCGCGCTGCGTACCCTGGCCGGCGTGCTGCGCGCCCTGCACCAGCCGGGTGACGTGGGGGCCACGCCGGTACTGCACATGGACGTGAAGCCGTCCAACGTGATGGTGCTGGCGACCGGCGAGGTACGGCTGATCGACTTCACCGGGGCGCGGTACTGGCGGCCCGAGGAGATCACCCAGATCGCCTATACGCCGGAGTCGGGCGGGCCGGAGGCGCTGCGCGGGCAGGTCGGCCCGTCCTACGACGTGCACGGGTTCGGGGCGGTCGCGTTCTTCATGGTCACCGGGGCGCTGCCACGGGGCCAGGACGCACCGCCGCCGGCCTCCCACCCGTTGCTCTCCGGCCGGCCGGCCCTGCGCGACCTGCTGCTCGCCCCGCTGGCCGACCGTCCCGGGGACCGTCCGGCCACGGCGGAGCTGTCCGGCTGGGTGGACCGGCTGGGCAAGCTCGTGCGCGCCGCCGGACTGCCGGAGACCGGGGTGGACTGGGCGGAGCCCGAGGCCGCGGCGCCGTCCGGCCGCGCGGTCGGCCGGGCTACCGTTTCCGGTACCGAGACCGACGCGTTCCAGCGGATCGAGCGGCTGGAGCAGGAACTGGTACGGCTGCGGGCGTCGCTGGGTACCGACGCGGCGGGTGAACGCGCGGCGGCCGGCTCCCCGCTGCTGCCGGCCGCGGCGTACGCGGCGCACCCCATCGAGCGGCCTGCGGCGGCGAAGGTCGCCGGTACCAAGGTGGCCACGCCGACCGCGACGAAGGTCGAGCCGCGCAACGGCAACGGGCACGGCGGCAACGGCAACGGGAAGGCCGCGACGCCCGGCCCGGCCGCCGGCGGGAACGGGGCGGGCGACGCCATCCGC
>CAZYCD010000320.1:0-4064 GCA_964645345.1 uncultured Micromonosporaceae bacterium
GCGCTGGACATGCTGCAGGCGATGAACACCGGCCACGACGGCTCGCTGACCACCGTGCACGCCAACTCTCCCCGCGACTCGCTGGCCCGGCTCGAGACGATGGTGCTGATGGCCGGCATGGACCTGCCGGTACGCGCGATCCGCGAGCAGATGTCCTCCGCGGTCGACCTCATCATCCAGCTCAGCCGGCTCAAGGACGGCTCCCGCCGGATCACCCACATCACCGAGGTGACCGGCATGGAGGGGGACGTGGTGACGCTGCAGGACCTGTTCACCTTCGACTTCCGCGCGGGAGCCGACCAGTACGGGCGCCATCGCGGGGTGTTGCGGTCCACCGGCCTGCGGCCCCGTTTCCTCGACCGCCTCTCCGATCAGGGCGTCACGGTGGACCCGGAGCTGTTCGGTCTGGGCGGGGTCCGGTGAAGCGCCTGCTGGTGGTTTCCGCTGTCGCCGTCGGCGGCCTGCTCCTCGCCGACCCGGCCCACGCGGATGACCCCACGCTGTCCGTCGTCGGGCTGCACCAGGACGCCAGTACGGTGGCGTTCTACCTCAGCGCCCGTGACCTGCCGGCCGGGTTGTCCTTCGACACCGCGAAGGTGTCCGTCTCGGCCGACGGCGTGCAACTGGCCACGAAGACCGCGCCCGTGGCGGGCGGCGGTTCGGCTGCCGCGCCCAAACGGGTCACCGTGCTTGTGCTGGACACCAGCGGCTCGATGGCCGGCGCTCCCATCGCCGGCGCGCGCGCCGCGGCGGCCGCCTACGTCCAGGCACTGCCCGCCGACGTCCAGGTCGGCCTAGTCACCGTCTCGACAACCGACAAGGTCCTGCTGAGCCCCACCCGCGACCGGTCGGCGATCGCCGCGGCGATCGGTGGGATCGCCGCCGCCGGCAACACGGTGCTCTACGACGGCATCCGCGACGCGGCCGGTTTGCTCGGCGCGCCCGCCGACGGCGACCAGCGGCGGCTGGTCGTGCTCTCCGACGGGGCCGACACAGGGTCGCACACCACGCTGGCCCAGCTGGACACCGTGCTCGCTCAGAGCCGGGTCGCCGTCGACACGGTGGGCTTCCGTACCACCGGCGCCTCGGCGGCGGTACTGGCCGACCTGGCCAACCACCACGGCGGTCACGCGTACACCGCCGCCGACGCAGCGGCCCTGGCGACCGCTTTCCGCGCCGCGGCCGGTTCGTTCAGCAGCCAACTGGAGGTCACCGCAACGGTTCCGTCGCAGCTGGCGGGAAAGGACAGCACGCTGCAGATCAGCGTCCTGGTCGGCGACGCCACGGTGGCCACCTCGGTACCGGTCAGCTTCGACATCGACCCGAACGCCCCGGTCGCCCTGGCGGGTGTGCGCTCCGCGCCGTTGGCCGTCTGGTACGTGGTCATCGCGGCAGTTGTCTTCCTGGGCCTGCTGACCCTCGGCCTGGTGGTGTTCGCCCCGTTGATCGACTACGCCCGGCACCGGCGCCGGGTGGCCCAGGTGGAGCAGTTCCGCCTGCGTGCCACCGCCCCCAGCGCGGCCGACGTCGACCGCTCGCTGGCCGAAGCCGCGCTGACCGTGTCGGCCAAGGTGGTGCGCGCCGGCGGCATGGACGGCCGGATCGCGCTGCGGCTGGACCGGGCCGGAATGCGGCTGCGGCCGCACGAATGGCTGCTGGTGCAGGTGAGTGCCTGCGTCGGCGCCGCCGTGCTGCTGAGCCTCGTCGTCGACGTCCTGCTCGGCGTCGTGCTCGGCGTGCTGCTCGGCTGGGTCGCCACCACGCTGTACCTGCGTAACAAGGCCGACCGGCGGGTGCAGGCATTCGCCCGCCAACTGCCGGACGCGCTGCAACTGATCATCGGGTCCCTGCGGTCGGGCTTCTCGCTGTCGCAGGCCGTCGACGCGATGACGCGCGAGTCCCCCGAGCCGATCGCCTCGGAGTTCGCCCGGGCGCTGGCCGAGACGCGCCTCGGCGTCGAGCTCGAGGATGCCCTCACCCGGCTCGCCGAAAGGGTGCACAGCAAGGACCTGGCCTGGGCCGTGGTGGCCATCCGGGTGCAGCGGGAGGTCGGCGGCAACCTCGCCGAGGTGCTGAGCACGACGGTGGGCACCATGCGGGAGCGGGAGTCGCTGCGCCGCCACGTGCGGGCGCTGTCGGCCGAGGGCCGGCTGTCCGCCTGGATCCTGATCGGGCTGCCGGTCGGTATGGCCGCCTACATGCTGATCGTGCGGCCCAGTTACATGCGTCCGCTCTACACACAACCGGTCGGCATCGTCATGTTGGTCGCCGGGGTCCTGCTGGTACTGGTCGGCGGCTTCTGGATGTCGCGGATCGTGAAGGTGGAGGTCTAGATGCCACGCGATGTCGTACTCCTCGCCGGCCTGGGCGCGTTGTTTCTCGCGATCGCCGTCGGCATCAGCACCCTCGCGCTCGCCAGCGGCGGTCGCACCGGCGTCGCCCGTGGACTGGCCGCGATCGACCAGGTGTATTCGCCCACCGTCGCCACCCGCGACGACAACCTGCGCGACCGCGCGCTGTCCCCGCTGTCCGCCGCGGTCGTCGCGTTTGTCCGGCTGCTCACCCCGAAGGGTGCCGCCGCATGGCTGCAGCGCTGGCTGGACTACGCGGAGAACCCGGCGGCGTGGCCGCCGGAGCGGGTGATGGAGGCGCAGGGTCTGGGGCTGGTGGTCTGCGGTCTGCTCGGCGGCGTGGTCGGGCTGGCGGCGGGCGGCATGGGCTCCGCGGTCTTCGGGGTGATCGTCGGGGGCCTGTTCGGGTTCCTCCTTCCGCTGGGCATCCTGTACGACGTCGGCGCGCGCCGCCAGCAACGGATCGCCCGGGACCTGCCGGATGCCCTGGACCTGCTGACCCTGAGCGTCGAGGCCGGGCTGGGCTTCGACGCGGCGCTGGCCCAGGTGGCCGCGACCATGCCCGGCGCGCTGTCCCGGGAGATCGCCCGGCTGCTGCACGAGATGCAGATGGGCATGCGGCGGGCCGATGCGTTGCGCGCGCTAGGCAGCCGCACCCGGGTGCCGGAGCTGCGGACCGTGTCGACCGCCCTGGTACAGGCCGGCGAGCTGGGCATCCCGATTGCCGGGGTACTGCGGGAACAGGCGAGCGATATGCGGCTCAAGCGCCGCCAGCGCGCCGAGGAGCAGGCTCAGAAGGTACCCGTCAAGGTGACCGTGCCGCTGATCCTGTGCCTGTTTCCGGCGCTGTTCATCGTGGTCATCGGGCCCGCCGCGATCAACATCATGCACGCGTTCTTCAATAAGTGAACGACGGCTAGATCAGGCCGGCGCGACTCGCGGCGGCCACCGCCTGGGTCCGGTTGTGCGCCCCCAGCTTGTCGTAGAGCCGGGACAGGTACGTCTTCACCGTCGATTCGCTGACCACCAGCGCTTCGGCGATCCGCGTGACGGTCGAGCCGTCCCGCAGCAGCCGCAGCACCTCGGCCTCCCGCCGGCTCAGCAGGTGCGGCCTGCGGCGCCGGCCGGCCAGCGCCATCGCCAGGTCGGGCCCGGTGAACGAGGCCGGCGCCACCGCCGCGTGGCGGATCGCCGACAGCAGCACCTCGATCGGCGCGTTCGTGGGCACGTAGGCCGAGATGCCCGCCTCCAGCGCGTCCAGCAGCTTGTCCGAGTCACGCGGTCCGACGAGCACCACCCCGCACGCCGGTAGCGCCTCGTGCAACTCCGCCGCGAAGGCCAAGCCGTCCTCGTCGGGCAGGCCGGCGTCGACGGCGATCACATCCGCCGGGATCTCCGCCACGATCCGGCGTCCCTCGAGCGCGGAGCCGGCCATGCCGACGGCCACGATGTCCGACCCGCCCGGCAGCGAAGCGGTGATGCCCGCACGGAACAGCGTCACGTCACTGACGACCAGGAGTCTGACCACACCTCTCCCATCCCACCCGGGATGTTGAGATAGGCGCCGCGGGGAGGCGTGGCGTTACCGGCAGATCGGCGTTCGGCGGAAATCCGACCGTTAGCAGGACGCCGGCCGGCCACCCGGCGGACGCCGGCCGCGAATAGGTGGTCCGATCGACGCGGGACGGGTGGTTGGTGATCCACCAACGGCCT
>CAZYCD010000321.1:0-4047 GCA_964645345.1 uncultured Micromonosporaceae bacterium
TGCCGGCAGCGGGTTGAGGACGCCGCAGCAGGTCCGGGTGCTGTGGTCACGAACACCGCGTTGATGCCGTCCGCGCTGACTTGTCGCAGCAGCCGCGGCAACGTCGCCTACAGATCCTTCGACATTCTGCGGCCGGTCTCTACGTAGCCGAGTTGCTCGTACAGGCTGCGGGCGCCGTGGTTGTGGGCGAAAACGTGCAGGCCGATGGTCGCCGCGCCGTTCGCTCGGCTCCAGTGCTCGGCGGCTTCCATGATGGCGCGGCCGTAGCCCTTACGGCGCTGGTCCTGCTCGACGGCGATGTCGTACACGAACGCGCCCGTGCCGGTGAGGTTGAGCCAGAGGAAGCCGACCCGGCGGTCGCCGTCGCAGGCGTACCAGAAGTGGTGCCCGGCCGTCCCGGCGCCGTCGGGGAGCAGCCCCGCGAAGGTCTCGGCGGCCTCCGCCGCCGCGGCCTCGGGCGGCACGCCGGAGCGGATGACGCTCTGCGCGTAATGCGCCTCCGCGTCCGCCTTCCAGGGTCCGAACTGTTCCTCGGTCATCGGTTCGAGCCGCACCTCCACCATGGCGCCAGCTTAGGTCCTGGCCAAGGTTGACGAGCAGACGGTTGTACAGCGTGGAGACCGGACCGGTTCTGCGCGCTTGGGCCCGCAGCGGTGAGCAATGGGCTGCCGTGGAATGCCGTCGTCAGGATCGCCATCGCTGGTAGTTGAGTGGGGCGGATATGCTGGTGGTGATCAAGGCTGCGGCGTGGCTGGAGGGCTTGTGCAGGCAGAAGTCAAGGGCGGCAACATGCCCATACTCGAAGTCACGCTCACCCCCGGCGAGGAGGTCATCACGCCACACGGCGAGCTTTCCTGGATGAGCCCGAACGTGCAGATGTCGCAGACCGCCAGCGCGGGCGGCTCCGGCGGCTTCCTGGCCGGGCTGAAGAGGGCCGTCGGCGGCGGTGGTTTCTTCCTGACCCGCTACCAGGCCCGAGGCTCGTCCGGGTTCGTCGCCTTCGCCAGCAAGGTACCCGGCCACATCCTCCCCATCCACGTGACGGCCGGCAGTAGCTACCTTGTGCACCGGCACGGCTGGATCTGCGGGACCCCCGGCATCGTGCCGACGGTTGCTCTGCAGCAGAGCTTCCGCGGCGGCCTGTGGGGCGGGGACGGCTTCATCCTGCAAAAGCTTGAGGGCGAGGGCACGGCCTGGATCGAACTGTCCGGCGAGGTCACCACGTACACCCTCGCGCCGGGGCAAACCCTGCTGGTACACCCGGGCCACGTCGGCCTGTTCCAGTCCACCGTGCAGTTCTCCATCACCCGGATACCAGGTATCGCCAACAAGCTCTTCGGCGGCGACGGCTTCTTCCTGGTCTCTCTCACCGGGCCGGGCCAGATCTGGCTGCAGTCCCTGCCGCTGCCCAGCCTCGCGCACGCGCTCGCCCCGTACCTCGCAGGTGAGCGGGTGACCAGCACCGCCGAAGGCGGCGTGATCGGCGGCATCGTGGGCGACCTCTTCCGCGGCTGACCACCGCCGGCCACCCAGAGCACCGGTCCGGACTCTCTGCGTGGCGGTAAAGCCGCGCCGCGGGACATCCGAATGCACGGCTGCCGACGCGAACACGGACCTGCTACGCAAGCGGATCCCTCCTGGCGACCTGACCAACGACAACCATCGATCACGGAATTTGTGCCAGAGCCACTTTCAGATGGCCCTCGACAGCCCCCAGGGACATCAGGGCCGCGACTATACGAAGGGCTATCGCGGTTCTCATCCGGACTTCACCTCGCTGCGGCGTACGCGGATGGTGCCCGGGGGCCAGTGGCAGCATGACCCAGATCGCGCTGGACACAGTGAAATGGGCCATGCCGGGCCGGTCATCTGGTGGAGGTACAGCGGCCGCTGCGCGGTGTCCAGGTCGACTCATGGCGGCGACGTCTTCAAGGCGGAGACGGCTAAGAACAGCAGATTCCACAGGTTGGGTAGCACGTAGTACAGGACCGTCCGCCGCAGTCCTCAAGTCAGAGCGTAGGGATCTCCTCCTGTGGTGGAGCGGGGTCTGCGCCGTCCGCTCCCCCATCGGCGGCATCGGCCATGCGCTGCAGCCAGATGTTCACGACGGTCAGATCCTGCGCCGAGAACCCCTCCGCCAGCCGGCGCTCGACTGACTTCACGGTCGGCATCGCGGCGGACAGCCGGTTGCGGCCGGCCTCGGTCAGGAAAATCTGCTGGGAGCGCCGGTCGTTAGGGTGTGGGCGCCTCTCGACAAGTCCGGCCCGCTCGAGCCCGCCGAGCATCTCGTTGGCTGACTGGCGTGCGGTGGAGACCTTGCGCGCCACGTCCGCGACGGAGAGCCCGGGCATTTCGTCGAGGATCATTAGCGACGCGAACTGGGCGACCGACAGCTCGTGCTGGACCAGCGCCTCCGCCACCACGGTACGCAGGCTCAGCCAGGCATGCCGGACAAGAAAGGTCGAACAGCTGTCGTCGAGGCTCACGGGACCATTGTGCTCGTAGGATGATTGACAGGGACCTGACGTTAGTGCAATCGTGATGACATGACTGTCAGGGACCTGTCAATCAGCGTACCGCAGCAGCGCCGCGTGCTGTCGGTCCTGGTCTTCGCCGCGGTGTTGATCTGGATCGACACCACCATCCTGGGCATCGCACTGGAGCGCATCGCCGACCCGCGCACTGGACTGGGCGCCACGCCCGGCGAGCTGCAGTGGGCCGTCGGCTCGTACGCGTTGCTGTTCGCCACCGCGCTGTTCGCCGCCGGCGCGCTCGGCGACCGCTACGGCCACCGCACGATCCTCGTCCTTGGCCTGGTCTGCTTCGGCTCTGCCTCAATCTGGGCGGCCTGGGCCGGCGACGCGACCGGCCTGATCCTGGCCCGCGGGCTGATGGGTCTCGGCGGCGCGATGATGATGCCGACCTCGATGGCGATCATCGGTGCCACGTTTCCGCTGGAGCGTCGTGCCGGCGCGATCGCCGCGTGGTCGGCGTCCAGCGGCGTGGGTGTGGCGTTGGGCCCGCTGCTCGGCGGCGTGCTGGTGGACCATTTCTGGTGGGGATCGGTCTTCCTGGTGAACCTGCCAGTCGCGGCCGTAGCGCTGGTCGGGGTCCTCCTGGTGGTACCGAATCCCCGACTGGCCCAGCAGCGCCGTCCGGATCTGATCGGGCTGTTGTTGTCGACCGCCGGTCTGGCACTTCTCGCCTACGGACTAATCGAGGCTGGGCAGGACACTGATTGGACCCGCCGGCAGGTGTCAGTACCGGTACTCGGCGGCCTAGCTCTGCTGTCCATGTTCGTATGGGTGGAGTGGCGCTCGCCCGAACCGTCGTTCGATCCGCGGCTGTTCCGCAACGCGCGGTTCAGCGCGGGAAACCTCGCCCTCGCCGCGTTGTTCTTCGGCATCACCGGGCAGATGTTCTACGGCAACTTCTACCTACAGGGCGCCCGAGGCATGTCCGCGCTGAACACCGGGTTGGCATTTCTGCCTGGTGCGGTCGGTGTAGCGATCGGCTCAGGAATCGGCGCCCGGCTGGTCAGGCGCTTCGGGGTAGCGACGGTCAGCGGCGGCGCGCTGCTGGTGGTGGCCGGCGCCTTCCTGGCCAATCGCGCGTTCGACGTTCATACGCCGCTGGTCTGGTTCTGCTGCCTCGGCCTGGTAAGCGGAACAGCGATGGGCATGACGATCGCGCCCACGGTGGCGGCGGTCATCGCGGTGCTGCCGCTGGACCGCATGGGCGCGGGTTCCGCCGTCAACAACACCATCCGGCAGGTCGGTAGCGTGCTCGGAATCTCGCTGCTCGGCACGATTCTCGCCAACACGTACCGGGACCGGATCACGCCGACGCTCGCCGGCCTTCCCACCCAGGCGCGCAATTCGGCGGCGCAGTCGGCCGAACACACCCGCGCCGTCGCCGACGCCCTGCACCGCCCCGATCTCGTCACCGCAGCAAATGACGCGTTCATCCACGCGATGCACACGACCGCGACCGCCGCCGCGCTGGCCGTCCTTCTTGGCGCGGTACCGCTGATGCTCGCCTTCTGGA
>CAZYCD010000322.1:0-4013 GCA_964645345.1 uncultured Micromonosporaceae bacterium
GACGGCGTACCCGGGCGGGACCAGTCGGACGGGTCGACGTTCCAGTCGATCGACTGCATACCCATGCTCGCGGCGACGGAGATCGTCAGCGGGCTGAAGTTGCCGCCCGGGTTGCGGAAGTACGGGATCGGAACGCCGGGCACGATCGCGTGGATGGCGTCGTCGGTGCGCTGCAATTCGGAGCGGATCTGGGCCTCGCTGCGGGTACGCAGGTTGAGGTCGTGCGACCAGGTGTGGTTGCACAGCGTGTGGCCCTCGGCGACGATCCGGCGGATCAGGTCGGGCGGGTAATCGCCGATCATCCGGCCGATGATGCAGAACGTCGCGCGGATGCCGTACTGCTTGAGCAGGTCGAGTACCTGGGCGGTGTTCCCGCCGGGGCCGTCGTCGAAGGTGAGCGCGACCGACGCGGTGCCGGTCGTGTTGATCGTGCCGAACGGCCCGCCGTGCCCGAATCCGGGCGTGAGTCCCGTGCTGGCCGGCGGAGCCGACGGCGCGGCGTCGGGGGACGGCGAGTGCGACGGCGACCGGGACGGGGAGCGTGACGCTCCCGGCGTCCGGCTGAACTCGCTGCCGGCGCCCTGGCCGGAGGCGGCGGCCAGCGCGCTCCTGCTCGGCTGGAACGCGACCGGCCGGCTGACGTCACCGGCGGTGCAGCCGGTCAGGAACATGGTCGTGAGCACGGCGGCGAGCAGGCGACTGCGACGCTGGACCATGCGGTCACTCCGAACTTCGGCGGCGGGTGCGGGCGGGGCGGTGCGGTGGGCGGTACGAGTGTTGTGCGGCACCACGGTACCGAAGCTGTGCATCTCCTTGGAGCCCAAATTTTGTCTGACTCGCCCGAATTAGCGGCGAAGGCGCTGGTCAGGCCTCGTCGAGCAGCGCGACGACCCCGGCGAGCCAGGGGGCGTACGCGTCCGGACGGGTACGCAGCGCGGCCCGCAGGTCGCCCGGGTCGACCCAGGCGACCTCGGCGACCTCGGCCGGGTCGGGCCGCACCTCCAACGTGGCGGGCACGTGACCGAGCAGTACGTGGTCGTACTCGTGCTCGACCCGACCGGTGACGGGGTCGGCGGCCTGGTACCGGTGCACCCCCAGCTCGTGGAAGGAGACCCCGGTCACGCCCAGCTCCTCGGCGAGCCGCATGGCCGCGGCCTCGGGGACCGGTACCCCCGGGGCCGGGTGGCCGCAGCAGGTGTTCGCCCAGCGGAGCGGGAACCGGGTCTTGACCGCCGCCCGGCGCTGCAGCAGCAGCCGGCCGGCCGGGTCGGTCAGCAGGATGGAGAAGGCGCGGTGCAGCCGGCCGTCCGGCGAGCGGTGCGCATCCTCCACAGTGGACTGTCCGATCTCGACACCGGTGTCGTCGACGAGCTGGACAAGCAGCGACTCGCGGTTCACGCGGCGACCCCCGTGACCCGCTGTGCGGCCAGCTTGCCGGAGATGAGGACCATCGGTACCCCGACGCCCGGTTGGGTACCGGAGCCGGTGAAGACCACATTGGACAGTCGAGGGTGGAGGTTGCCGGGGCGGAAGGGTCCGGTCTGGCCGAACGTGTGGGCGGCGGAGAACGGGGTACCGGCGGCCATCCCGTCGTCGGCCCAGTCGGCCGGGGTCACCACGCGGGACACCTCCACCCCGTCGGCGAACCCCCGGTACCCGCGCTCCTCGAGGGTGGCCACCAGTTCGCCGGCGTACCGGTCGGCCAGGCCGCCGCGCCAGTCCAGCGGGCCGGTGACCAGGTTGGGAACCGGGGCCAGCACGTAGTAGGCGTGCCGCCCGGCCGGAGCGAGGTCCGGGTCGCTGCGGGTCGGATTGCTCACCAGCAGGGAAGGGTCGCGCATCAGGGTTCCTCGGCTGATCACGTCGTCGAAGGTACCGCGCCAGGAGCGCCCGAAGTGCAGGTTGTGATGGGCGATCCCCCGGTACCCCCGGGTGGATCCGACGTGCAGCACCACCGCGGACGGTGAGTACCGCAGCCGGCGTGGCCGCTCGCCGAGCAGGTCGCGGTAGGCGACCGGCAGGTCCGGGTTGAGCACCACCACGTCGGCCGGGACGCGCTCGCCCGCCTCGGTGACCACGCCGGTGGCCCGTCCGCCGGAAACGTCCACAGTGGACACGGTGGTCGAGTAGCGCAGCTCCACACCCGCCTTCCCGGCGGCGGCGGCCATCGCGCGGGGCACCGCGTGCATGCCGCCGCGCGGGAAGTAGACACCGGCGACGCAGTCGAGGTACGCGATGACGGCGTACAGGGCCAGGGCCTTGTGCGGCGCGAGGCCGGCGTAGAGGGCCTGGAAGGAGAAGATCCTGCGGGTGCGGGGATCGCGGAGGTACCGGTTGACGACCGGCTGCAGGCGGCGCAGCCCACCGGCGGCCAGCAGCCGCAGCAGGTTCAGGGTAAGCAGGTCGCGGGGGCCGTCGAGGTTGCGCTCGATGAAGTCGCGCCGCTCCAGGTGCCACAGGTGCCGGGCGAAGTCGGCAAAGCGGAGGTACCCGTCGGCCTCGCGCGGCCCGCATACCCGGGACACCTCGCCGGCCATGCGTACCGTGTCGGCGAGCACGTCGAGCGTCGACCCGTCAGGGTAGTGCGCGCGGTAGGCGGGGTCGACGGGCACGAGGTCCAGCCGGTCGGACAGCTTCTCGCCGACCGCGGCGAGGGCCTCGTCGATCAGCTCCGGCATGGTGAGCACGGTGGGGCCGGTATCGAACCGGTACCCGTCGATGGACAGCCGGCCGGCCCGGCCGCCCGGTACCGCGGCCCGCTCCAGCACGGTCACCTCGCGGCCGGCACCGGCCAGGTGCAGCGCGCACGCGAGCCCGCCGAGCCCGGCACCCACGACCACCACCCGGTCGGTTCGGCCGGCTACCCTGTGCACTGTCCTGACCACCGGCCGAGCCTAACGGGCTGTGCCCGGACGGCCGGCCGCGGTCGGCGGGAGAGGCGATGCGCGACAGCCTGGCCGACGCGTACCGGCGCTGCCAGGCGCTGCACCGGTCGCACGGCCGCACCTACTACCTGGCGACCCGGTTGCTGCCGGCCTGGAAGCGGCGGCACGTGCACGCGCTGTACGGGTTCACGCGGTACGCGGACGAGATCGTGGACGCGACGGACGGGGCACAGCCAGCGGTACGGGCGGCACGGCTCCGCGCCTGGGGCGACGCGCTACGGGCCGGCGACCGGGACGACCCTCTGCTGCCCGCGGTGCTGCACACGACCGAGGTGTTCGGGCTGGACCGGGCCGACTTCGACCTCTTCCTCGACGCGATGGCGATGGACCTGACCGTGCGCCGGTACCGCGACTACGGCGAGCTGCTCGGGTACATGGCGGGGTCGGCGGCGGCGATCGGCTCGATGATGCTGCCGATCCTGCTGGCGGGTGGCGGGCCGGGTGCGCCCCGGGGCGGGCCGGGACCGACCCCAGGCGCGGTGGCGGGCACGCGGGAGGCGGCCCGCCAGCTCGGCCTGGCCTTCCAGTTGACCAACTTCATCCGGGACGTCGCCGAGGACCTGCGTCGGGACCGCGTCTACCTGCCACTGGCGGACCTCGACCGGTTCGGCGTCCGCGTGGAGGACCTGTACCGGTGCGCCCGCGAACGGTCCGCCACCCCGGCGGTACGCGACCTGGTCGCGTTCGAGGTCGACCGGGCTCGACAGCACTACGCCAGCGCGGCGCCCGGGGTCACCGCGCTGCCGGCCGCCTCTCAGGCGTGCATCCGCACCGCGTACCGGCTCTACGGCGGTATCCTCGACGAGGTCGTCCGGGCCGGGTACGACGTGTTCGCCGGGCGGGCGGCGGTACCCGTGCCACGCCGGCTCGCCGTCGCCGCCGCCAGCCTCGCGACCCCGCCCGGCTGTCCGGTACCGCTGCCGGGCCGGCCACTGACCGGTACCCGACGCCGGTAGCGTGCCCGGTCCCGTTCTCGCATAGCGTCTCAGATTTCCTGAGCGATCCTTAGCAATTCGGGCGTCCTGCCGGTGTTGCCGTCCCTGGTGGTGATGGGGGTGGCGTGCACGT
>CAZYCD010000323.1:0-3934 GCA_964645345.1 uncultured Micromonosporaceae bacterium
GTCCGGCCGGTAGATGCCGGGGTTCAGGGATGCGCCGCCTTGTCCGGCTGTCGATCACGGCGGCACCCCCGGATTGACCTTCATAGATCATCGGTGCCGGTGAAGATCTGACCGGTGCCGTCGCCGGCGGAGGAACCCTGCGCCTCCCTCCGCCCCACGAGGACGGCGGACCGGATGTCAGCTGGCTGCGCGGTACGCGCGGGGCAGTAGCCGGCGACCACCGTGGACGTGCCGAGTGTCATGCGGACAATGAGGAACGTACGCGGGCTGCGCCGGACACTGCCAATCCGACCCCGACGCCCAGTCGGCGGCTGACGCGCACGCCTCGCGGCTCTGCGAGACCGACCTCCACGGACGGAACCGTGGAAGGCCCCCGTACGTCCGATCTCCGAGGAGCGGGAGGTTGACGTGACGCGAACGAGGTTTGGCATTGTCATGGCGAGCCTGGCCGTGCTGCTGCTGTCGGGCTGCGGCCGGCATTCGGCCGGAGGACCGGTGGGCGCACCCGCGGCCACCGGCTCAGTAGCGGTGGCGCCGTCCGATGGCGTCTCCGGCACGGTGACTGCCGGCGAGTCGGACAACGGACGGACGATCATGCTGTCGGTCAACGACGAGCTGGTCGTGCGGCTGAACAGCACGTACTGGCAATTTGTGGTGCCCGCCCCGGGTGGCGCCGTGGTGAGCCTGGGGCCGCAGGAGGTTAAGGCCTCCGCTCCGGGCTCAGGCTGCGTGCCGGGGGCCGGTTGCGGCACGGTCACCGCGATGTTCCGCGCTGTGGCGCCGGGCCAGGTGACCGTCTCGGCAGACCGTACGAGCTGTGGCGAGGCGCTGCGGTGCGTCGGCGCGGAAGGTACCTACCGGCTGCACCTGGTGGTGCGATAACGGCGACCGAACCGGATCGTGGTGGGCTCCCGGTGTCCCGGGAGCCCACACGCGTCCGTCAGCTCACCGTCAGCGCGGTGTCGTCGACGACGAACGAGGTCTGCAACGACACGTCCTCGGTACCGGTGAAGGTGATCGTCACCGTCTGCCCGGCGAAACTGGCCACGTTGAACGACTTCTGGCTGTACCCGGTGGCGTGGTTGAGGTTCGAGTAGGTCGCCAGCGTGGTCGAGCCGATCTTGACGGTGAGCTTGTCGTACTGCGTCGTCGTGGTCGTCTCGGCCGTGTCGATGTGCAGCCAGAAGCTGAACGTGTAGTTCGTGCAGCCACTGGGGATGCTCACCGACTGGCTCAGCGTGTCCGTGTGCGTCGTGCCGTACCCGTCCATCCACGCGTCCCAGGTGCCGCCGTGCGCCGGCTCGCTCGGGCCGTTCTGGCCGATGACACCCGCGCTCGACGACCACACCGTGTTGCCGGACTCGAAGCCGGGGTTACCCAGCTTCTGCCCGGGGCTGCTGCAGCCACCGCCGCCGGACGGGTTGACCGTCCAGGAGAATGTCGCGCTGCCCGACTGGGTGCCGCTGGTTGCCGTCACCGTCACCGTCGAGGTGCCGGCGGTGGTCGGCGTGCCGCTGATCACGCCCGAGGAGGCGTTGATGGACAGCCCGCCGGGCAGACCGGTGGCCGACCAGGAGAACGTGCCGGTACCGCCGGACGCGGTCATGGTCAGGCTGACCGCGGTGCCGACCGTGCTGGTCTGGTTGCCCGGGTTGTTGACGGTGACGCCGCCGGTGCCGCCGCCGACGATGGCGTGTGACATCTGGCAGCCGCTGACGTCGTTGGACCAGGTGGTCTGCATGGCGAAGGTACCGGTGGAGAACGCGACGTTCGCCGAGGCGCCGGCGCCGCTGCTCACCCACGCGCACTTGTCGCCGTTCTCCTGCCCGGACGAGTCGGTCCAGCCGCCGGCCGGGTTCTGGTCGGTGATCGTCTCGGCGTACTCGTGACCCTCCACAATGGTCACCCCGTCCAGGGTGCCCGGGGAGTTGACGAAGCCCTGGCCGCAACTGCTACCGGCGTCGGTGATGTAGGGCAGGTTCGTGAACGCGATGTCGCCCACCGAGGAGCTGACCGCTCCGCCGGTCAGTGTCGTGTCGCCGTTCCAGTCGTGCCAGGCGCAGAAGCCGCCGCCGGCGTTGAAGCCGTCCGGGGTGGTACCGGTCGGCGAAACGATGACGTACTGCGAGTTGCGGTTGGCCGCGGCCGTGGTGTTGCCGAAGTGCGAGGCGGCCTTGACTGCCTCGGTACCGATCTGGTGGCCGTTGGCGGAGCTGGGCGCCGCGGCCGAGGTGTCCACCCAGATACCGGCGTAGGCGCCGCCGGTCGGGTACCCGACGTGGGCGGCGCTGGCCGGGCAGGTCTGTGTGCCGGCCGACACGCCCTGGCAGTACTGCGTCATCACGCCGGACCACAGCTCGTTGCCCGCGCCCAGGCCCTTCATCAACTGCTGGACCCGGGGTGCCATGCCGGACGGGTCACCGGACAGGGTGGTGTTGCCGTTGCCGTCGGTGCCCGACGAGCCCCACTGGGAACCCCAGAAGACGAGGTAGACCCTGGGGGCGCCGGTGGTGACACCGATGCCGTCGACGGCGCCGCCGTAGCTGAGGTCGCCGGCGGCGTTGGGTACAACGTTCGGGTGCACCGCCTGGTAGCTGCGCATCTGGTCGTTGACGGCGCGGGTGGGTACCACGCCGTGCCGGTACGGATGCCCGTAGGCAGGCGAGAACGGGTTGCTGACGGCGGCCTGGGCCGGCGCGGATGGTGCAAAGAGTCCGGCAGCCAGAACGAGGGATGACAGGCAGGCCAGGCCGGCTCTCGGGGCCCAACGAGCGAACACGGATCGTGCCATGGACGGTCCCTTCTGCGGGTTGCGCTGACGGGGAATGCCGACGCACGTGGGTACGTAGCGTCACAGTTTGAGCGCCGGGGGTGTACGGCACTCGATGCGCAGACCATAGGGAGATGAAACTGTCTCGTCAATAGATGTCAATGTCTCGATCGATACGACAGGGTGTAGGAGAGGGTCGGTGGGTACGCTGACACCGGGCGGGTGGGCCGTGCTGACCGCAGTCGGCCGCTCCGCGCACCGCCGGTCGCGTCCTCCGCTGCCGCCGCACGCCGCACGCCGCAGGCACATCCGCTACCTCGCCGGCTACGACTCGTACGACAACGGCGAGTAACTGAGGCACGCTGACGGCGCCTCGGCGTACTCCTACCGCGGGCTGTACCCCACGCACGGCTGGGGCCTGCCACCAACCAGCCCGACGCCGCACTCGACGGCACCGCCTGCCCACACACCCGGTGACCGCATTCGCGGGTCAGCAGGTTCCGGTTCGAGCCGCTGGCGCCCGCATTTCCCTGGGTACCGCACGGGGGCAGCACGACCGCCTAGGGGACGGTCACCGTGAAGGCGGCCGTGTGCACGGCGCCGCCCTGGTCGAACTGCGCGAACACCCGCCAGGTACCGCTTTCAGGGAAGGTCGCTGAGGCGGTCAGCGTACCGCCCTGGCCGATCGCGCCGGCCGACTCGATGCGCGCCCGGGCCAGGTCGCCCTCATGGAACGCGGTCAGGTGCGCGTACCCGTCCAGGTACCGGTTGAACGACTCGACCGGGTGGCCGTCCTTGACCACAGTGACGGTCAACGGGGCCGTGCGCCCCCGCGCCGGCGTACCGGCCAGCGTCACGGTGAGTCCGTCCATGGACGGCGCATGAGGCTCCACTGTGGGCGGAGCGGCGGAAGCGGCCGGCTCCGTCGATCCGCCGGCGGGGCCGGTGACCGTGAACGGCCGGGACAGGTCGTAGAGCAGCGGCGTGCCGTGGCCCGCGTCCGGCGCGGCGAACGTGACGAATGCGCGGTACGCGCCGGCCGGCAGTTGGGCCAGCGGAGCGCTCCAGAGTCCGTCCTGGTTCATCGCGGCGTCCAGGTACCGGAAGCCGGTCAGGTCGGAGCGGATGACGTAGCACTGCACCAGCTTGCTTTCGTACGGCTGG
>CAZYCD010000324.1:0-3916 GCA_964645345.1 uncultured Micromonosporaceae bacterium
CCGATCGAGTCGAAGATGGTCAGCCGCCAGATCAAGAGCGCGCAGACCCAGATCGAGGCGCAGAACGCGGAGATCCGCAAGAACGTCCTGAAGTACGACGAGGTACTCAACAAGCAGCGCCAGGTGATCTACGCCGAGCGCAAGCGGGTACTGGACGGCGAGGACCTGCACGAGCAGATCACGCACATGATCAACGATGTGGTGGCGGCCTACGTCGACGGCGCCACGGCCGAGGGTTACGCCGAGGACTGGGACCTCGACCAGCTCTGGTCCAGCCTCAAGCAGCTCTACCGCGTCGGGCTGACCGTCGAGGACCTCGAGGAGGAGGCCGGCGGGGCGCGCGACCAGCTCGACGCGGAGTTCCTCAAGGCCCGGCTGATCGAGGACGCGCAGGACGCCTACGTCGCCCGCGAGCAGGAGCTCGGCTCGGAGGCCATGCGCGAGCTGGAGCGCCAGGTGCTGCTCGCGGTGATCGACCGAAAGTGGCGCGAGCACCTCTACGAGATGGACTACCTGCAGGAGGGCGTCGGCCTGCGCGCCTACGCCCAGCGGGACCCGCTCGTTGAGTACCAGCGCGAGGGCTTCGACATGTTCAACCAGATGCTCGAGGGCATCAAGGAGGAGGCCGTCGGCTTCCTGTTCAACCTCGACGTCCAGGTCGAGCAGCCGGCCGCGGCGCCCACCGAGGCGCCCACCGACACCACCGCGGCGTCGGTACCCCTGCCGGGCGCGGAGCCGTCCGTCGGGATCAAGGCCAAGGGTCTTGGCGGCAGCCGGAGCACACCGCGGGCGCTCGAGTACTCCTCTCCATCCGTGGACGGGGAGGCCAGGGGCGGCGGCTCGGTCGCTGTCGACCCGGCTCCGGCGCTGGGTCTCGGCTCGGGTGGTCAGGACCAGTCCCCGCGCCGGGCCGGCCCGTCCTCGAGCATCGCCAGCGGTGGCCGGCAGGTCCAGCCGGGCCAGGCGGTGGGCAGCAGCCCGTCGCGCAACGCGCCGTGCCCGTGCGGCTCGGGCAAGAAGTACAAGCGCTGCCACGGGGCACCGGCCGCGTAGCTTGTCGCAGTTGCGGCAAGGCCGACGTTCCACAGCAGGCGCCTGGTCGTCCGACCTCGGCGGCCGGCGGACCACCCGGTCCGCCGGCCGCTCGCCGTCTTGGCCATCGGATGACCTGACGTTCGTGCGCGGGACGGACCCCGATCACCGGGGATGCCGGCGACGACGATGCGCTGTCCGGGCGCCGATCGTGGTCGGGCGGCAGGGACGTGCTCACGACGGCCTCTCCAGGTCGGTGAAGCGATCCTTGCGCCTGCCTTCGTCTGCCTAAGTCTGTTTGCAGCTGTCTCCGCTACCCTCGGTCACCTGGTGACGACAGCAAGACGCCGCCCCTGGTACGGGCACCGGCCGGGGCTGTGTCGGGGCAGGGTCAGTCCGAGGCGTCGAGTTCGTCGGCACGGCCGGTCAACGGGTTCTGCTTCACCCAGTCCGCCGTCTCCGCGTACTTGTGCTCGATGTACTGCTCGAGCCGGTCCCGCTCGATGCGCCACTGCCCGCGCCCGCCGACCTTGATCGCGGGCAGCTCGCCGCTGCGTACCATGTGGTACACCTGCGAGAGAGTGACCGACAGCTCGTCCGCCACCTCGGACATGTGCATGAACCTTCCGGCCATTCCCTCAGTTTGCCATCGGTTGCTTCCGGATGGTGGATTGGGCCGATTGCCCTTCCCTTGGGGGCCCCACGGGTGTACTACGGGAACCGGACATCTCTCCGAGCGCGGGAGTGGCACCGTGACGGACAACCTCACCCGGGTCTACCTGCCGGCGACCCTTCCGCTGCTGGCAGAGTTCCGCAAGCACGGGGAGCTGGTGATCTCGGGGAACGGCAAGCCGGGCGAGGCTCATGCGGTTACCCCGACGCTTCGCGAGTGGTACGCCGAGGGCGACGAGGAGGAACTGGAGTATGTCGCCTTCACCCGGGCCGCCCAGGCGGCGCTGCGGCTGCTGCGCAACGATCCCGGCGCGCCCCGCCGACGCGTCGTGGTCTCGGCGGACCTGACCCGGGTCGCCATGGCCGACGCCGACCGCGAGCTGGGCTCCAGCCTGGTCCGGCTGACCGCGCCGATACCGCTGGCCGCGGTGGCCGCGATCCACGTGGACGACGCGGACGCGGAGGATGACGTGGCGGCCGCCGCGGAGGTCGTGGAGGAGGCGGCGGCCGGCGACCCGGACGCCCAGTTCACCGTCGACGGCGCCGAGGACCACGAGCTGGCCTGGTACGACGTCTCCGAGCTCGATCACCTGATCTGAGCCGGCTCAGGCGTCGGCGGTCTCCAGGTCGTCGACGTCGGCCGGTGCGACGCGGGTCCGAGCCCTGGGCTTGAGGGTCGCGCCGAAGCCGATCAGGGCCGCGAAGCCGCCGACGAACAGCACGACCAGCCCGTGGTTGAGCCGGGAGCCGTTGGTGTACGCGATGACGACCTGGTCGAATTCGCTCAGCTTCCCGGCCGCGTCGAACAGCCGGGCACCGCCGATCCTGGTCACCACCTCGCCGACCAGGAGCAGTACCCCCGGCGTGGCGCCGGCCGCCAGGTACCCGAGCAGACCCGGCCGGGTACCGCTCGTGCGCCTCAGGTACCAGAACGCCACGAGCCCCGCGACGAGCCCGGCGACGACCGCCTCGGCGAAGCTCAGCTTCCGTACCGCGGTGAACTGCGACGCCACGGTCGACCCCGCCCCGAACAGCCGCAGCAGCTGCCCTTGCCAGAGGTTGGGCAGGAAGTCCAGGAGGAACGGGCCGAAGGTTGCGGCGATTCCCGCCGTCACTACCTCGACCGGCCGCAGGCTGCCCAGCAGCCCGCCGATGACCCCGGCGGCCAGCACCGCCCAGGCGAGTACCACGACCGAGGACCGGTGCCCGTACCCGAACAGGACAAGGCCGCCGGCCACCCCTCCGACAATTAGCCCGCTGCCGGCGGCCAGGGCCAGCCCGGCCCAGGCGCCCGTCTTCCGCCGTCCGAGCGCGGCGTTGCTCGTGGCCGCCCCGGCGAGCATGGTGGCCGCGACCAGCCCGGGCAGCGCCAGCGCGGCCTCGGTGACCACGATCACCGGGTCGTCCCCGGTGCCGATGACGCTCGCGTGCGCGGACCACAGGTACCCCGCCAGCCACAGCAGCCCCAGGCCGAACAGGACAAGGGCGCCACGCCGCCCGGTCCGCGGTTGTGCGTCGGACATGCCGGGGCTCCCCTCTGTGGCGTGCGTCGACGGCGCCCAGGGTACGCGGGCGGTCCGTGCCACTATGGTGGTGGCCCATACCAGGGACCCCTGAACCACGCCGCCGAGATCCCACAAGGAGCCACGGATGGACGCCGTCTTCGCCGTACCCGAGCCCCGCAACGAGCCGACCAGATCCTATGCGCCAGGTACCCCCGAGCGGGAAAGCCTGCAGACCCGGCTGCGTGAGCTGGCCGCGGAGCGTCTCGACCTGACCATGACCATCGACGGCGCGCAGCGGATGGCCGGCGGCGACCCGATCGAGGTTGTGCAGCCGCACCGGCGCCGGCACGTGCTCGGCGTGACGCACAACGCCACCGTCGCCGACGCCCGGGCCGCGGTGGCGTCCGCCAAGCACGCCGCGCCGATGTGGCGGCGGCTGTCCTTCGAGGACCGGGCGGCGATCTTCCTGCGCGCGGCCGACCTGCTCGCCGGTCCGTGGCGGGACACCCTCAACGGCGCGACCATGCTCGGCCAGTCGAAGTCCGTGATCCAGGCGGAGATCGACGCGGCCTGCGAGTTCATCGACTTCCTGCGGTACAACGTGTTCTTCGCCCGCAAGCTGCTGGCCGAGCAGCCGATGTCCGCGCCGGGTGTGTGGAACCGGTTCGACCACCGGCCGCTGGAGGGCTTCGTCTACGCGATCACGC
>CAZYCD010000325.1:0-3882 GCA_964645345.1 uncultured Micromonosporaceae bacterium
ACATCCTGCGGTTCTGGCTCGACCGCGGGGTGGACGGCTTCCGCATCGACGTCGCACACGGCCTCATCAAGGCAGCCGGTCTGCCCGACGTGGGAGCGGACCCCGACCCGACCAACCTGCCGTACCAGGACTGCGACGGCGTGCACGAGATCTACCGCTCCTGGCGCCGGCTCACGCAGGAGTATCCGGGCGACCGGGTACTCGTCGGCGAGGTCTGGCTGCCCAGCCGCGCCCAGTTCATCCGGTACCTGCGCGCCGACGAGCTGCACTCCGCGTTCAACTTCGACTTCCTGTGCTGCCCCTGGGAGCCGCGGGCGCTGCGCAAGACGATCGACGACTCGCTCGACACCCACCGCGCCGTGGACGCCCCGCCGACCTGGGTGCTGTCCAATCACGACACCATCCGGCACGTCACCCGATACGGCCGGCAGGACACCAGTTTCGACCTCGGCAACAGGCGGCACGGCGCGCCCACCGACCTAGTGCTCGGCCGGCGACGGGCGCGCGCGGCCGCGCTGCTCACCTTCGCGCTGCCCGGCGGGGTCTACGTGTACCAGGGCGACGAGCTGGGCCTGGCCGAGGTGGAGGACATCCCGGTCGACCTGATCCACGACCCGACCTGGGTGCGCTCCGGGCACACCGACCGCGGCCGGGACGGTTGCCGGGTACCGCTGCCCTGGTCCGGAGACCGGCCGCCGTTCGGGTTCGCCGCGTCAGGCACCGAGGCCTGGCTGCCCCAGCCCGCGCACTGGCACGAGTACACAGTGGACGGACAGGGCGCCGACGCGGAGTCCATGCTCGCGCTCTACCGCACCGCCCTGGCGATACGCCGCGCCGTGCTCACCGCGCTGCCGGAGGAGATCGGGTGGCTGGACGCCGAGGACGGGGTGCTCGCGTTCAGGCGTGGCGACATCACCTGCGTGGTGAACCTCTCGACGGTCCCGTTCGCCCTCCCGGCCCACCGCGAGCTGCTCCTCGCCAGCGACACCAGTCACAACGGAGTGCTCAGTCCCGACACCTGCGCCTGGCTGCGATGACCGGCGACTGGTCCCGCCCCCCGGCGCGCCCCCCGCCCGCCGGCCGGCTTCCCATGGGAACCGCAGCTCCAGCCTGTACGGGGGACAACCCGGGTCCGCCCGGGTCACCGGCTCCAACCGACCGCGGACAGTTCCCGGCGCGCCTCCGTTCGGGCGCGCGATGCAAAAGGAGTTAGCGTTGTTCGGTTACAGACGCCCGGGCCCGTCGGTCCGGTCCGGGTTCCCACCCCTGCCACCGAGATGGTCCAACCGTCGTGGACCTGCCCGCCGCCCTGTGCTGGCGGCGACCGCGGCCGGGGCCGCCGGCCTGCTCGGGGTCGCGCTGGCCGTCCTCGTCCAGTTGCCGCGCACGGGGTGACGATCGCGCAGGCGTTTCGGGCGTACCTGACCGAGCCGGAGCTGCTGCCCGAGCTCGTCGCGATCGACGGGCTGCCCGATGACCTGCGCGAGACGCTCGCGGAGCGGCTTCTCCAGCGGCGGTAGCTCGTGGTCGAGTAGCCACAGCGGCATACAGGCGCTCGGCTCGCCGCTCGGTCAACTCGACGCGTCGACCTCGTGCTTCACGTTGGCCATGAACTGTCCCTCGGTCGGGCGCAACCACGCGAAGGAAGTTGGATCGTGCCGCTGGCCACGGCTTTCAACCGGTAATCTCGGTGGTTGTCGGTGGGCGCCGGTGCACCTCCGCGGCTTGGCGGCGGCCCGATCGCGCACGCTCTCGCCGTCGAAGCGGCGGACGGGATCTACGCCAGGCGCAACGCGGGGTCGGCCGTCACCTTCGATCGCCGATCGGCACCCCTGCGTCTTCAAACAGTTCATAGAACGAGATTCGCGATAACCACATGCCGGAGTTTGTATGTGGGACGGAGGGATGAATGTACGCAACCGTACGGCGTTACGACGGCGTGACCGATCCCCGTGAGGCGGGGCGGCGCGTGGACGAAGGGTTCGTCCCTATGATCAGCACGGCTCCGGGCTTCCTTGCCTATTACTGGGTCGACGCCGGAGACGGCCTGATGGTGTCGACGACGGTTTTTGAGAGCCGGGACGGCGCGGAGGAGTCGAACAGGAAGGCTGCGGACTGGGTGAAGGAGAATCTGGCGTCCCTCCTTCCGAACCCGCCCCAGATCACAGCCGGCGAGGTCGTCGCTCACCAGACGCGGTGAGGACGCGGCGGACCTCGGTCACCCTCGCGTTGGCGAGCTCACGCCCCGGGAGGCGACCTGCTGCCCGACGCCGGCATCCGAGAGGCATCCGCGCCGGACGCGTCACCGGGGCGCAGTGACGCGGTCAGCGTCGCGGATCGGGTCGGCGTTTTGGCGGCTGACCTTCGGTGGGCGGGGCCTGGGTAGCAGGAACCAGCCGAGGCACAGCGCGACCAGTACGGAGCAGAGGTGCCCGATCGCGGCCACCTCCAGGCGGGGCAGGCCGGTGAACGAGGTCGGTGCCATCAGTGTCAGACCGAGCGCGGCAGGTATCCGGCCGGCCCAGCGGCCGTACGCAACCGCGGCGGCCAACCCGGCGATGACCACATAGGACGGTCCGACATCCCGGATGTGGAGGTCGGAGCGCGGCGCTAGGTGGGCGGCGATCCGCACTGCCAGGACGCCTTCGCTGAGGTAGGTCCCGACGACGTGCGCCGTGAACACCAGCAGCCCGGTTCGCCATGCGCCGAATACCCAGCCGGTGGTCGCGAGGCCCACAGCCGCGAGGACCAGCCACTGATCCAGACCGCTCTCGCCAACGAACGCGGACAAGATCAACGCACCGACCGGATGACCGGCCAGGTTGGCGACGCTGGTGCTGGCCCAGTCGAGCCACAGTGATTGCACGCCGTTGGATTGGCCACCCAGGGCGTACCACGAGAGGGTCAGTAGCACGGTGAAGCCGGCAGCCACCCCCAAGCGGTCGCCCCACGTGCGCCACATGGTCCGTCCCTCCTCGCGGCCGTCATCGGAAGGCGGCGACCGCTGATACGGTACCGGCGGGGCGGTGCCGGGGGGAACCGGGTGGATACGGTGCCGGGTCCCGAGGCCTGGTGTCCAGGACAACCAGACTCACGCCGTGCTCGCCGGGCGGGAGGCGTAAAGGTCGGCCAGGAACTCGTCGAGCTCCTCGTCGGACTCGAACGTCCCGGGCCGTGCCAGCTCGTCGACCGACTCGATGGGCCGCAGGCCCTTACGTCGGGCCAGCTCCTCGGCCGGTACGTGCTTCGAGGACGGCCACTCGGGCAGCCGCTCAGCGTTGTTCGAGGTCATCGACGCTCGCCTCCTCGGGCTACCACCATCCCACCCAGACCGCGTCAACGGCCGCGTCCAGACTCTCAAATCCGGCACGCGGCAAATCCGCGGCAACGAAACTGACCCATGCGTGCATTTGCCGAGGTCACAGCCTCGCGGTTCCCGGTCTTGAAAAAGCGGTAGCTGGCGTCCGGCGAGGCTGACACGGCCGCCGGTCAGGCCAGCCGAAATGGCCGCGCCTCGGGCGTAGACGCTCTCTAAGCTGAGGGTCCAGCCAAGATCCTGGCGTGACGGGGACCTGTCCGCCGTGGTCTGAGGACACCCCACGACCGCGGGGCTCCCTCCGAGAGGTCCGCCGTGACGGGAAGGATGCGAGATCCGCTCTTCCGAGGTTGGTTGGTCGTCACCGCGCCCGCACCGTCGAAGGCGGGCGACGGACTACCCAGCTCCGCCTGTCAGCGGACACGAGGAGGATTTCCGGGTGGGCGGACACGAGCCTGAACATCTTGCAAGTACAGGCGGTCGCCGTTTCTCGGTTGGATCATGTCGTCGCCACGGTTAGGTTGGCGTGGTGCTAGCCCAGGAACGATTGATCGCGCGCGTTCGAG
>CAZYCD010000326.1:0-3863 GCA_964645345.1 uncultured Micromonosporaceae bacterium
ATCGACAGCTCACGCGAGGGGATGACGCCCTCGGTCTTGTAGCCGATGTCGAGCAGGACCTCGTCCCGGTCGACCTTGACGACGGTGCCCTCCACGATGTCACCGTCGTTGAAGTACTTGATGGTCTCGTCGATCGCGGCGAGGAAGGCTTCCTCGTTGGCGAAATCGTCGACAGCGACCTTGTTGTTGCTGGCGCTCGAGGTGGCCTCGATGCTGCTCGTCATGTGGGCAGTTGCTCCGGTCGGATGATATCGGGCGTTCCTGGTGCGCCGCGGGCTGCCGCAGGCGCAGCCCGATGACCTCAAAATGATCATTGGGATTGAGCCGGCGGCCGCGGACCTGCTCCCTACCGAGATACGCGCCCACGGGTGCATTGACTAGCTTACCGTGCGCATACGCACAGCGTGCAAGCCCTCCCGGACGCTCCGGTTCCCTGGATACCGGGACAGCGTTACCCACCAGACGCGACACGGGACATCAGCGGACGAACCACGCGGCTCACGGCCGTGCGGCCACGAAGATCGCGGTACCCGGGATGATCCTCCCCCGGCGCGGACTCCAGCCGCCCCAGATCTGGTCGTTGCCGTCCGGCCACTCCGGCTCCACGAGATCCACGAGTCGCAGCCCGGCCCCGCCGATGGCACGCACCCAGTCGCCCACGGTGCGGTGGTGCTCCACGTAGCAGACCGCCCCGCGGTCGTCGGCCTCCACATAGGCCCGCCGGTCGAAGTACGGATGGCAGGCGTAGAGGCCCTCGTCGCCCGGGTCGTCGAGGAAGCACCAGCGGACCGGGTGGGCGACGGAGAACACGAACCGGGCGCCGGGTCGCAGTACCCGGGCCACCTCGGCGAGCACGGCCCGCGCGTCGGCGACGAAGGGCATCGCGCCGTAGGAGGAGCAGGCGCCGTCGAACGCCGCGTCAGGGAACGGCAGCCGCCCGGCGTCGGCCTGCGCGACGGGCAGCCGCCGGCCGGTGCGCCGGTCGATCTCGCCCGAGTGACGCAGTTGCCCGTGCGACAGGTCGATGCCGACGACCGAGGCGCCCTGCGCGACCAGCCACCGTCCGCACTGCCCGGCGCCGCAGCCGATCTCCAGCAGCCGGCGCCCGCTCACGTCGCCGAGCAGCCGTGCGTCGGCCTCGTCCAGGCCCTCCGGACCCCAGACGAAGCGCGCGTCGCCGAGGAACGCGCCGTGCTCGGCCTGGTAGGCGTCGGCGGCACCGTCCCACCATCGGCGGTTGGCCGCGGTCGTCTCGCCGCCCGCCGCCGTCCTACGGGTGACGCTGGAGCCGGGTTCTGGGTAGGACGGGGCGCTCAATGGTCGGCGGCGTCCCAGTCGCGCCCGCCGCCCACGGACACCTCCAGCGGCACGTCCAGCGGGTAGGCCGCGCCCATCTGCTCGCGTACCAGCGCCTCCAGCGCCTCCCGCTCGCCCGGCGCGACCTCGAAGACCAGCTCGTCGTGCACCTGCAGGAGCATGCGCGAGCGCAGCCCGGACCCGGACAGCGCGGCGTCGGTCCGCAGCATCGCCACCTTGATGATGTCGGCCGCCGAGCCCTGGATGGGGGCGTTGAGTGCCATCCGCTCGGCCATCTCGCGGCGCTGGCGGTTGTCGCTGTTGAGGTCCGGCAGGTACCGCCGGCGGCCGAGGACCGTCTCCGTGTACCCGTCGCGCCGCGCCTGGTCGACCACGTGCCGCAGGTAGTCGCGCACCCCGCCGAAGCGCTCGAAGTAGCCGTCCATCAGTACCGAGGCCTCGGCCGGCGTGATGCCCAGCTGCTGAGCCAGCCCGTAGGAGGACAGCCCGTAGGCCAGGCCGTAGTTCATCGCCTTGATCCGGCGACGCTGCTCGTGGCTGACGTCGGTGGGCTCGATGCTGAACACCGAGGAGGCGGTCGACGCGTGGAAGTCGAAACCGGAGCGGAACGCCTCGATGAGCGCCTCGTCGTGCGAAAGGTGCGCCATTATGCGCATCTCGATCTGGCTGTAGTCCGCGGTCATCAGCGCGTCGAAGGCGGGGCCGACGATGAACGCGCGCCGGATGCGCCGCCCCTCCTCGGTCCTGATCGGGATGTTCTGCAGGTTGGGGTCGGTGCTGGACAGCCGGCCGGTGGCGGCGACGGTCTGGTTGAAGGTGGTGTGCAGCCGGCCATCGTCGCTGACCGACTTGAGCAGACTGTCCACAGTGGACTTGAGTCGGGCGACGTCGCGGTGGCGCAGCAGGTGTTCCAGCAGCGGGTGCTGGGTCTGCGCGTACAGCCAGGTCAGCGCGTCGGCGTCCGTCGTGTAGCCGCTCTTGATGCGCTTGGTCTTGGGCAGTCCCAACTCGGTGAACAGGATCTCCTGGAGCTGCTTGGGCGAGCCGAGGTTGAACTCCCGGCCGACGACCGCGTGCGCGGCCTGCGCGGCCGCCTTGACCTCCGCCGCGAAGTGGGCCTCAAGCTCGGACAGGTAGTGCGTGTCGGCGGCGATGCCGACCCGCTCCATGCCGGCCAGCACGTAGCTCAGTGGCTGCTCCACGTCGTGCAGCAGGCGCTTGCCGCTGCTGCGCTCGCCGGTCTCGCCGGCGGGTGCCGATGGCCGGTCGCGGTCCAGTTCCTCGCCGATCGCCTCAGCCAGGTCGAGGGTGGCCCGTGCGCGCAGCATCAGGTTGCGCTCGGCCTCGCCGTCGTCGCCGAGGCCGTCGAGGGTGAGCTGGCCGTCGTCGGGCGCCTCAACCCGCAGCTCCCGTTGCAGGTACCGCAGGGCCAGGTCGGTCAGGTCGTAGGAGCGCTGGTCCGGGCGGGCCAGGTAGGCCGCCAGGGCGGTGTCGGTGGCCACGCCGGCCAGCGTCCACCCCCGCTCGGCGAAGGCGAGCACGGCCGGCTTCGCGTCGTGCAGCACCTTGGGTCGCGCGGTGTCGGCCAGCCAGGCGCCGACGGCCGCGTCGTCGGCGGCGTCCAACGTGGACGGATCGAACCAGGCGGCCGGACCGTCGCCGGTGGCCACCGCGAGGCCGGTCATCACGCCGGTACCCCGGCCGAACCGGCCCGCCACCGCGACCCCCACCGGTCGCCCGGCCGGCGCGTGGGTGTCCAGCCAGCCGGCCACCGCCCCGGTACCCAGGACCGTGCCGGACAGGTCGAAGCCGGCCTCGGCCTCGGGCTCGACCGCCTCGAGGTACTGGTAGAGCCGGTCGCGCAGGATCCGGAACTCCAGGGCGTCGAAGACCCGGTGCACGGCCTCCCGGTCCCAGCCGGGCCAGGTCACCTCGTCCGGGGCGATGGGCAGGTCCAAGTCGGTGACCAGGCAGTTGAGCTGGTAGTTGCGCAGCACGCCGGCCAGGTGCTCGCGCAGGCTGTCGCCGGCCTTCCCCTTGATCTCGTCGACGTGCTCCACCACGCCGTCGAGCCCGCCGTACTGGGTGATCCACTTGGCGGCCGTCTTCGGCCCGACTCCCGGTACCCCCGGGAGGTTGTCGCTGGACTCCCCCACCATCGCAGCCAGGTCGCGGTACCGGTCGGGACCGACTCCGTAGCGCGCGGTCACCGCGTCCCGGTCCATCCGGTCCATCTCGGACACGCCGCGCTTGAGGTAGAGCACGGTGACCCCGTCGCCGACGAGCTGGAAGGCGTCCCGGTCGCCGGTCACGATGCCCACCTGCATGCCCCGGTCGCGGGCCTGGCAGGCGAGCGTGGCGATGATGTCGTCCGCCTCGTAGCCCACCTTCTCCAGGCTGGGGATGCGCAGCGCGTCGAGCACCTCGTGGATCAGGCTCACCTGGCCGGCGAAGTCCTTCGGCGACTCCGACCGGTTGGCCTTGTACTCCGGGTAGGTCTCGGAGCGGAACGACTGCCGGGACACGTCGAAGGCGACCAGGATGTG
>CAZYCD010000327.1:0-3807 GCA_964645345.1 uncultured Micromonosporaceae bacterium
GCCGTCCCGCCGGCGGCCGCGCGGCCGGCCACCGCCCGGGCCACGGTCGGCCTGCCCGGAGCACCCGGCGAAGCCACCTCCGCCGCCGAAGCCGCGGCGGTACGCCGCCCGGCGGCACCTCGGGTGTACCGGTCGGGCGGCCTGACCGGTCCCGAGCCGGTACGCCCGTCCGAGCCGCCGTCGCCCGAACCGGTGTCCCCGCCGCCCGCGCCGGCGCCCGAACCGTCCGACCCCCCAGGTACGCCGCCACCGTCGCCGCTGCCGACACCGTTCCCGGATCCCGTGCCGGTACCGCAGCCACCGCCGGGACCCGTACCGCCGCAGCCGCCGGTACCCGAGCCCACGCCTGGTCCGGTGCCCCCGGGGCCACCGGTCCCGCCCGCGCCGCCGTTGCCGCAGCCGCCCTCGCCGATACCCCCGGGGCCGGCTCCGGTACCGCCGTTCCCGCCCCCGCCCGCCACCGGCGCGGCGGAGTCCATCGAGGTACCGGCCGGCGCGCTGCCCACCTGGCCGCCGTCCACGACGCCCGGGCCGCAGCACAACCGCGCGCCCGCGGCGCCGCTGAGCCCACCTCCGCTGAGCCCACCTCCGCTGGCGCCGCCAGGCCTCGCGCTCCAGCCGCTGAGCCCGCCGTCGCTGATCCAGCCGCTGCTCAGCGCGCCGCCGCCGGTGAGCCCGCCGGTCCTGGCCTCCCCGGCCCCCGCGCCGGAAGGCACCGAGCAGCTCAGCGCACCGGCCGGGCCGCCGGGCCAGCCGGAGTACCTCGAGCGGCTCGCCTGGCGCGGGCCGGCCGCACCGGAGCGGGCCCAGCCGGCCTCCGACCGGTACGGGGAGTGGGCGCGGTCCGGCCGTCCACAAGGGACGGTCTACGGCGGACAGCCGGCGACGGCGCAGGTACCGCTGAACGCCGAGAACTCCGGCTCGTTGACCGGGCACATCCTGGCCCAGGGGCACCCGGTGGTACCGATGCCCAACTCCGGCCGGGCCAAGTTCATGGTGACCGTCGTGGTGCTGGTAAGTCTGCTGGTACTGGCGGCGATCGCGGCCGGTATCGCGGTGGTCTCCGGCATGCTGACGCGGTGACGCCGGACACCCGCGAGGGTGTCTGTCCTGTCCTGCTCGTACACTGGCTTGATGGCGCGCCCACAAGGGGCGCGTTCGGGCGTTTCTCCGGACAGTTGACGACCGGCCAGGCCGGCCGCCGCGGATGGGCGCCCAGAATTCCGGAAGGCTCTCCCCATCTCGATGACGTCCGCCGCTGCCCGCTTCGCCGACCCGAGCATGTTCCCGTCCGTCTTCGACCAGCCCGCCGACGAGGTCGCCGACCTCACCGCGCCGCAGGTCGCTTCGGGCACCAAGACCACCGCACCTGACTTCGGCCGCCTCGGCGTGCCCAGACCGCTGGTCCGCGCCCTGGCCGCGGAGGGCATCACCGCGCCGTTCCCGATCCAGGCCGCGACCATCCCGGACGCGCTCGCCGGTCGGGACGTCCTGGGCCGGGGCCAGACCGGCTCTGGCAAGACCCTCGCCTTCGGGCTGCCGATCCTGGCCCGCCTCTCCGGCGGCCGGTCCGCCCCGGGCCGCCCCCGGGCGCTGGTCCTGGTACCGACGCGCGAGCTGGCGATGCAGGTCAACGACGCTCTCACGCCGCTGGGGCGGGCGACCGGCCTGTTCACCCGCACCGCCGTCGGCGGGGTGTCCTACGACAAGCAGATCCGCGACCTGCGCCGCGGGGTCGACGTGCTCGTCGCCACCCCCGGGCGACTCGGCGACCTGATCGAGCGCGGCGAGTGCTCGCTCGCCGACATCGAGGTCACCGTCCTCGACGAGGCCGACCAGATGGCCGACATGGGCTTCCTGCCCGACGTCACCGCGCTGCTCGAGCAGACCCCGGCCGGTACCCAGCGGCTGCTGTTCTCGGCGACTTTGGACGGGGATGTCGACACGCTGGTACGGGCGTTCCTGCACGAGCCCGTGCTGCACGAGGTCGACCCGCCGAGGGCGGCAGTGTCCACAATGGAGCATCACCTGCTGCTCATCCCGCCGACCGACAAGCTCGGCGTGGTCTCCCGGATCGCCTCGCGCCGGGGCCGGACCATCATGTTCGTGCGCACCCAGCTCGCCGTCGACCGGCTGGCCGGGCAGTTGGCCCAGGTCGGGGTACGGGCGGGGGCGCTGCACGGCGGCAAGACCCAGGCGGTACGCACCCGCACGCTCGCCGAGTTCCGCGAGGGTCGCACCAGCGTGCTGGTCGCGACCGACGTGGCCGCACGCGGCATCCACGTCGACGGGGTATCCCTGGTGGTGCACGTCGACCCGCCGAAGGACCCCAAGGACTACCTGCACCGGGCGGGGCGCACCGCGCGTGCCGGCGAGTCGGGCAGCGTGGTCACCCTGGTACTCCCCCGCCAGCGGGCCGGCGCCTATGCACTGCTGGAGAAGGCCGGCGTCACGGCCAGCCGTACCCAGGTCCGCCCGGACGCCCCCGAACTCGTCGAGCTGACAGGCGCGCGGGAACCCAGCGGCGTCCCGGTACCCCCGGATGAGCCGGCACCCCCGCGGCGCCGCGGTGGGCCCGCCGGTCACCACCCCGTCGAACGGCCGCGTGACCACGGCGGCCGCCCCCGCGACGACCGCCGCCACGGCAGCGGACGGCCGCGGCATCGCACGGACAGGCCCGCGAACGGATGACGCGCCGGTAATGTCGGGGCATGGCCGTGCTGCCCCGATCCCTGTCCTGGCAACGCATCGACTCCACCGGCATCGAGCAGGCACTGCTCGATGACCGCTCCGGGCTCTACGCCCGGGGCACCGTCGTGGGCACCGACCCGGTGCCCTACAGCGGAACCTACGAACTTCAGGCGGACCAGGACTGGGCCAGCGTCCGGCTGGCCGTCTCGGTCGAGGGCGCCGGCTGGCTGCGCAGCGCCAAGCTGGAGCGCGCGGCCGGCCGGTGGCACGTGACAGCGGGCGAGCAGGGCGACCTGGACGCCGCGCTGATGCGGGCGGGCCGGCCGCGGGCCGACCTGCCCGGCGCCGAGGACCCGGACCGGCTGGCGGGTGCGCTCGACGTCGACCTGGGCTACTCGCCGCTGACCAACACGCTGCCGATCCGGCGGCTCGGGCTGCGGTCGGTCGAGGCTGGTACGACGCAGACGATCACCGCGGCGTGGGTGCTGATGCCGAGCCTCGTGGTGGTACCCGCGAAGCAGACGTACACGGTGGTCGGGCCGGGGACCATCCGCTACTCCAGCGGGGACTTCTCGGCCGACCTCACGGTCGACGGCGAGGGCTACGTGACGCACTATCCCGGGCTGGCCTCGCTCGTCGGTTGACCGGATTTTACCGGCCAAATGCTCAAGACCGTCCTTTTCCCTGTTACCGGGATGGGCCACTCCTACCGGTGTTTAATGGGCATTACGTCCGTTGGAGAGCGGTGGCCGGCGCCCTGAGCGCGGGCAGGCCACGGCCCCGGCTGACGCGGAGGAGGGGGACGTGGACACGGGAGATCGTCTGTTGACGCCGGGAGAGGTGGCCGCGCTGTTCCGGGTCGATCCGAAGACCGTCACCCGGTGGGCCGCGGCGGGCCGGATCGGCAGCATCCGTACGCCCGGCGGGCACCGCCGGTTCCGGGAGTCGGAGGTACGCGCGTTGCTGGAGGGCGAGGGGTTGATGCCGCCGGAGGAGACCGCCACGTCCAGCCCCAACGGTTCCCATCCCAACGGGAACAGGTCCTACTAAAGCGTGTTTCATAACTCCTGATGGGGCTATGAGTCACCGCCCTTCTCGGGCGTCCCCGCCGTGATC
>CAZYCD010000328.1:0-3768 GCA_964645345.1 uncultured Micromonosporaceae bacterium
CCATGTTCGCCATGCCGCTGGCGGTGTTCCTGCTGCACAACTTCATCGCTCAACTGCCCAAGGAGCTGATGGAGGCGGCGCAGGTGGACGGCGCCAACCACTTCAAGATCTTCCGCAGCATCGTGCTGCCGCTGGCGGCACCCGCGATCGCCTCGTTCGCCATCTTCCAGTTCCTCTGGGTCTGGAACGACCTCCTGGTCGGCCTCACCTTCGCCGGTGGCACACCCGCCGTGGAGCCGCTGATCGCCCGGCTCAACCAGCTGTCCGGCTCGTTCGGCAGCCACTGGGAACTGCTGACCGCCGGAGCGTTCATCTCGATGCTGGTACCACTGGCCGTGTTCTTCGCACTGCAGCGCTACTTCGTCCGGGGCCTGCTGGCCGGGTCGGTCAAGGGCTAGCTCCGGGGGACCGGGCGCTGGAGGCTGTTGAGGTTAGCGGTGAGCCCTCGATGGGTCACGATGGCCGACGTAGCCCGGGCGGCCGGCGTCTCGCAGACCACCGCGTCGCTCGTCCTGTCCGGCCGCGCGCGGGAGCTGCGCATCTCCCGCGCCGTGGAGCAGCGCGTCCTGGATGTCGCGGAGGAGTTGCAGTACCGACGCAACGTCGTGTCTGTCGGCCTGCGTAAGGGGACCACGCAGACGATCGGGCTGTTGTCCGACAGCGTCGCGTCCGCGCAACTGGCCGGTGACGTGATCAAGGGCGTGATCGAGGCAGCACGCCAGCGCGACGTCATGTTGTTCATCGGTGAGACCGAGGGCGATGTCGACCTCGAGCGTGGCCTGCTGCAAGCCATGCACGACCGGCGCGTCGACGGAATCATCCTGGCCTCGGCGTACCCACGGGCGGTCAAGATCCCGAAGGGTCTGACGATGGGCCCGGCCGTTCTGCTCAACGCACTCCCTAAGCAACCGTCCGCTCTTCCGCGGGTGGTGCCCGACGAGGTCGAGGCCGGGCGCGCCGCCGCGCGGGTGCTCCTCGATGCCGGCCACCGCGACGGCATCCATTTGATCGGAGCCGGCCCGGGCCTGCGCAACGTGCCGGCCGGGGGCGTCGCCGCCCTCGAACGGCTCGTCGGCATCCGCGAAGTGCTGGGCGAGGCCGGCGTGAAGGTGTCGAGCGGTCGCCTCTGCCGCGAGTGGCGATCGGAGGAAGGCTTCGCCGCCACCCGCGCGCTACTGGAGCACCAGCGGCCCCGTGCGCTGATCTGCTTCAACGACATGCTCGCCCTCGGCGCGTACCAGGCGCTCGAGGATGCCGGGTTGAAGGTTCCTACCGACGTCTCCGTCGTCTCGTTCGACGACCACCCCATCGCCTCGTGGATCCGGCCCAAGCTCACGACCGTCGCGCTCCCGCACTACGAGCTCGGTCGCGCCGCGGTCGACGTACTGTTCGGGGAAATCGACCGGCACCGCCAGGGCGCCCCGCCCGAGGGCGCCGTGCACCGGATCGCGATGCCGATCCGTCACCGCGAGTCCGTCTCCGCGCAGGCAGCTGTCATGTCCCGGCTGACGCCTGCCTGAAGCGCGCGGCGACACCACGTCGCGACGTGCTTGTCGGTCAGGCTCTGGGCGGTAGTTGCAGCTTCAGGTTGAGGAACGTCGCGAGTGACTCGATCTCCCGCTGGATGGCGGTGGTCATCGTCCTGGTGAACGGCATGTCCCGGTGGATGGCGTTGACCCTCAGCACGCCGGCCGCCCGGTCGGAGGTGGCGTCGAGCTTGCCGACCAGGCGGTCACCGTAGAGGATCGGCAGCGCGTAGTAGCCCCAGCGCCGCCTGGCGGCCGGCTTGTACATCTCCAGCTGATAGTCGAACTCGAAGATCTCCGCCATCCGCTTGCGGTCGTAGACCAGGCGGTCGATCGGGGAGAGCAGGGCTGCCCGACCCGAAAATGGCCGGTCCACCTGGGCCGGGTCGACCCGCCAGGTGCCCTTCACCCCCTCAATCACCGCCGGCTCGCCCACCTCGCCCACGTCCTGCGGCTCGACAGGGCATTCGGGGCCGCGGGCGCGGGCGATGCCCAGCGACCGCAGCCGCCGTTGCGCGCGGATGAGCCGCGCCTCGACGGCCGGGATGACTTTGTCGTCGGGGAAGACCCGTTCGGCCAGGTCCCACAGCCGGTCCCGGCTGGCCTGCCGCCCCGCCACGGCCACCTCGCCGCGCGCCTCCATGAACTCCAGCAGTCGCAGCACGTTGCGGTTGTTGGTCCAGCCGGTGGACTTCCACGGCACATCGCAGGTGTCCGGAATCTCCCGGGCCGGTAGCGGACCGTCGCTGCGCAACCGGCTGAGGATGTCCAGGCGGCAGCCCTTGTTGGCCGCGACCCACTCCCGGTTGGCCTTGCGCCAACCGCCCACCTCACCACGCAGGTCCCAGTCGGCCATGTCCGCCCGGTACAGCGCCAGGTCCTCGGCCGGTCTGATCATGCCCTGCAACTCCACCAACGCCTGATTGCCCAGCGCCGACTCGAGGTCGGCAGGAGAGTACGACGCGCCGAGCCGGCTCCAGGCCACCAGATCCGCACTGGGGGCGACGGCCGGGGTCAGGTCCACCTGCAGCAGGGTCAGCTGCCGGACCAGCTCTAGCAGGCTGGATGGCCGGTCCCGGTGCAGCCACTGGGCGCGCACGGCGATCCGGCGCGCGTGCTCGCGGCTCAGCTGACGTATGGTCACTCCCCGAGATTAGGTGCAGGGCGACAGTTCGCTGGTCGTGCCGACACCGATCGTTCCCACCTGCGAACGGTTGGGTCGCATCGGCCTGCTGTTGAAGGCCCGTCCCCGGAGTTCAAGACGAGTGAAGTTGGCCCACTTTCCACGTCGTGTAATACACTCGATCACGTGACGACGTTCGAGTGGACGCCGGAAGGTTTCGAGCGGGTCCTCGCGCAAGGATTGGACCCGGCCGACGTTCACGAGGCGCTAAGCGGACCAGGACCCCGTTTGCTGCAGCTTGTCGCCGAAGACATGCTCTCGGTCCTGGTGTATACCGCGGCCGGAAGGCTGATCGAGGTATGGCTGCAGGAAAGTCCCGACGATGGTGCTCGCGAGGTCTTCATTGCATTCGATGCCGGATTCCTCGGTAAGGCCAAGTGGGCCAACGTATTCGGGCAGGAGGAACGATGAACAGCAAGGACGTGGACGACCTTGTCGCGCGGCGGCTTGCCGGCGAGGATGTTGCGCACGGCGATCCGCAGGTCAGCAATGAACCGATTCGGCCCGGTGGGCATCCTGACGGTGATGTGAAGATCGGCAAGTCGCTGCGGGTGCCAATGGCGATGTTCGCGCAGATCAGCAGCGTTGCCGAACAGCGGCGGATGTCGTGGAGCGCCCTGGTAAGGGAGTGGATCGCCGAAGGCCTCGCGCGTAGCGCTGAGGCCGAAGTCGACCCGGTAGTCGAACTACACCATCATCTTGACGCTGCCACCCGGGCGCTGCGCACTTTGGAAGGGCAGCGGGACGCCGCGTAGCCGCAGCGGCTCGAGCATTGGATCGACGGCGAAACTGGCAATACCCATCAACGGCTGCGCCGGGGCCCTCAGTCAATGGCGAGGAGGCGCTCCAGCCAGTTGTGCCGCGCCACGACGGCGGCCCTGCTGATCCGCCTCGGGGACTTCCCGGTCGAAGGCGTGGATTCCGCCGGGCCACACGTGCAGCTCGGCCCTGCCGCCGCCTGCCAGATCCGGCTCGCGAAGGCGAGGATTTCGCCACGAGACGCAGGTCAACGGCCCGGGCGCCGGGGTAGCCCGCGGTACAACAACGCCTGCCGGTCGT
>CAZYCD010000329.1:0-3755 GCA_964645345.1 uncultured Micromonosporaceae bacterium
CCGGCAGGGTCGTCGTCGTCATCGATGTCATTCGTGCGTTCACGACTGCCGCGGTTGCCTTCGAGCGTGGCGTGACGGAAATAGCGTGCGCCCCGTCGGCCGATGTCGGTCGAGGTCTCCGGCGGCTGCACCCGGACCGCCTTCTCGTCGGGGAGACCAAGGGGCTCAAGCCCGCGGATTTCGACTTCGGGAACTCGCCGCTCGAGATGTCGACGGCACAGCTCGGCGGCCGACGCTTGATCCAGGCGACATCAAACGGCACGCGCGGCCTCGCCCGGAGTCCAGACCCGGCGGCGTTGCTCGCGGTGTCAGCGCTGAACGTCGGCGCCACCGCCCGATGGATCGCAAGCAACCACGCCGACACTCCGTGGACACTCGTCTGCACTGGGCGGACCGCTGAGGACTGGGCCTGTGCGCGGTATCTGCGTGACCTTCTGGACGGGTCAGCGCCGGGACGGGCAGACCTGGTAGCGGGCATCATGGACGGCGCCGCCGAGCACGCACGTGCCTACGCACAACTACCCGCGTCCGAACGCGTCGATCTATCCAGGGACCTCCGCTTCTGCTGCGATGTCGACCGGTGCGAATTCGCCATGGTCGGCGAAGTCCACGAAGATCATGTTGTCCTCGCAAAGGTGCCGTGCTGAATTGGCGCACCTTCCCGCCCGCGGTAAGCCACGTCGGCCGCGAGTACCAAGGACCGGCCCGATCATCGTCTGCCCTGGCCGGTGCATCCAGTCCAGCCCATGATCAGCACCGACTCCGCGCCGGACATGCCGCTGGTCGGGCGTCTCTCGTACCTCGACGACGCCCATCGGAGGGCATGCCGGAACGATGAGAGCGCGACTCGTACTCGGTCGCGAGACGTAGTCGGTCCCGGAGCTGGGCATCGTTCAGTCCGGGCAGGTCGTGGTCGCACGACTCCGGCAACTTGCAGCGGGACATCTCGCTCGGCGCCTACTCCACACAGAACTCGTTGCCCTCGGGGTCGGCCATGAGGGTGAGGTCCGTCCCGACGCGCAGCACGGTGGCGCCCAGCTCGGCCAGGCGGGCGACCTCGTCGGCGACCAGACCTGGCGCCCGCAGATCGAAGTGGATCCGGTTCTTGGCGGTCTTCGGCTCGGGAACCCGGTTGAACCACATGTTCGGGCCGCCCCAGCCAGCCGCTTCGACGTACGCCTTGTCGCAGGTGGACTCCTCGTCGACGTTCGAGCCGAGGGCCGCGGCCCAGAACCGGGCCGTCACGAGCGCATCGGCGCAGTCGAACGTCACCGTCTTGATGAAGCTGTACACGAGCCGACCATAGGAGTCTCCGGCAAGAACTGCGACAGGGTTACCGCGGGGACGATCTCGGTGATTGCAGCGCAACTGCTCCCGCGTACGGCTACACGCCCGGACACCCACTGTCATCGCCATCGGCGACGTGCGATCGGCCGACCCGTTGACCCGGTTCGCGTTACCGATCCGGTGGGGCGGCTGAGCGGATCGCCCATCGTCTGGACTTTCGCGACTCGTCGGGCGCCGCTGCACGTGGCTACGGAACTGGTCTCCGCTGCCGAAGGGGCGCTTCCGGTCACCAGGCTCGCGCTCGAGCGGCTGGCCGACGAGCACATGCTCAGGGCGGCACGCCTACGACCTTGACAATATTTGCTGAAATGGGAAACTATTGCCCGCATGGTGGTGGATCGCGGACGGGAACTGACTCCGTTGCTCCAGGCCCTTGCCGACCCGACGCGGCTCGGCATCGTGCAGCTTCTGAGCACCGGGCCGCGCCGCGCCGGGGTGCTCGCCGAAGAGTGTGGCCTGTCCGCGGCGGCGACGAGCAAGCACCTCCGCGTCCTCCTCGATGCCGGGGTGGTGGCCGACGAACGTCCGCCCGAGGACGCGCGGGTTCGTATCTTCCGGCTTCGACCGGAGTCGGTGGCCGCGCTGCGTGCGTGGCTCGATCAGCTTCAAGCGCACTGGGACGACCAGCTGCGTTCGTTCAAGCGACATGTTGAGAGGGAGCGATGACTGAGGCACAGACGGTCTCGTCCGAAGTCGACGTGGCGGTCGATCCTGCGACAGCGTTCAAGGCGTTCACCGAGGAGATGGACCTGTGGTGGCTGCGCGGACCGATCAACTTCTGGTCTGATGGCGGGCGCGTCGTCGAGGTTCGCTGCGAGCCGGGTGTGGGAGGGCGAATCATTGAGGTACTCGACGACCCGGCCGCGGGAACGGTCTTCGAGCGGGCTCGCATCACCTTGTGGGAGCCGGGGACCCGGCTCGGGTGGGCCAGCTCCAACGACGACGTCCAGACCGAGGTGAGCTTTGCGCGCATAGAAGGCGGAACCCGGGTAACCGTCACGCACGTGATCCCCGCGGGCGGGCAGGACCGCGGCGGTTCCGCGTGGAGCCGTGTCGTGCCGAGGTGGTTCGGGGCTTGGTGCGCCAGGCGGGACCGGGTACCCCACGAACAAACCGACGTCGCCCGACTGGCTCTCGGGGTGTACTACGCACGGCCAGCCGCGGCCGCCCGGTGGCTCGCCGACGTCTTCGGCTTCGAGCCGGCCAGCGACCTCCCGGTCGGGCCGGACCCGATCACCGACAGCGAGCATGGCCACCGGTGGATCGAGTTCCGGATCGGCAATGCCCTGCTCAACGTGTTCAAGCTCGTCGGAGAACGAGCCGGCGGCGCGCCTACGCACGTGCCGTGGATCTACGTCGACGACCTCACTGCGCACTTCGCCCACGCCAAGGGCAGGGGAGCGACCATCGTGGACGAGATCCACCCCTACCCGGGCTCGTCTGTCTACGTCGCCGACGACCTGGAGGGCAACCGTTGGACCTTCTCGCAGGCGCGCCGCACCATGCGCTGACCTCACGCGAGGCCATCTGGGTATTCCACTGCCGGCAGGCGGGCTCACCCGCTTGGTTGCAAACGCCTATGGGCCGGGCCATCTTCTCACCCAAGGTGGCCCGGCCGGGCTCGCAAGATCTACGCCAGAGCCATGAACGTGCACCACGCCTCATCAGAGACAAATCCGCGCGCCGCCAGCGCGGGCGAGCACGGCGACTTGCACCGGCCCGTGCTCAACACCTTCCTCGGCTACCTGTACGCCCAGGGGCTGACCGCGACCCGGCGAGAGGCCGCCGAGCTGTTCCCGTACGACATGGAGGCCGGGGCGTGACAACAGCGGAACGGCTCGCCGCACCCAGGCGCCGTGGCTGCGCCGTCATGCTCGGGTCAGCAGGTGACGTCGACCGTGATCTTCGCGTTCGGCGTATCCGAGTTACGGTCGCCGACACCCTCGACATGGGCGGTCTTACCGTCCGGCGACAAAGTGATCTTCGCGTCGTCGTTGCTGAGGATCATTTTGCCGTCGAGCGTCCCCAGGACCGTGGCAGCGTTGTTGCCGTTCGTGGTGGCCTCGATGTTGTCCACCTGCGGACCGCCGTACTTCCCGTGCTGGCCGGTGATGTCGATGATGACGCCGACCGAGACGCTCCACAGCTGGCCCGGAAGGTTGTGGCAGGTGCCGCCCAGCAGATCCTTCGAGATGTTATCGACCTGGATCTTGACAGCCGCCGTTCCACCACAGTTGACGTCGACGACGCCCGGATCGCTCGGCTTGACGCCGTGCGAACAGGCGTCGCCGGCACCGCCACCGGCCCCCCCAGCCGCGCTCGACGTGGCCGCGGCGCCGCTGCCGGCCCGGTTGCCGCCACCGCCGGTGCTACCGACGCCAGTACCACCGCCGCCGCTGGAGCACCCG
>CAZYCD010000330.1:0-3698 GCA_964645345.1 uncultured Micromonosporaceae bacterium
GAAGATCGTCGCCGGTACGCCGATGACCGCGACCGTCAGCATCCGCAGGATGCTGTGCCAGAACTCCGCGTCGGCGAAGGCGGCCCGGTAGTTCTGTAGGCCGGCGAAGACGGCCGTGGGGTTCTCGTCGCCGAGGAGGCCGCCGCCGACCTTCACCTTGAGGAAGCTGAGGTAGATCGCGTAGACGCCGGGGGCGACGGTAAACAGCAGCAGCAGCACGACGGCGGGCGCGAGCAGGAACAGCGGCAGCAGCGAGTGGCGGTGTCTGCGCCGGGCACCGGCCGCGGGGGCGAGGCCATCGGAGACAGGGCGGGTGCCCGCACTCGCGGCACGTGTCTGTGGCGCGGGCGAGGTGTTGGCCCGGTCCCCGATGGCGCTCATTGGTCGTCTTCCCCTGTCTGGTATGGGTGACGGCTCAGCCGTTGACGGTGAAGCCGCGCTGCTTCATGTCGCTGACCGTCGCCTGCTGCATCTGCGTCAGCGCGTCAGACAACGGCGTCTTGTTCTGCAGGGCGTTGGCGAAGGCGTTGGAGTACGAGTCGAACGTGACGTTAGCGTTGGGCCCCCATATCTGGAAGGTACGCACGCCCTTGGCCACCTGCGCCATCAAGGTGTTGTAGTCGGGCTGGTTGGACATGAACGGCGGCGGGGTCTTGAGCGCGTCCTGGGCCTGGTTCGAAATGGATGCCGGGAACACGTCCACCTGCTGGATGAGGATCTTCACGCCCTCGGCGGAGGAGTTCATCCACTTCACGAACTTCGCGGCCTCGGCCGGGTGCTTGGAGTTCGCGGTCACCGCCTCGGTCTCGCCGCCCCAGATGCCGACCGTCTTGTCGCCGGCGGACCAGGCGGGCAGCGGCGCGGCCACCCACTTGCCGGCGGTGTCCTTGGCGATGGACGGGAACTGGTTGGGTCCCCACTGCGCGCCGACCCAGCCGACCAGGGTGCCGTTGTTCATGTCGGTATTCCACTGCGGCGACCAGTTCGGCTCCGGGCTGACCACGCCCTGCTGGATCAGGTTGTTCCAGTAGTCGGCGACCTTCTTGGTGGCCGCGTCGTTGATGGCCACGGTCCAGGTGCTACCCGAGGCCGTCCACCAGTTGGCACCCGCCTGCTGGGCGAGCCCCGCGAACCACCCCGAGTCGACCGCCGTGAAGTTGCCGATGTACTGCTTGGCGTTGGCCTTGTGGATGGCCGCGGCGACCGCCGCGTATTCGTCCCAGGTAGTCGGGGCCTTGAGCCCGAGTTGGTCGAAGATGTCCTTGCGGTAGAAGAACACCATCGGGCAGACGTTCTGCGGAACGCCATAGGTCTTGCCCTCGAACTGGACCTGCGCGAGCGACGCCTTGTCGAAGTCGCCGGAGATGTCACCCACGTACTGGTCGATCGGTACGACCACCTTGTTCGAGATCAGCGCGGGCAGCGCCTGGTACTCCACCTCGGTGACGTCCGGGTTGGTACCCGCCTTGTTGTTGGTGATCAGCTTGTTGTACAGCGTGTAGCCGGTACCGGACGGCTTGCTCAGCTGCACCTGGATCTTTGGGTTCTCCTTGTTCCACTGGTCCACGACGGCCTGCATGCCGCCGTCCCAGTTGACATAGGTCAGCGTCACGACGCCATTGCTGCTGCCCGTGGACGACGATCCCGACGAGCCGCAGGCGGCAAGGACGGGCAGCACGGCCGCGGCGACCAGGCCGAGGACGGCGGCTCTGCGCTTATGAGTCTTGAGCACTGCGCAATCTCCTTAACGGTGACGTACTAGCCAACCCGCGCTCACCGTGCGCGGGCCGTGGATCATCCGCCCTGTGCCCAGGTCGGGTAGGACACGGCCGTGGTCGGGAGGCCGATCCACCGCCGGTCAACGCGGCGAGTTGGCCCCTCGCCGCCGTGACGCGTAGCCGTCGTTAGCGTTGGCTTCGTTGCTGGTGCTGGTGGAGCGCGGCGCCAGTTCCCGAAGCGTCGAGGACGGGCGACTGGTCGGAGGCGGGCGGTTCGAACCGGCCGTCGACGAGAACCCCGGCGGGGTGTTGGTCCATCGCGGTACTCGCAGAACTCATCAGGCACCCCAGTGTTTCGATGGCGAGTCGGGAATGCGCCTTCCCGCGAACATAGGAGGCAGTCCGATAGGTGTCAAGAGGCGCGAGAGGTGTCGTACGCCAGGCGGTGGCCGACCTGCTGCGATGGGCCAGGAAAAGGCCATCCGGGGCAATAACCCACGGTGTGGTCCAACCCGCACGGCGGGAGGACCCCTACGACCCCGAGCGGCCGAGCATGCGCATTCCTTCAGAGACAGACCGGCTCGTCGGTCGGACTGCGGACGGGTGTGCCGGCGGCGCGCTATAGGTGTGGTGCCGCGCGCCTTGACGCCCGAAACACCGGCCACCTAGATTTGGAATCCGCATTCCCGCCATGGACGGAGGCACCGTGCCGTCAACGACGCCAGCCGCGAAGCCCATGCGCATCGCGATGAACGGTGTGACCGGTCGCATGGGCTACCGGCAGCACCTGACCCGTTCGATCCTGAAGATTCGTGAGCAGGGCGGGGTGCCACTGCCCGACGGCACAAGACTCCAAGTCGAGCCGGTACTGATCGGGCGCGACGGGGACCGCCTACGCGAGGTCGCGCGGCGGCACGGCGTGGAGACCTGGAGCACGGACCTGCCGGGAGTACTCGCCGACCCGTCGATCGACGTCTACTTCGACGCCCAGATCACGGCGGCGCGCCCGGCGGCCGTGCGTACCGCCATCGCTGCCGGCAAACACATCTTCGTCGAGAAGCCGACTGCCCCAACGTTGGCGGAGGCCGTCGATCTGGCCAGGCTGGCCCAGAAGGCCGACGTGGTGGTGGGCGTCGTGCACGACAAGCTTTACCTCCCCGGACTGGTCAAGCTGCGCCGGCTGGTCGACGAAGGCTTCTTCGGGCGCATCCTGTCGTTGCGCGGCGAGTTCGGCTACTGGGTCTTCGAAGGCGACACCCAACCCGCCCAACGCCCGTCCTGGAACTACCGCACGGAGGACGGCGGCGGCATGACGGTCGACATGTACAGCCACTGGAACTATGTTATGGAGAGTCTCCTGGGACCGGTCCGGGCGGTGACGGCCAAGGCGGTCACCCATATCCCGGTCCGGTGGGACGAGGATGGCCGGGAGTACCGCGCCACCGCGGACGACGCCGTCTACGGCATCTTCGAGATGGACGGCGGAATCGTCGCGCAGATCAACTCGTCGTGGGCGGTGCGGGTTTACCGCGACGAACTGGTCGAATTCCAGATCGACGGCACGTACGGGTCCGCGGTCGCGGGCCTGCGCCGCTGCGTGGCCCAGGCCCGCGCCCACACCCCCAGGCCGGTGTGGAACCCTGACCTGCCGGTCAGCGAGCCGTTCCGCGCCCAGTGGCTGGAGGTACCCGACAACGCCGACCTGGACAACGGCTTCAAACTGCAATGGGAGGAGTTCCTGCGCGACGCGGTCACCGGCCGACCGCACCGCCACGACCTGTGGTCCGCCGCCCGCGGCGTACAGCTGGCCGAACTGGCGCTGCGCTCGTCGCGGGAGGGGCGCCGGGTGGAGATCCCGGAGATCGTGCCGTGAGCGTGCACGCCGGGACGGCGGCCATCCACCTGCCAGACGGCGAGGGCAACCCGCAGCTCGTCCGGTTGGCGCGTGCGGCCGCGTGGTCGCGGCCGGACCACCCGTTG
>CAZYCD010000331.1:0-3659 GCA_964645345.1 uncultured Micromonosporaceae bacterium
ACGGGTACAGCGAGGACGCGATCAAGACGATCTGGGACATCCTCGTCCCGTTCTCCGACTACGCGTTCAACAAGGCCCACTCGGCCGGCTACGGCGTCGTGTCCTACTGGACCGGGTACCTGAAGGCGAACTACCCCGCCGAGTACATGGCGGCGCTGCTGACCAGCGTCGGCGACGACAAGGACAAGTCCGCCGTCTACCTGGCCGAGTGCCGGCGGATGGGGATCAAGGTGTTGCCGCCGGACGTCAACGAGTCCAACGCACGCTTCGCCGCCGTGGGCAAGGACATCCGGTTCGGTCTGGCCGCCGTGCGCAACGTCGGCGTCAACGTGGTCGACGCGATCATGCGATGTCGCAAGGAACAGGGCGCCTACACCGACTTCTACGACTTCCTGCGCAAGGTCGACGCCGTCGCCTGCAACAAGAAGACCATCGAGTCGCTCATCAAGGCCGGCGCGTTCGACTCCCTCGGGCACACCCGCAAGGGCCTGCTCGCCGTACACGCCGATGCGATCGACGCCTTCCTCGACGTGAAGCGCAACGAGGCGATCGGCCAGTACGACCTGTTCGGCGACGTCTTCGAGGACGTGTCCGGGCCGAGCCAGCTCACCGTCACGCCGCCCATCCCGGCCGGCGAGTGGGACAAGGCCGACCTGCTCGCCTTCGAGCGCGAGATGCTCGGCCTCTACGTGTCCGACCACCCGCTGTTCGGGGTGGAGCACGTGCTCGCGGCGGCCGCCGATCGCGCGATCTCGGCGCTTGCCGAGGAGGGTACGGTCGCGGACGGCCAGGTGGTCACGCTGGCGGGCATCCTGTCGGGGGTACAGCGGCGGATCACCAAGCAGGGCCGGGCGTGGGCCAGCGCGACGCTGGAGGACCTGGAGGGCGCGGTCGAGGTCCTGTTCTTCCCCAACACGTACGAGCTGGTCGGGCAGTACCTCGCCGAGGACGCCATCGTGGTGGTCAAGGGCCGGGTGGACCGGCGCGACGACCAACCCCGACTGATGGCCATGGACCTGTCGATACCGGACATCACGAAGCCGGACGAGGTGCGCCCGGTTGTGCTCGCGCTGCCGCCGTCGCGGTGCACGCCGCCGATGGTGCAGCGGCTGGTCGAGGTGCTGTCGAGCCACCCGGGCCCGGCCGAGGTGCACCTGCGGGTCAACCGACACGTGCTGCGCGTGACGCCGCGCGTGTCGTCCACACCCGCGCTGATGGCCGACCTCAAGGCACTCCTCGGCCCGAGCGCGGTCACGGGATGAGTGGAGCCGGCGGCTGGCCCCCCGGTCACCGTGCAAGGATCACCGGGTGACCACCCCGAACCCGGCCCCGGAGGAGCGCGCCAACGGCTGGCGCGCGGAGTACCCCTACCAGTCGGCCGACTGGACCGTACCGGAGTCCGGCGACCCGGCCGGGTACCCGGGTGACCCGGCGCCGCTGGGCGCCGAACCCGTCAGCACCGGCTCGGCGGTCGGCCGGGCGTACATACCCGCCCCGCCGTTCCCGCACGAGCCCCTGGTACAGACCAGGGAGCTGCTCTTCGCGCTCGGCGTGGCGGTGGTCGTCGCACTGTCCGGTTTCCCGCTCGGCTGGCTCTGGTCGGCCATCGCGCCATGGACGCCGGTACAGATGGTCCCCGACGGGGCGGTGCTCAGCCAGCCCGAGCAGGAGCAGATGATCGCCGACGAGGGCTGGTACCTGTTCCTGACGGTACTGGCCGGGGTGCTCGTAGCCGGACTCGTGTGGGCGCTGCTGCGCCGGTACCGGGGAGTGCCGATGGTCGTCGGTCTGGCCCTCGGCGGCGTCGTCGGCGGTTCCCTGGCCGCCTGGTTCGGTCACCACATCGGCTACGCGCACTTCCGCCAGCTCGCCCTCCACGCGCCGGTCGGCACGAACTTCCTGGCGCCGGTCAACCTGCGGGTCAAGCAGGTCGGCTGGTGGCACGGGTTCCTGCCGTACGCCCGCGGCGACGTGCTGGCCATGGCCATCGCCGCCCTGGTGGTCTACCTGCTGCTGGCCGCCTTCTCGTCGTACCCGTCGCTGCGCGGCCCCGACCCCGAGCCGGTGTTCGGCCTGACCGCACCGGGCAACGGGTACCCGGCACCGGGGTACCCGGGCTCGTCGCCGAGCGGGGCGCAGTCGGGCACGACCTACCCGAGCGGTACCGGCCCGGTCAGTTCGGACTCGTAGCGACCGCGAGCTCGGCCAGCGGTACCGGTACCGCCCGCACCCGTTGCAGCAAAGCCACCTCGCGACCGAGCAGCGCCCGTTCGGCTCGCAGCCGGCTGGCCGTGTCCGGGCTGGCCAGCAGCGCCTGCCGGTCGGCCAGGGACAGCGCAGTGGTAGCCGCGACGAGGTGGGACAGAACGGTCGGATCCTCGGGTACCTGCTCGCCCTCCTGGTCGGGCCGCACCAGCCGCAGGTACCGCTGGAAAAGGTCGAGGACCGCGGGGGTGAGCCTGTCCGCGTCGCCCGGCCGCCCGTCGGGCTCGTCCAGCCACTCGACCGCAGCCGTGAGGAACGGCTGCGAGCTTGGGTCGACCTCGGCGATGCGGAACCGGCGGTGCCCGACGGTGACCAGGTCGAAGCGCCCGTCCGGATGCTCGGTGACCTGGCGGATCTGGGCGCTGCACCCGATCTCGTGCAGGGTCAGCGCGGCGCTGCTGCCGGTGTGGTGGTCGACCTCCCAGCCGCGCTCGATGGCGACGACGCCGAACTCGCGGGGGGTGCCGTCGGGTTGGTCGACCAGGTGCCGCACGAGCGCCCGGTAGCGCTCCTCGAAGACGTGCAGGGGCAGGACGAGCCCCGGGAAGAGCACCGTCCCCAGCGGGAACAGCGGCAGGTCGAAGGTCACCCGGCCACCTGACCGAGCAGTTGTCCGGGGTGCTCGCCTCCGCCGAAGCCCGGCTCCGGCTGCGCCCCCGGGGGGCGGCGCGTGTCGTCGGTCACGGAGATGAGCCTAACGGTTGCGCACCCGTCGGCCGGTCGGTGTGACAGTCGGTGACAGGCGAGGCGGAGGCCGCATCCCAACGCATGGGCGGCGCCGGTTCGCGCCGACCGCTGCCGCCTAGACTTGCCTGCGTGTTGAACCGCATCGACCTGCGGGTTACCGCCCAGGAGGGCCGGCCGGCGCCGGGCACGCCGCGGCTGCAGCGCATGCTGCCCCGGGCCGGCATGGACGTGGCGACCGCCACCGAACGGGTACGCCCGGTGGTGGAGGCGGTGCGCGATCATGGGGCGCGGGCAGTGGTGGAGGCGACCGTCCGGTTCGACGGAGTGACGCTGGATTCCCTGCGGGTACCGGTGGAGGAGTTGGCGGCCGCGGCGCGGGCGCTGGATCCGGCGGTCCGGGCGGCCCTGGAGGTCGCGATCGACCGGGCCCGGACGGTGCACTCCGCGCAGACCAGGATGGACGCGACGACCCGGGTGGTACCGGGCGGCACGGTGACCCAGCGCTGGCGCCCGGTGGGCCGGGTCGGGCTGTACGTGCCCGGCGGCCTGGCGGTGTACCCGTCGAGCGTGGTCATGAACGTTGTACCGGCGCAGGTGGCCGGCGTGGCGTCGATCGCGGTGACCAGCCCGCCGCAGCGCGACACCGGCCGGCCGCACCCGAACATCCTGGCCGCGTGCGCGCTGCTCGGAGTGGACGAGGTCTACGG
>CAZYCD010000332.1:0-3587 GCA_964645345.1 uncultured Micromonosporaceae bacterium
CCTCCAGTACCTCTGGTGCCTCCGGCAACACTGGCAACACTGGCGATTCTGGCGAACCGGGTGTCTCTGATGTGTCCGGCGACTCCGGTGTTTCTGGTGTGGCTACCGACGACCGCGACTCTGACGGAGGGGGAGATGGTTCCTCCGGTTGTTTCGTCTGGGGTGATGCGGTAGACGTAGGTGCCTGCTTTTCATCGCCGCTGTTGGCGCGAGGTGCAGACGACACGCCAGGTCGGTCAACGTGCCAAATGGTTGGCATCGCCCCCGGCCGGGGAACCCGAGTGGAACGGTCAACACCTGTGATGATCACGCGCTCCTCATGCCCTGTTCCCTGGTCTCGCACCTTGATCCTGATGTTGCCGTTCACGTCAACCTCACAGGTGACATCCACATGTGGAACGCCCTTTGGTGATGCGGTTATGCCGTCGAGACGAATGAGCGCCAGACTTGTGTTGTCCTTTGCCTTGCTTTGCTCGCCTTGAAGAATATGGATGTCCAACGACGTTTGCCCATCGGCGGATGTAGACAAGACCTGGCTCTTTCGCGTCGGAATAGTCGTGTTCCGCTCGATCATTCGCGTCATGACACCGCCAAGCGTTTCGATACCCAGGGAGTGCGATATCGCATCGAGCAAGAGCGTATCGCGTACTTGTCCCTTGAGGATGCCAGCCTGGAACGCCGCGCCGATTGCCACCGCCTCATCAGGATTCAGCTTTCCAGTCGGTTCTTTGTCAAAGATTTGCTTCACCTGCGCGCGTACGGCGGGCATGCGGGTCATGCCGCCGGCCAACACGACTTCGGTGATGTTGCTGGCTTTCACCCCGGCGTCTTGTAGAGCATGCTGAACCGGGTAGCGGGATCTGTCGAGCAGGTCGCCCACCATGCTCTCGAAGTGGTGTCGGGATATTCGCATGTGCAGATGCAGCGGCCCAGAAGCATCCGCGGCGATGAACGGAAGATAGATTTCTGCCTGTAGCGCGGTCGAAAGCTCAACTTTCGCCTTCTCGGCAGCCTCCTGCAGCCGCAACAGTGCCATCTTATCCCGGCGCGGATCTACCCCCGTTTCGCGCTCGAACTCATCCGTCAACCAGGTGATCAGGCGCTGATCGAAGTCATATCCCCCCAGGTGCGCGTCTCCGCTGATGGCTGTGACCTCAAAGACCCCCTCACCCAGCTCCAGAATAGAAATGTCAAAGGTGCCGCCACCCAAATCATAGACGGCAACGCGCCCGTTGGGTCTCTTATCCAGACCGTAGGCGAGGGCTGCCGCGGTGGGCTCATTGAGAATGCGGAGAATCTCGAGATCAGCAAGTCTTCCGGCCTCGAACGTCGCCCGATGCTGAGCATGTCCAAAGTACGCTGGCACCGTGATGACCGCCTGCGTAATCACCTCGCCGAGAATCGCCTCAGCATCTGCTTTCAGCTTCCGCAATATCATGGCGCTAATTTGCGGTGGCGAATATTGGCCGCCTTGAAGCTCGATCCACGCATCCCCATTTGGGGCGCGCACAACTTCATAGGAGACGAGACGACGATCACGCTCCACTTCGGGGTCGTCGAATCTCCGCCCCATGAAGCGCTTGATCGAGCGCACGGTATTTCGGGGATTCTGTAACGACTGTCGCACCGCTGGCTCTCCGACCAGCCAACGCCCATCGGATGTCAGCGCCACAACAGAGGGTGTTGTCAGATTACCAACGGCATTCGAAAGAACGACCGGGCGGCCCTGTTCCATAATTGCCATAACAGAGCGCGTCGTTCCCAAGTCAATACCAAGCACGTGCGCCATTCTGCCACCTCGCGCGACTCTGCGTCTTGTGCATATTCGCTAAAAACAGTGTCCATATGCTACCGCATCTATAGCATTCTGAAAAGGCGGCAGGTGATATGTTGTCTTATTCTGCCGGCGGGGGCGGCGGCACGCGCCCGCGCACCTTCGCCAGCACCGCCGCCAGCGCCTCCTCGGCGTCCACGCTCAGGCTGTTCGCCAGCACCAGCAGCACATAGAGCACATCGCCCAGCTCCTCGTGCGCCGCTGCCTGTGTCTCGCCCGTCTTGACCAGCTTTGGCCCATGCGACTGGTTCACGGCCCGCGCCAGCTCGCCGCACTCCTCGAAGAGCCGCGCGAGATTGGCCAGCGGCGGCCAGTAGCCGCCGAGCGCGCGGATCGTCGCATCTACCTCCGCCTGCGCGTCATGGAGGGTCAACGTCCCGCTCGCCTCATCCGAGCCGCTCGTATCTTCACCCATGCGTTCGTCCCCTTGAACACCTATGCTTCCTGAGAAGTCCTTTCCATGATACACTCTGCCGGGAGCGAGCGGCTCTCAAGGATGGATTCATGCACGTCACAGCCGGCCTCGCGCTGATGGTGGTGGAGATGCTGCTCTTCGTTCCCGCTGTGGCTTTCTCACTCGGTTCGATACGCATGTGCGGCGAATTACGCCGCGATCAGTCCACCTACTTCCGCACGTCGCTCGTCTTTACGCTCGCGGTCGTTTTCATCACTGCCCTGCTACTGGCCGACATCATTCGCCGCATGGTAAGCGGCTGACACAGCCTCTGTCTCTTCCAGCGGCTCTGCCAGCTTGGATGCCGTTGCTGGCGAGGCGACATACACCTTCACCCGCAGATTGGGCGTGACGGATGTCTGGAACGTCACGCGATCGAACTCCAATGCTCCCAGCATCGGATGCCACATGGCTCGCGGCCCATCGGGCAACCCTCGCACGTCCTGCTGCTCCCACCACTCCTGCCGTTCGCTGCTCCGCAGGTATGCTGGGCTATCCAGCGTTTGCGCCACTTTACTGATGTGCTCTCAGCTCGTGAATCCCGCTTGAAGCCCGCGCATGCCAAGGGTGAGCGAGATCTCGCCGCCGTGGTGGAGGTCATGCTCGAGCACATGCCAGACGACCCAGGCGCGCGATAGCTGCACTTGCTCGCCATCCCAGTCATCGGGGAAGGTCTGCTGCATATCGGTGGGACTCCAGCGGGCCAGGCAATCGGCCATCAATTGCCAGGTGAGGGCGAGACCATCCGCCAGCTCGGTGGCGGTGCGGGCGGGCGCTCCCGGCTCATCCCAGCTCATGGTTGCCTTCACCTCGGCGTCGGCATCTTCTCCAAGGAAGTGCGTGAACCACCCCGCGCGGCAGCCGACGATGTGTGCGGCATTCTCGGCGACGGAGCGCAACTCTGGCGCGGCTCGCAGCGTGAGCTGCTCGGCGGTGAGCGGCGCCAGTGCGGCTATGAGGCGATCCTGGTACTCCTTCCATGAAGTGTAAAACGTCGTAAGCGCGAAGTTGTCGTCAGCCATGTACTCATCTCCTCGTTGTATATACGTTCTTATGGCAGCGCCACCCGCTCGCCATCGGCGGAATCGTCCGGGTCGTATGGAATGAGCCGCGCCAGCCCGTCGCGCGCCAGGCCGGCGACGATGCCGCGCAGCCACGGCAGGTCGTCAGGAGTATAATCCGCCTTGACGCGCGGACCAAGCTCAGCCAGCGGAAGCGACTCACCTGGCGCCAGTCCCCGTAGAGCCTCCACCACGCGGCCCCGGAAGTAGCGCGAGGACGACGTGAACGGCTCGGCGG
>CAZYCD010000333.1:0-3580 GCA_964645345.1 uncultured Micromonosporaceae bacterium
CGGCATGTACGGGACCGTCACGGAGATCGACGAGGCGAACGGCACGGTCGACATCGAGATCTCCCCGGAGGTGGTCGTCACCTTCGCCCGCGGCGCGATCGCCAAGGTGGTCACCCCCGCGGTTCACGACGACGAGCACACGGCGGCCACCGGGGACGAGCCCGACACGGCGACCGACGACACCGACCAGCCGGTGATCGAGCGCCGCGACTGATCGCTCCCGATCTGCCGCCCGCGCGATCCACACTCACAGACAGGGAAACCCGACAACCGTGGCCGCACCCTCCGGACACCTGAAGGTGACGCGATACTTCGCGGTAATCGCCGTCATCATCGCCGGGCTGTACGCGCTGGTGTTCCTCACCGGCGACCACAAGGCCCGTCCCAAGCTCGGACTCGACCTTCAGGGCGGTACGAGCATGACCCTGTCCGCGATCAGCCCGGACGGCAAGCCGCCGTCGGCGACCAACCTCAACCAGGCCCGGTCGATCATCGCCAACCGGGTCAACTCGAGCGGCGTCTCCGAGCCTGAGGTGGTTACCGAGGGCAACAACCGGATCGTCGTCAACGTCGCCAACGGCAACCCCGACGAGCTGCGCAAGCTGGTCCAGCCGGCGAAGCTTGCGTTCCGCAAGGTGCTGAGCACCATCTCGGACGCGCCCCCGACCAGCCAGCCGTCCGCCTCGGCCAGCGCGACCCCGTCGGCCTCGGCCAGCGCCTCCGCATCGCCGTCCGCCTCCGCATCGCCGTCCGCCTCGGCCTCGCCGAGCGCGTGCGCGAGCGCGGCGGCCAGCGGCTCCGCCTCACCGACCGCGAGCGTCGACCCGGCGCAGCAGGCCCGCACCGCGGCCCGCGCCAAGACGTTGGACGAGGTCAAGAAGAAGTTGGGCGGGACCTGGGACACCGGCCAGGCGGTACTCGGTGCGATCGAGCAGGGCCAGCTCAACCCGACGCAGCTCGACGCGGCGACCGCCGCCTCCATCGCGCCGTTCGCCAAGCTGAGCGGGCAGGAGGTCGACGCGCTGCCGACCGCGATGCAGTTCGTCCTGCCGACCGTGACCTGCGCCCAGCTCAACGCCCGCGACCCCGGGGCGCTGGACGACGCGAGCCAGCAGGTCGTCGCCTGCGACCAGGGCGACAACGTGCACAACAAGTACCTGCTGGACGTCGCGAAGGTGCAGGGTACCGACGTGTCCGGGGCGAGCAGCTCCTATGACACGCAGAACGGCGGCTGGCACGTCACCCTGACCTTCACCGGCAAGGGCCAGAGCAAGTGGACCGCGCTGACCCAGGAGGCGGTCAACCAGGGCCAGCAGAGCAACCCCAACACCGGTCAGCAGGGCCAGAACGCCTCGGTCGCCATCGTGCTGGACAACTCGGTGGTGTCCGCGCCGCAGATCCAGAACGTCATTGTCGGTGACGCGATCATCAACGGCGGCAACATCAACCAGGACAGCAGCCGAGTACTGGCCAACCAGCTCAAGTACGGGTCGTTGCCGCTCAGCTTCAAGATCGAGACGACCCAGAGCGTGACCGCGACGCTGGGCCTGCAGCAGATGCGCTACGGCCTGATCGCCGGGCTCATCGGCATCCTGCTGGTCGTCGTCTACTGCCTGTTCTACTACCGGGCCCTGGGCCTGGTCGTGGTGGCCAGCCTGGTGGTCTCCGGCCTGACGGTGTTCGCGTCGCTGGTGCTGCTCGGTCGGGCTATCGGCTTCACGCTCAGCCTCGCCGGCATCGCCGGTTTCATCGTGGCCATCGGTATCACCGCCGACTCCTTCGTCGTGTTCTTCGAGCGCCTCAAGGATGAGGTGAAGGACGGGCGCACGGTACGCAGCGCGGTACCCCGGGCGTGGGTACGGGCGCGGCGCACGATCCTGTCGGCCGACGCGGTGTCGTTCCTCGCCGCGGCGATCCTGTACTGGCTGGCCGCCGGGCCGGTGAAGGGCTTCGCGTTCACCCTCGGCCTGTCGACGATCATCGACCTGCTGGTCGTGTTCCTGTTCACCCACCCCCTGGTGGCCCTCCTGGCCAGGTCCAACGGGTTCAGCGCACCGAGGTTCTCCGGCCTCGGCAACCTGCGCTCGGACCGGGCCGCCGAGGCCGCCACGACGGTCAAGTCACCGCGCTTCGGCACCGTGCGCACGAAGGAGTCCTGACCATGGCCGCTAGTACCGGAGTGATCGCGTTCGCGCGCAAGCTCTACCGTGGTGAGACCCGGATCGACTTCATCGGGCAGCGCAAGCGGTGGTACGCCGCGTCGGCGGTCATCATCCTGCTGTGCCTGGGTGCGATGATCTTCCGGGGCTTCAACTGGGGCATCGACTTCCGCGGTGGCGACCAGTTCCAGGTCCCGGTCAAGCCGGACGTCACGCTCTCGCAGGTGCGCTCGGCGATCGAGGGCACCGGGGTCATCGTGTCCAGCTCCCAGCAGGCCGGTAGCGGGTCGACCGCGTCGTACGTAGTCAAGACCGAGAAGCTGACCGACGCCCAGCGCGGCGCCGCCGAGACCGCGCTGGCGTCGGCCGCGCACGTGACCCGGGCGGACATCAACAACACCGAGGTCAGCTCGTCCTGGGGCAGCGAGGTGACCAAGCAGGCGCTGATCGCGCTCGCCGTCTTCCTCATCGCGGTCAGCATCTTCATGGGCTTCCGGTTCCGTGACGGCAAGGCGTCCGCGGCCGCCGTGTTGGCGCTGTTCCACGACCTGATCCTGACCGCCGGCGTGTACGCCCTGGTCCACTTCGAGGTGACCCCCGGTACGGTGGTTGGCCTGCTGACCATCCTCGGTTACTCGCTGTACGACACCGTCGTGGTGTTCGACAAGGTGGACGAGAACACGAGGGGCCTCCTGGGTACCTCGCGCCACACCTACGGCGAGGCGGCGAACCTGGCGGTCAACCAGACCCTGATGCGGTCGATCAACACCTCGCTGATCGGTCTGCTGCCGGTCGCCGGCCTGCTGTTCATCGGCGCCGGCGTGCTGGGCGTGGGTACCCTCGAGGACCTCGCCCTGGTGCTGTTCGTCGGTATGATCACCGGCGCCTACTCCTCGCTGTTCCTGGCCACGCCGTGGCTGGTCGACTTCAAGATGCTCGACCAGCGGTACCGCAACCACGCCAACCGGGTACTGGCGAAGCGGGCCTCGGACGCCAAGGCGGGCGCGGCGGGTACGGGCGCCAAGGCGGCGTCCACCGGCCGGCTCAAGGCGTCCACGCCGGCGACCACCGTCGACGACCTGGACGAGGAGCCGGAGGACGCGCAGCCGCGGATCGACGCCCTGGCGGCTGCGACGACCACCCCGCGGGTGGGCGCCAAGCCGCCGGTGAAGCGGACCGCCGCGAACCGGCCCGGTGGCACCCGGTCCAACCGCTCCGGCGGCAAGCGCCGACACTGATCCCATGGACGACGCGAACACGACGCCGCTTCCTGGCGCCGGCCGGCACCGCGGCGACAGCGGGCCGGTTGTGGCGGCCCTGGTCGCCGAGCGGGTACTCGACGTGCCGGACTTCCCCCAGGACGGCGTCGTGTTCAAGGACCTGTCGCCGGTCTTCGCCGACGGGGAGGGCTTCCGCGGCGT
>CAZYCD010000334.1:0-3565 GCA_964645345.1 uncultured Micromonosporaceae bacterium
GGTTCGGTACCAGCGTGGTGAACGGGTAGTCGGCGATCTTCGGTCGGGCCGCGGAGAGTGCGGCGATCAGCGAGGACTTGCCCGCGCTGGGGAAGCCGACCAGGCCCACATCGGCCACGCTCTTGAGCTCCAGCACCACGTCCAGCCGCTCGCCCGGCTCGCCCAGCTCGGCGAAGCCGGGAGCCTTGCGCCGGGTGTTGGCCAGCGACGCGTTGCCCCGACCGCCGCGCCCGCCCTGGGCGATGACGAAGCTGGTACCGGCGCCGACGAGGTCGGCCAGTACCGTGCCGTCGACGGCGTGCACCACGGTTCCGTCGGGTACCCGCATGAGCAGGTCCGCACCGTTGCCGCCGTGCCGGTTGCCGCCCTGCCCGCCCTTGCCGTTCTCGGCCCGGACGTGCGGGTGGAAGTGGAAGTCCAGCAGGGTGTGTACCCCCGGGTCGACGACCAGCGCGACGTCCCCGCCGTGCCCGCCGTTACCCCCGTCCGGGCCCCCGAACGGCTTGAACTTCTCGCGCAGGATGGACACGCAGCCGTGCCCACCGTCGCCGGCCTGTACGTGCAGCACGACGCGATCGACAAACGAGGCCATCGCTGCGCTCCCCCTCTCTCCACTTCATGATCCGCGCCTTCGGCGCCGGGCGCGCCGCGAAGCGGTGACAGTAACGCCGGAAAGCCTGAGGGCGGGCCGGGACGAGGTGTCCCGGCCCGCCCTCGGGCGTCTACGCGTGGGCCCGCCTCCGGCGGGGTGTCAGCTCTCGACCGGCACGATGTTGACGACCTTGCGGCCGCGCTTGGTGCCGAACTGCACGTTGCCGTGGGCGAGCGCGAACAGCGTGTCGTCGTCGCCGCGGCCGACCAGGTCGCCCGGGTGGAACTTGGTGCCGCGCTGGCGCACCAGGATCTCGCCGGCGTTGACCAGCTGGCCGCCGAACCGCTTGACGCCAAGCCGCTGCGCGTTGGAGTCGCGGCCGTTGCGCGAGCTGGACGCGCCCTTCTTGTGAGCCATTGCTGAGGCCTACTTCCCGGTCGAGATGCCGGTCACCTTGACCTGGGTCAGCGGCTGGCGGTGACCCTGGCGCTTGTGGTAGCCGGTCTTGTTCTTGAACTTGTGGATCCGGATCTTCGGACCCTTGGTGTGCGCGACGACCTCGCCGCTCACCGCGACCTTGGCGAGCTTGGCCGCGTCGGTCACCACGTCGGTGCCGTCGACGAGGAGCACCGCCGAGAGCGAGACGCCGTCGCCGGGCGCACCGGCGAGCTTCTCGACCTCGATCACGTCGCCCTCGGCGACCTTGTACTGCTTGCCGCCGGTCTTGACGATCGCGTACATCGGACGCGGACTCCTGTCGTAGCGTGCGGGCGGATGTTCGGGTGGCGCCGCGGCTCGGTCCTGACGGGCCTCGTGCACGCGGCATCCGGGCACACGAAAGTGCGCCGCAGGCAAGGGTACGTCATCGGGCCCCGAGACCCCAAACCGGGGAGCCGGCCGGGTGCCGGCCGGCCGTCGACGTCAGGAGCAGGCCGTGGTCAGCGGGTCGGCGGCTCCGGTGATCTTCGCGATGACCGGAGTGACCTGGTCCGGGCTCTGCACGCCGGCCAGCAGGTTCGGGTCGGCGGCGAGCGCCTCGAGGCGGCCGGCCGTCTGGTCGGCGGCGCCGCGCAGGCCAGGGTCCAGCGCCGGGGCGGCCGCGGCCCGGACACGCGAGGCGAGGTCGGTCAGCTTGTGCAGGGCGGAGTCCCGGGATGCGGCGGCCGCGGACTGGTTGGCGCCGGAGACGTGCCCCACCATCGCGCCCAGGTCCGAGCCGACCGCGGAGGTACCCTCCGTGACCTGCTGGAACAGCGCGCCGCACACCCGCTTGGTGTCCGCAGCCGTCGGGTCCGGTGAGGCTGGTGTCGCCGACCTCGCCGGGGTCGCGAGAGCCGACGGTGCGGGAGCCGTGGTGCTCTGCTGGTTCGCGCTGCCGCAGCCGGCCGCGAAGATCAAGACTGCCGCCAAAGCCACCGATCCGGCGATCCCGTCGCGCCGTCGCATGCGCCTACCTCCCACGAGACTTCGCACACCTGAACGAACAGCGTCGAAGTTTACCGGGATTCGGCGGATGCGCCCGTCAGAGAGAGGTGCGGGTACGCCGCCGGGTGCCGCCGCGCCGGCCGCGTCGCCGCAGCTCAGGGTGCGTTTCCTCGTCGTGCGGCACCGGCTCGAAGTCGTCCGATTCGTCCGCCTCGTCGGCTGTCGCGGCCATCACCGGCTCCTCGTCCGGTTCCCACGCCGACGACACGACCTCGTCCTCGTCGGCGACCGGCTCGGCCGCCTCCGACGAGGAGACCTCGACCGCGGGCGCCATCGACCGGCCGCGCCGCCGGCCCGTGGACTCCGAGGCCGCCGCGACCGCCGCCGTGGCCTTGGCCGCGGGCTTCTTCTCCGGTACCGGCTCGGTGTGGATCAACAGGCCGCGACCCTTGCAGTGCTCACAGGTCTCGCTGAACGCCTCCAGCAGCCCCTGGCCGATCCGCTTGCGGGTCATCTGCACCAGCCCGAGCGAGGTGATCTCGGTCACCTGGTGCTTCGTGCGGTCCCGGCCCAGGCACTCGGTCAACCGGCGGAGCACCAGTTCGCGGTTGGACTCCAGCACCATGTCGATGAAGTCGATGACCACGATGCCGCCGAGGTCGCGCAGCCGCAGCTGCCGGACGATCTCCTCGGCCGCCTCCAGGTTGTTGCGGGTGACCGTCTCCTCGAGGTTGCCGCCGGTACCGGTGTACTTGCCGGTGTTGACGTCGATGACCGTCATGGCCTCGGTGCGGTCGATGACCAGGTACCCGCCGGAGGGCAGGAACACCTTGCGGTCCAGCCCCTTGAGGATCTGCTCGTCGATGCGCCGCTCGGCGAACACGTCGGTGGTACCCGCGTACCGGTGCAGCCGCTCGACGAGGTCCGGGGACACGTGCTTCAGGTACATCTCGACCATGTCGTAGGCCGCCGAGCCCTGCACCACGAGTTCCCGGAAGTCCTCGTTGAACAGGTCCCGTACCACCCGGATGACCAGGTCCGGCTCCTCGTACAGCAGGACCGGGGCGCCGCCCTCGGCCGCCTTGGCCTGGATGTCCTCCCACTGCGCCTGCAGCCGGATGACGTCGCGCTCCAGCTCGTCCTCTGCCGCGCCCTCGGCCGCGGTACGGACGATCACGCCGGCGCCCTCAGGTACCAGCGACTTGAGGATGTCGCGCAGCCGCTTGCGCTCGTTGTCGGGCAGCTTGCGGCTGATGCCGGAGGCATTGCCGTTCGGCACGTAGACCAGGTGCCGGCCGGACAGCGCGATGTGGCTGGTCAGCCGCGCGCCCTTGTGGCCGATCGGGTCCTTGGTCACCTGTACCAGCACGGAGTCGCCGGACTTGAGCGCCTGCTCGATGGAGCGGGCCCTGCCCTCAAGCCCCGTGGTGTCCCAGTTGACTTCGCCGGCGTAGAGCACCGCGTTGCGTCCCCGGCCGATGTCGATGAACGCCGCCTCCATGCTGGGCAGCACGTTCTGCACCTTGCCCAGGTACACGTTGCCGACCA
>CAZYCD010000335.1:0-3562 GCA_964645345.1 uncultured Micromonosporaceae bacterium
ACGCCGCGACCGGTGAGTACGTCGACCTGCTCAAGGCCGGCATCATCGACCCGGCCAAGGTGACCCGGTCGGCGCTGCAGAACGCGGCCTCGATCGCCGCGCTGTTCCTCACCACGGAGGCCGTGGTGGCGGACAAGCCGGAGAAGGCGGCCGCCCCGGCCGCTCCGGGTGGCGGCGGGGACATGGACTTCTGAGTCCGGTACTGCCAGACACGCGACGGGCGGGCCCTCGGGCCCGCCCGTCGCCGTACCCGGCCTACTGCTTGGACTGGTTGGCCTGCTTGGCCTCCATGGCCATCTGCTGGTCAATGCCCTTGTTGCCCATCATCGCCTCGGACTTGTCCTTCGCGAACTGGTCGCCGCTCATCGGGGATCCGTTGTCATCCACCATCCGCCCGGACGCGGTCTCCCCGGGCAGCTCATTCATCAGATCTTTCGCCTGTGCGCGAAGGTCCTTTCCGGACTTTGATTTCGCCATTGGCGGTCCTCCTTTCGGACAACCTCACGCTATGGTTGCCGGCACATGGCCAGCGGGTAAACGGGGATAGCTACCCAATCGGGTGGTCGGCCGACCCTCGTCCGGTTGGCCCCCTGCTGATACCGGTTACGAGCGGAGTCCGCCGGGGTACCGTGTGGCATGCCGAACAGCCGGTTCCGGAGCCTGCTGTCCACCGCTCCAGTGATGGACGGCCATAACGATCTCGCGTGGGAGATGCGGGGCCGGGTGGGCTACGACCTCGACCGGCTGGACGTGGGCGTGGACCAGAGCGGCAGCGGGCTGCACACCGACCTGGTACGCCTGCGCGCGGGCGGGGTCGGCGCGCAGTTCTGGTCGGTGTACGTGTCGAGCCGGCTGTCCGGGCCGGACGCGGTACGGGCGACCCTGGAACAGATCGACTTCGTGCACCGGCTGGTCGACCGGTACCCCGACCGCCTCGCCCTGGCGCGGGACGCCGACGAGGTGCTGGCGGCGCGGGCCTCCGGCCGCATCGCGGCGCTGATCGGCATCGAGGGCGGCCACTGCATCGACAGCTCCCTGGACAACCTGCGGCTGATGCACGGGCTCGGCGCGCGGTACCTGACGCTGACGCACAGTCGCAACACGCCATGGGCGGACAGCGCGACGGACGTACCGGCGGTCGGCGGGCTGGCGCCGTTCGGGCGCGACGTGGTACGCGAGTGCAACCGCCTGGGCATCCTCGTCGACCTGTCACACGTGGCTCCGTCCACAATGGACGCGGCCCTCGACACGTCGCTCGCGCCGGCTTTCTTCTCCCACTCCTCGGCCCGTGCCCTCTGCGACCATCCGCGCAACGTGCCCGACGACATCCTGAAGCGGGTCGCCGATACCGCCGGCGTCGTGATGGTGACGTTCGTACCCGGATTCCTCACCGAGCCGTGCCGCCAGTGGATGGCGGAGATGGTCGCGGTGGAGGCGGCCATCGCGGCGCCCGACGACTCTCCGCAGTGGAGGGACGAGATGGCGTCGTGGGTACGCGCCCACCCCCGGCCGCCGTGCACGGTCTCCGACGTCGCCGACCACATCGAACACGTCCGCGAGGTGGCCGGCGTGGACAGTGTGGGTCTGGGCGGCGACTTCGACGGCGTCGCCTCCACGCCGGACGGGCTCGACGACGTCGCCGGGTACCCGAACCTGCTCGCCGAACTGTCGGGTCGCGGCTGGTCGGACGCGGACCTGGCGAAACTGACGTGGCACAACGCGCTGCGGGTACTGCGCGACACGGCGAGCTACGCCGACCCGGCCGACCTGAAGGTCGCGGACCCGTCGGACCTTAAGGTCACCGGTCCCGCCGACCTGGAGATCACGGCGGGCCGGCGGCCCTGACCGCGGCGTCGGCGTCCACAGCGCCGGCCCGGCCGCCACAGCCGTCGACCGGCGGGGAACCCGTGCTGTCCCGCAGGATCCGCCGCGTGCCGCCGATGTCGCCGACGAGGGACGGGTGCGCCGACCACAGCAGCGCCACGACCCCGGCGACGTGCGGCGCGGCCATCGAGGTACCCGACAACGCCCCGTACCCGCCGCCCGGCAACGCGGACAGCACGCCGTCCCCGGGCGCCAGCACGTCCGGCTTGGCCGCGCCGGAGACCGGCCCACGGCTGGAGAACTCCGCCACGTGACCGTTCGCGTCGACCGCGCCGACCGTGAACGTGCCCGGGTAGGGCGCCGGTGGATCGGTGATGGAGCCGCAGCGCGGCCCGGTGTTGCCGGCCGCGGCCACGACGAACACGCCGGCCGCGGTCAGCGCGTCGACCGCCGGCAGCAACGCGGCCCGGTCGCAGCCCTCGACTCCCGGGCAGCCCCAGGAGTTGGTGAGCACGTCGGCACCGCGGGCCGGGCGGCCGTCGCGCAGCGGGTCGCCGCCGTACGGGAACGGGGCCAGCATGAACTGCAGGCAGTCCAGGTAGTAGGCGGGGTTGCCCAGGTTGCGGTCGAGGTCGACGCAGCCGATCCACTGCGCGCCCGGAGCCACCCCGATGCCGTCGCGACCCAGCGCGGTACCCAGGGTGTGCGTGCCGTGTCCATTGTGGTCGGTCGGGGTACGGGTGTGGTTCCACGGGTCGTACCACGAGTCGTCGCCGGGTCGCATGGAGCCCGCCAGGGCCGGGTGCGCCGCGTCGACACCGGTGTCCGAGGTACCGATGACGATGCCCTTGCCGGTGTCACCCCGGGCCCACACGTCCGGGGCGTGCAGCATCGTGACGTTCCACTGTGGACTGTTCGGAGCCGGCGCGTTCCCGCGCATCGGGGCGCCCCCGGCCGGTACCGGTCGCAGATGCGGGGACAGCAGCACGCGGTCCACATCGGACCGGGTGGACAGCCACTGACGCAGTACCGGGTCCCCGGTCACTTCGAGCCCGTCGACGAGGTAGTAGGGCGTGAAGGACACGCGTAGCCGGGCCAGCTCCCGGCGCAGCGGAGCTTGGGTACGGTCGGCGGTGGCGACCAGCCGCCGGTACACCTCCGCGCGGCGGGCCTTCACGTCGGTGATGCCGGCGACCCCGGACAGGTCGGCCTGCTCCTTGAAGACCACGAACAGCCGGTCGCCGTGCAGCCCCGGCGCGCCGACCGTCGCGTACCCGGCCAGCCCGGCCGCGACCGTCACGAGTACCAGAGCGGAGGCCGCCCAGCGCGGCGCGGGCCGATGCAGCCCCAGCCCGTACCCGAGGCCGGCCGCCAGGCCGGCGAGCAGCGCGCAGCCCGCGGCGACGAGTGCCCAGAAGGCCACGTCCCTGGCCCCTATGTTGGTCTCCAGGCCGAGCTGGACCGGCTCCAGGAAGGCCAGCGGCCCGGCGGCGGCGAGGCCGACCAGAGCGCTGATCCCGGGCTGCCGGTTCGCGGCGGGCCGCGCCAGCGCGGCGGCCGCGAAGCCCAGCGGCGGCAGCACGAGAAGTTCGGCGAGCTGGACGCCGCCGGCGCCGGTGCCGGCCGCCGCCCCGGTCAGGAAGACGCCAACCACCAGGCCGCCGAGCCCGACCTGGCGCCACCGGGACCCGGCGAACGCCGGCCAGAACCGCCCGTGCAGGGGCGCGGCGGCGAGCCG
>CAZYCD010000336.1:0-3544 GCA_964645345.1 uncultured Micromonosporaceae bacterium
TAATCCCTGGCGCGACGAGCGCGCCGAGGACGGAGGTCAGAAAGAAGAGGAAATAGACAATACCTGCTATCCTCGCCCTGGCACGCGGCGATGCTTCCGCCACCTGTTCCGTCCGTTCCGTCCGTTCCGTTATGCCAGCCGTGCCCATGTTCGTTGCTCCCTTCTGACCACCTTCTTCTTGCCTTCTCTGGGCCACCCGGGCCACCTGAGCCATGTGCTCGATCTACATGGAGTATCTCTCCAGCAGTGAGTCCCGTCGAGACACTAAAGTGTGGTTGAAAGTGTGGTTTCCGGTGTAGATTGGGATGGCGAGCGCGATCTAATGTGCGCTCGCTCTCAAGTCCCGTCTGGACTGCGTGCTACGCTAAGATAGCAATAGGAGGATCGTTTCATCAGCTCATGGGAGGTGTCGCGGGTGTATCACGAGATCGAGGATGAGATCGAGCGGGTCTTCGCCGAGGCCGGGTGCGCTGGCTCTCTCTGCGTTCAGGATGCGGACGGCCAGCAGGAGATCGAAGTAGCCGCTGGCCAGCCAGTCGTGGCGGCGTCGGTCATCAAGGTCCTGGTAGCGGTCGAGGTAGAGCGGCAAATCGCTGCCGGTCGGCTCGATCCGGCCCAGCGCATTCACCTGGCCGCCCGCGACCGTACTCCCGGGCCGGTTGGGTTCTCGCTCTATGATGACGACGTGGACGTATCGCTGCGGGACCTGCTCGTCTCCATGCTGACTATCAGCGATAACGTAGCTACCGATGCGCTGCTCTCGCGGGTCGGCGTCGCGTCCTGCAATGCCACCGCTGCCGAGCTTGGGCTGTCTAACACGGTCATCGTGGACGACTTGCGCTCCATGATTGACTCGGTCGCGCGGGCGGCAGGGTTCGCCGGCTGGGATGCCATGACTGCCTGGAATGCGGAGCCACATCCCGCCGCGGAAGATGCGGCGGTCCAGGAGCGGATACTCTCCGCGCCGGCCATGCGGGCGCCGACCGCGACCCGAACCACGCCACGCGACATGTGCCTGCTCCTCCGTCTGATCTGGTTGGATCGCGCGGCTCCCAAAGACGGCTGCCGCCGCATTCGCGCCCTGATGTCCAGGCAGCTCACCCGCCAGCGGCTCGCCGCCGCATTCGCGCCGCCCATCCGCGTCTCCGCCAAGAGCGGCAGCCTTCTCGGCGTTTATCGTAACGAGGTCGGCGTCATCGAATACCCGGACGGGCGCTGGTATACCGCTGGCGTCTTCACCCAGTCCACCGACGCGAGCCGGGGCGAAGTCGCTATCAACGCAGCCATCGGCCGCGCAGCCTCGCTCGCCGTCGGCGCGCTCTCCGGGCATCATCCCAGATCCAGTTGAGCTGTTGGCAATGATTCAGATGCTCTCAACTCCGTTCCCGCCTCGTGCGCCGGCCTGTACGGCCTGTTGCGATGAGATGCGATGAGATGCGGTTACACGAATGCCGCATCGGCGCTTGGATGCACGAGGGGCTGATAGCCCGCCCGCAGCACAGCGACGAGCGAGCGTGGCGTTAGCACCTCGACAGGGGTTGCGGCAGGCGGAAGCGCCCACCGCCGCGTGCGGTAACCCGCCGCCGACCATTCCAGCAAATGCCCGCGCCAGAGCAGCCACGCTGCTCCGTCCAGAGTGACGAGCGTGCCGTCTGGGAGGGCGGCGAGCTGTTCCCAAAAGGTCCGTTTGCGCTGGCTTCTTCCTATACCTTCCAGCCGGTCGGCATGCAATAGCGCATCCATGTGGTCGGCGCTGATCGGGTCGCCGATGCCACGTGTCCAGGCGGCTTGGAAGCGTTGATAATCGGCGTGGCGACACTCCGCGCATGGCCGGTGGCCGGCGGCGAGCGCTGTTGCTTCATCGAGAAAGAATAGCTCGGTATACGAGTGAGGCCGCATCACCTGGCGATGGCGCTCGCGAAACGTGGTTCGGCAGGCAATCCAGCGCCGAACCTGCCAGGAGCGCACGACGCGCCGAGCATCGTCATGGAGTATGCCCCGATTGCCCATCAGCAAGCCTCGCTCTGGGATGGCGACGATCTCGCCATATGGCGTCACGCGATTTAGCAGCGGCATCTGGCTTCCCCATCTCTTTTCCATCCACCTGAGCTACAATCACAGAGGGCTTTCTGAACGGGGCGGCGAACGGGGCACCCTCCACCCGTCACGCTCTCCAACACTGGGAATCGTCGCAAAGGGGCGTCACATGCTGCACACCTACCTTACCACCACCTGGCACCTGCGCTATCCCATCATCGGCGCGCCGATGGCCTTCGTTGGGCGTGGGCGCCTGGCTCGCGCCGTTTCAGACGCCGGTGGGCTGGGTATGTTCGGCATCGGCTCCTCAGAGTCCGCCGAGTTCCTCGCCCGCGAGGCCGCCATTGCCCGCGGCACGGATCAGGGGCGCTTCGGTATCGGCCTGCATGCGTGGGCGGTCGAAAAACGCCCTGACCTGCTCGATGCGGCGATAGCGGCTCACCCGTTTCTCATCTCCCTCTCGTTTGGCTCCCCGGCCCCCTATGTGGAGCGCATCCATCAGCAGGGCATCCTGCTCGTCACACAGGTCAACTCGCGTGCCGAAGCCGAGCGCGCCGCGCAAGACGGCGTGGACCTCATCGTCGCGCAGGGCGCCGAAGCCGGCGGCCATGTCAGCGGTCAGGTCGGTGCGCTCCCGCTGCTGCAAGCCGTGCTGGATGCCGTGGCCGTGCGCGTGCCCGTGCTCGCCGCCGGCGGCATCGCCTCCCCGCGCGGAGTGGCGGCTGCCCTGGCCGCCGGAGCCGCTGGCGTCTGGATCGGCACCGCCTTGCTGGCCTCGCCCGAATGTGAGAACTCCGCGGACGCACGCGAGCGCATCGTCCGCGCCCGCGAGACCGACACCATCCTCACCCGCGCCTTCGATGTGGCGCAGGGGCTTGCCTGGCCCCCGCAATATCCCGGTCGCGCCCTGCGCAATGCTTTCACCGACGAGTGGCACGACCATCTCGACGCCCTCCCCCATGACGCCGGCGCGCGCCAGCGGCTTACGGAAGCTATCGCCGCCAAGAATTACGACCTCGCCCACATCTACGCCGGTCAGGCGGTGGGTCTCGTCTCTCAGCAACAATCCGCCGGAGACATCATCCGCCATCTGGGCGAAGGCGCCGAGCGCCTCCTGCGCGAGCGTGCCACGTCGCTTCTCGACGGCGATTCCACTCCTCGCCAGGAGCAATGAAAGATCTCCAAAGCGACATCGCGATTGGTGCTCATGCGGCAATCCCATTCAGCTCGGCCAGCGCGTCCTCGGGCAGCGTCAGCGCCGCGCCAGCCACGTTCTCGCGCAGATGCGCCACCGACGACGTGCCAGGGATCAACAGGATATTGGGCGACCGCTTCAGCAGCCACGCCAGCGCGACGGCCATCGGCGTGGCGTTGAGCCGGGCGGCGACCGCATCCAGTGTGCCGGACTGGAGCGGAGAGAAGCCGCCGAGCGGGAAGTAGGGTACGTAGGCAATGCCCTGCGCCGCGAGGGCGTCAACCAGGTCGTCGTCGTCCCGGTGCGCGATGT
>CAZYCD010000337.1:0-3502 GCA_964645345.1 uncultured Micromonosporaceae bacterium
GGCAGGGGAAGCTGGAGCGCAAGCAGGGCTTCCTGGGGCGGGTGGTGGACATCGGCGCGGAACTGTTCGCGATGTCGGCGGCGTGCGTGCGGGCCCGTGCCGAGGCGGCCGGCCCGGACGGCGCGGCCGGACAGGAGCTGGCCGACCTGTTCTGCCGGCAGGCGCGCGGGCGCGCCGAGGCGCTGTTCGCCGCGCTGTGGGACAACACGGACGCGCTGGAGACGAGGGCCGCCCGCCGGGTGGTGGACGGCCGGTACGCGTTCGTCGAGGAGGGGATCCTGCCGGTACCCGAGGAAGGCCCGTGGGTGGCGCCGTGGGTACCGGGACCGTCCACTGTGGAGGACGTCCGGCGCCGGTACCGCTAGGGCGGGGACGGCCTACCAGTGCCGCCAGCGCAGCACGGGCAGGTTGCCGAGCAGGTTGCGGGCGAGTACCCGCCGGCCGGGTACGGCGAAGCGCTTGCTCGACTGGCCGAGCCCGTGCTGGCGGCCCGGCCCGGCCCACGGCACAGGTCCGCGGTTGTTCCCCAGGACACGCATCAGTCCACAGTAGACCTCCTGGCAAGTCCCACACCCAGGCGGCGCAGCTCCAGGGCCGCCAGAGCGTCCACCGTGGACTGCTCGCCCGCGCGCCAGGCGCCGACCGGGTCGGGGTTGATCCGGGTCAGCCGGCGCAGCGGCTGGTGTGCCAGCGCGCGCAGGGCCAGCAGGTCGCGGCCCGCGCCGCCGTCGCGCAGCCCGACCGCGGCGGTGGCCCGCCGGATCCACCGCACCCGCAGCGGCAGCCAGCCGAGCAGCACCACCAGCACCGGGCCGACCAGCAGCAGCAGGGCCAGCGCCCAGGCGAGGTCGTGGGCGACCTGCACCTCCTGCCGGCCGGCGTCGGCCATCGACCGGGCCGCGTCCGCCGCGCTGTTGAACGGCGAGGCGAGCGAGCCGCCCACGCCCGGTACCCGGTCCACCTTCCCGCCCGCGTCGGAGAGCCCGCCGGCCATCCCGTCGCCCGCGCCGGCCAGCTTCTGCCCCGGTACCGCCAGCTTGAGCACCAGGTCGTAGAGCTTCACCGCGAGCCAGATCCAGAAGGCCAGCCAGGCCGCGACGAACAAGTCGGTGAGTACCTGCCGGGCGGCGGTACCCGGGGCATCGGCGTATATCTTCACATCGAACAGGTTGCCGCAGTGGCGCCAGGGACGCATCTCGCAGCTTCAGCGGCCGGTCTCGCTCGCGTGGCTGATGGCGTCCGCGACGATGTGGGCGACGTGCGCGTCGGTCAGCCGGTACTCGATCTCCCGGCCGCGCCGCGCGCCGCGGACCACCCCTGCACCCCGCAGCACCCGAAGGTGCTGTGAGACGAGCGGCTGCGCCACCTCCAGCGCGTCGACCAGTTCGTGCACGCAGCGGGCGCCGCCGCTCAGCTCGGTGATGATGGCGAGGCGCAGCGGCGAGGCGAGCGCGCGCAGCAGCTCGCCGGCCGCCTCATACCCGTCGACCCCGACCATGACCGAATGATAATCATTGCCATATGGCCTTCAGCACCGCCACGACCGTGATGCCCACGATGATCAGGAGGCGGACTGCGGCGGTACCGGGGCTCAGGCTGCGCCAGGTCGCGGCCATGATGGCCAGCAAAGCGCCGCAGATGGCCAGCAGCACCACGGCACCGATCCAGCCGGGGAGGAACAGCCCGAGCAGGACGGCGACCAACGCCACGAGAAAGGCGTGGGTAGGTTTCATGCGGAGCACCCCCGATAGGCTGGACCCCTGCCATTCAACCGCAACGCCGATCCGGGCCGGAGGCCGCCGTGCTGGTAGTCAACCGCTTCGTGGTGGCCGCGGACGAGGGATCCGTCGCGGTGTTCACGGGCAGGGCCGGCGCGGCCATCGAGGCGCTCGCGGCCCGTCCGGGGTACCGCGGCGGTCAGCTCGGCCGGGCGTACGACGACCCGACGAGGTGGAGCCTGGTCACGGAGTGGGAGTCGGTCGGCGCGTACCGGCGGGCACTCGGCGCCTTCGAGGTCCGGGTCAACGCGACGCCACTGCTGGCCGAGTCGCTCGACGAGCCCTCCGCGTTCGAGGTGCTGGCGGCGGCCGGGCCGGGCGGGCCGGTCACCCGCAGCGCCAGCGACCTGGCCGACCCGGGCGCGGTGGCCGGCGCGGGGTCGGCCTCATGAGCGAGTCGCCGCCGGTACCGGCGCCGCCGCAGGGGCCCGGGGTGCGGGTACCGTTCGCCGCCCCCCCGGCCGAGCGCGACCGCAAGCGGCTGTGGATCAGCCTGGGCGTGGGCGGGGCGGCACTGGTCCTGTGCTGCGGCGGCGGGGTCGCGGCCCTCGGCGGCCTGGTGATCGCCACCGACCGGGCGGTACCGGCGGAGGCCAAGGCCGTCGTCGGCGACTTCCTCGACGGGCTGGCCCACCGCGACTACCGGCGCGCCTACGGCCAGGTCTGCACCGCCCGGCAGAACGACCAGACGCTGGACCAGTTCACCTCGGTCGAGCAGGACCATCCGCGGATCGAGAGCTTCCGGCTGGAGCAGCCGACCATCCTGGGCAGCCGGATCACGGTGACGGCCGACGTGCGGACGGTCGACGGGTCGACCGCCGCCGAGCGGTACACGGTGATCAGTGACCGGCAGGCCGGCGAGCTGAGGGTCTGCGGCGGCCCGCGCTGATCCGGCGGCCGGGGCCCGGCCGGCGGCCCGGTGGCCCGGTCCGGCCCGACCCGGAGGCGGGGATCGGGATAACCGGCTGCGGACAGCCATGGTCGTCACCGTATGCTCGCCTTAGCCGATAGCCGCATGAGTCCGCTTCTGGGCGGACCTCCGCCGACAGCCAGCCGGCGGCGCATCCGAGGAGAGAGCATGCCCGTCGACCGCGTGGACGCCGTTACCAGCCTGGCCAAGCGCCGGGGCTTCGTCTACCCGTCCAGCGAGATCTACGGCGGCACCCGGTCCGCCTGGGACTACGGCCCGCTCGGCGTGGAGCTGAAGGACAACGTCCGCCGGCAGTGGTGGAAGTCGATGGTCCAGCAGCGCGACGACATCGTCGGCATCGACTCGGCCGTGATCCTGGCCCGCGACGTGTGGGTGGCCTCCGGCCACATCGCGGAGTTCGTCGATCCGCTGACCGAGTGCCAGTTCTGCCACAAGCGGTACCGCGCCGACCACCTCCTCGAGGCGTACGAGGAGAAGCACAAGCGGCCGCCGACGTCGCTGTCGGAGGTGTCCTGCCCCAACTGCGGCAACAAGGGCACGTTCACCGAGCCGAAGATGTTCAACGGCCTGATGAAGACCTATCTCGGCCCGGTGGAGAGCGACGAGGGCCTGCACTACCTGCGGCCGGAGACCGCGCAGGGCATCTTCGTCAACTACAAGAACGTGGAGACCTCCGCCCGCAAGAAGCCGCCGTTCGGCATCGCCCAGGTGGGCAAGAGCTTCCGCAACGAGATCACGCCCGGCAACTTCATCTTCCGTACCCGCGAGTTCGAGCAGATGGAGATGGAGTTCT
>CAZYCD010000338.1:0-3380 GCA_964645345.1 uncultured Micromonosporaceae bacterium
GCCTCGCGACGGCGTTCATGGACTCGGTGCCGGTGGTCGCCATCACCGGGCAGGTCGCGCGGCGCTTCATCGGCACGGACGCTTTTCAAGAGACCGACGTCATCGGCGTGACGCAGGCGATCACCAAGCACAGTATCCTCGTACAGTCGGTGGATGAGCTGGCAGACGCGGTGCATACCGCCTTTGCCGTCGCCCGCAGCGGGCGCCCAGGACCGGTAGTGGTTGACGTTCCCAAGGACGTGCAGCAGGCGACGACCAGCGCGCCGGCGCCATTTACGCCGAAGCCAGCGCGGCGCCCCACATTGACCGCCGATCTCCAGCAGGCGGCGCAGCGGGCGGCAACGCTTCTCAACTCGGCGAAGCGACCGCTCATCCTCGCGGGGCATGGCGTCCTGCTCGCGCAAGCCTGCGATGAGCTGCGTACGCTGGCGGAGCGGTCCGGCGTTCCAGTCGTGACGACGCTGCTCGGCCTCAGCGCGTTCCCGGAGTCGCACCCGCTCGCGCTCGGTATGCCAGGGATGCACGGCCCGGCGGAGATCAACCGCGCGATCCACGCCAGCGATGTCTTGCTTGCCGTCGGCATGCGCTTCGACGACCGTGTGACCGGCGTTGTCGCTGAGTTCGCACCCGACGCCCGCATCATTCACATTGACATTGACCCCTCTGAGATGGGCAAGGTGCTGCGGCCCACGGTCCCAATCGTGGCGGATGCCCGGACGGCGCTCGAAGCGCTCATCCACTTCGTGACCCCCAATCAGCACCAGGACTGGCGCGCCACCATCGCCCGCTGGCGCGAAGTCGGGACGAGCGCGGCAGCGGTGGAGCGCGCCGACGCGGACGAAGCCACGCCGAGCAGTGCCCCGGAGCCGCGCGGCATCCTCGCGGCCATTCGCCGGGCAACAGGCGGGCGGGCGCTGCTGGTGACGGATGTCGGCCAGCATCAGATGTGGGCGGCACGCTTCTACGGCTTCGAACACCCCAATACGCACCTCTCGTCCGGCGGCCTCGGCACGATGGGCTTCGCGCTGCCCGCGGCGATGGGCGCGGCCTTGGGCGGGCGCGAGGAGCCAATCTGGGTGGTCGCGGGCGACGGCGGTTTCCAGATGAACATCCAGGAGCTGGCGACCCTGGCCGACCTCAATGTGCCCATCAAGGTGGCGATTCTCAACAACGGCTATCTCGGCATGGTGCGCCAGTGGCAGGAGTTCTTCCACCAGCGCAACTACTCCGAGACGCGCATCAGCAGCCCGGACTACGTCAAGCTGGCCGAGGCGTATCGCATCGCCGGCTTCCGGGTGACGCAGGCCTGCGAGGTCCAGGAGACCATCGAGCGGGCGCAGGCAGTTGAAGGCCCAACCATCATCGAGTTCGTGATCGAGCAGGAAGCCAACGTCTTCCCGATGGTCCCGCCAGGCAAGGCCAATGTGGACATGATCGAGCGCTCGCCGCGCGCGGGAGGCGCACATGGCTAGCGGCATATCTACGTCGTCGCCTGGGCCGCGCGACCAACACCTGGTGCTCCTGCTGTGGGACCGGCCGGGCGCGATGGAGCGAGTCATGGCCCTGTTGCGCCGCCGCGCTACCTCGGTGGCAGCGCTCAGCTTCGCGCCGAGCGAGGAGCCTGAGCTGCTGCGCGTGACAATCGCGCTCTCCGGCGCTCGCGCGGGAATCGATCACGTGGTTCACCAGCTTCGCAAGCTGGAGGATGTGCGGTCCGCCGCCGCTGTCTCCGCCGCGTCGGGCGAGCGGGGAACGGTAGTGCGCGAGCTGGCGCTGGTCCGCGTGGCATGCGATACCGCGTCGCGCCGAGAGGTCGTGGACCTCGCGCACCTGTTCGGCGCGCGGGCGGTGGATGTGACGGATAGCTCGCTCACGCTCGAAATCAGCGGCGACGAAGACACCATCGAGAACCTCTTGCGGCTGCTGCGCCCCATCGGCATCCGCGAGATCGCTCGCTCCGGCAAGGTGCTGCTGCACCGCGAGAACGAGCAGGCCGAGGCCCATGATGCGTCGCGCAATGAGATTCGCGCGACCGGGTAAGGGGTGAAGCCGTCGCGGCCTTGAAAGGCTGGCGCACGGCGCGAGTAGCCGGCTGAAGCCGGGTGCTTCAACGGTACGACTCAGCAAGACATTCGAAATAGCACACACACAAGCAGACGATACGAGAAGAGACGAGAGGAACGGAACATACACAATGGCAAAGATGTATTACGACGCGGACGCGAGCGCCGAGGCCATCCAGCGGAAGCGGATCGCGGTCATCGGCTACGGGAGCCAGGGACATGCCCATGCGCTCAACCTGCGCGACAGCGGCTGCGATGTCACGGTGGGTCTGTATGAGGGCAGCGCCAGCCGCGCCGCCGCCGAGCGAGAGGGTCTGACGGTTAAGTCAGTGGCAGCGGCAGCCGCCGAGGCCGATGTCATCATGATGTTGATTCCGGACCAGCATCATCGCGAGGTGTACGAGCGAGAGGTGCGACCAGGGCTGGCGCCGGGCAAGATGCTGATGTTCGCGCACGGATTCGCGATTCACTACAGCCAGGTCGTGCCGCCGGAGACGGTGGATGTCGCGATGGTGGCGCCCAAGAGTCCGGGGCATATGATGCGCCGGCTGTATCAGGATGGCACCGGCGTGCCGTCGCTCTTCGCCATTCACCAGGACGTGTCTGGCGAGGCGGAGACGCTGACGCTCAGCTATGCCCGCGCTATCGGCAGCACCCGCGCCGGTGTGCTGCGGACTACATTCGGCGAGGAGACCGAGACCGACCTCTTTGGCGAGCAGGCCGTCCTGTGCGGCGGCATCACGGCGCTCATTCAGGCGGGATTCGAGACGCTGGTGGCGGCGGGCTATCAGCCGGAGCTGGCATACTTCGAGTGTATGCACGAGATGAAGCTGATCGTGGACCTGATGTATCAGGGCGGCATGAGCTACATGCGCTACTCGGTGAGCGATACCGCCGAATATGGCGACTACACCGCCGGGCCACGCATCATTGACGAGTCGGTACGGCAGACGATGCGCGGCATCCTCAAGGACATCCAGACAGGGACGTTTGCGACTCGGTGGATCAACGAGAACCAGGCAGGACGGCCCAGCTTCAACGCGATGCGCCGCGCGGCGCGCACGCATCAAATCGAGCAGGTGGGCCAGGAGCTGCGCGCGATGATGCCCTGGCTGCAGCAACCGGCAGCGCGGGGCACGACCGCCACAACTGGCACGACCGCGACAGCGGCGCCCGAAGGTCAGGCAACGACGCCCACGCCGGCAGCCGCCCCTACGTCTACCGCTACGTCTACCGCTGCGGCGAACGGCGCGGCGCAGACCGTGTCGTCGCGTTAGGCGCGGAAGGGAACAACCAGCCATGACAGACTATGCCGTG
>CAZYCD010000339.1:0-3354 GCA_964645345.1 uncultured Micromonosporaceae bacterium
TCTTCGTCCTCTTCGCGGTCTTCGGCCTGTACCCGTTGGGCTACACGCTCTACGTCGCGACCCGCAACTGGACGCTCGGCGCGCAGACCTCCACCCCGATCGGCTTCGCCAACTTCAGCGAGCTGCTGCACGACTCGGACTTCTGGAACTCGGTGGGAAACACGTTCGGCATCTTCGTGTTGTCCACGATTCCGCAGTTGCTGACGGCGTTGTTCCTCGCGCACCTGCTCAACCGGGTGGTGCGCGGCAAGATGTTCTTCCGGTTCGGCATCATCGCGCCGATCGTCACGTCGACCGCCGTCATCGGCCTCATCTTCAGCCAGGTCTTCAGCAAGGACTACGGCATCGTCAACTACCTGCTGCACTTCGTCGGCGTGCACCCGATCGACTGGAAGGCCGACAAGTGGAGCTCGTGGATCGCCATCGCCACGATGGTCAACTGGCGGTGGACCGGGTACAACGCGCTCATCTACCTGGCCGCCATGCAGACCATCCCGCGCGACATCTACGAGTCCGCATCGCTGGACGGCGCCCGGTCGTTCACCCAGTTCTGGCGCATCACCGTGCCGATGCTGCGCCCGACCATCATCTTCACCGCCATCATCTCCACGATCGGCGGCCTGCAGCTGTTCGGTGAGCCGGCGCTGTTCAACAGCGGCTCCAACTACCTGGGCGGCGGCTCCCTGCACCAGTTCCAGACGATGACGATGTACCTGATGCAGGAGATGTTCAACCGGTCCCGGCTCGGTTATGCCGGCGCGATCGCCTGGGTGCTGTTCCTGCTGATCCTCATCACCTCGGTGTTCAACTTCCTCATCGTGCGTCGCCTCGACTCGGACAAGTAGCGGCGTGGAAAGGACAGCTCCGATGGCGACGACTCATCCCCAGCATCTACGCACGCCGCGGCAAGACCGCCCGGCCCGGCCGCAGGGGGCGCCGCGGCCGGGCCGGGCCCGCCGGCGTGGGGGCGCCGCGGCCCGGCTCTGGCAGACCAGCCCACTGACGTTCCTGACCCTGGTCGCGGCGGTGGTCCTGTCGATCTTTCCGATTTACTTCATGATCGTCGGTGCGACGCTGAGCAACGACGAGATCTTCAAGATCCCGCCGCCGCTGCTGCCCGGCGGCCGGCTGATCGGCAACCTGGGGACGGTGTTCGCCAACGAGGACGCCAACCTGTCCAAGGGTTTGCTCAACTCGATCATCATCTCCGGCTGCGTGACCCTGTCGGTGGTGTTCTTCTCCTCCCTGGCCGGGTTCGCCTTCGCCAAGCTGCGCTTCCGTGGCAAGAACGTGATGCTGCTGCTTATCCTCGGCAGCATGATGATCCCGGTGCAGTTGGGGCTGATCCCCCTCTTCATCATCATGGTGAAGCTGGGCTGGGAGAACCACATCGCGGCCGTCATCGCGCCGTTCCTCATCAACGGCTTCGGCATCTTCCTGATGCGCCAGTACGCCGCCCAGGCCATCCCGGACGAGTTGATCGAGGCGGCCCGGGTCGACGGCGCGACCACCTGGGGCATCTACTGGCGGGTGGTACTGCCCGCCCTCCGCCCCGCCGCCGCCGTGCTGGGCATCTTCACCTTCATGCAGACCTGGAACGACTTCCTCTGGCCGCTGGTCGCGATGCAGGACCCCGCCAACCCCACCGTCCAGATCTCCCTGCGTAGTCTTGGAAACGGCTACTACCAGGACTACTCCCAAGTATTCGCGGCAACAGCGGTGGCAACGGTGCCGCTGCTGATCGTCTTCATCGCATTCGGCCGCCAGATCATCGGCGGCATCATGGAAGGTGCCATCAAAGCGTGACCAGCAACGAGGTACTTCTCGCCCCGACCGACCTGGTCTTCCCCACGGACTTCCTGTGGGGAGCGGCCACCGCGGCCTACCAGGTCGAAGGCGCGGTCGCCGAGGACGGCAGGACACCGTCCATCTGGGACACCTTCAGCCATACCCCCGGACGGGTACTGGATGGGGACACCGGCGACGTCGCGTGCGACCACTACCACCGGTACCGCGACGACATCGCCCTGATGACCCGCCTGGGACTGGGCTCGTACCGGTTCTCCGTGTCCTGGTCCCGGGTGCAGCCCGGCGGCCGCGGCCCGGTCAACCAGGCCGGCATGGACTTCTACCGGCGGCTGGTGGACGAACTGACCGACCGGGACATCGTGCCCTGGCTGACCCTCTACCACTGGGACCTGCCCCAGGAACTCGAGGACGCGGGCGGCTGGCCGGAGCGGGATACGGCGTACCGCTTCGCCGAGTACGCCGCCCTCGTACACGAGGCCCTCGGCGACCGCGTTCGGCACTGGACCACGCTCAACGAACCGTGGTGCTCGGCGTTCCTCGGGTACGGATCGGGGGAGCACGCGCCGGGGCGGCACGAGCCGGCCGCCTCGGTGCGCGCTGCCCACCACCTGATGCTCGGCCACGGCCTTGCCGTACAGGCGATCCGGGCCGGCGGGAGCAGCGCGGCCCAGCCGGCTCAGGTGGGTGTGACGCTCAACCTCTACGCGGTGTCCCCAGTCAGCGACAGCGACGCGGACGCCGACGCGGCGCGCCGGGTCGACGGCCTGGCCAACCGCATTTTCCTGGACCCGGTGCTGCGTGGCCGGTACCCGGTGGACGTCGTCGAGGACCTGCGCGAGGTGACCGACTTCGCCCATGTGCACGAGGGCGACCTGGCCATCGTGTCGTCGACCCTGGACATGTTGGGTATCAACTACTACACCCGCTACGTGGTGTCCGGTCCGGATCCGGACGGCGCCCCTGGCTGGCGGCGGAGCCCCAGCGCGTGGCCGGGCAGCGAGCACGTCCGGTTCGCCAACCGGGGGCTGCCGGTCACCGCGATGAACTGGGAGATCGACGCGCCCGGGCTGATCGAGGTGCTGCGCCGGGTCAGCCGTGAGTACACCACACTGCCTATCTACGTGACCGAGAACGGCGCCGCCTTCGAGGACCTGCCCGACGAGGCGGGCCGGGTGGACGACAGCGGACGGGTGGACTACTTCGCCCAGCACGTGGCCGCGTGCCACCAGGCCATCACCGAAGGGGTACCGCTGCGGGGGTACTTCGCCTGGTCCCTGCTGGACAATTTCGAGTGGGGATTCGGGTACACGAAGCGGTTTGGCATGGTCTATGTGGACTACCCGACCCAGCGCCGCACCCCGAAGGCCAGTGCCGAGTGGTACGCGCAGGTCAGCCGGCGCAACGGATTGGTCGCACAATAGACGGATACCAGTGATCGCGAGGAGACGAGATGGCCACCCAACGCAGCCGGTCGGCGGGGCGGCCGACGTTGGACGAGGTGGCCGCGCGGGCTGGGGTGGGGCGTGGCACGGTGTCCCGGGTGGT
>CAZYCD010000340.1:0-3292 GCA_964645345.1 uncultured Micromonosporaceae bacterium
AGATGGATCCCGGCAATATCAAGGCGCTGACGCAGTGGCAGATCGCGCTGGCGACTGGAATAGGGGCATCTCCGGCGGCGAGCATGCCAGGAACCGGCTCGACCCGCGTGGCGGCCCTCGAAGTGCTGACGCGATTGCTGCGGGTGCTGCGGGCCGAGAACATGCGCGGCTATGAGGATATGACTCGCGAGTATCTCCAGGCGCTCGATGCGAGTCCCGTGAACCCAGACTTGCGCTACGCGTTGGGGAATGTGCATCTGGTCGCGAATCGCTCACAAGAGGCGCTGACATGCTTCCAGCAGGTCGCGGCGGCGCCGGGCTTCGAAGTGCTGGCGCGGGTCGCGGCGGCGCAGGCGATGATGCTGATGGGTGACACGACAAGCGCGGCGGGCGCGGCGCATGAGCTGGAAGACGCCGCGGCGGCGGTGCGCATCTCGCCGCCAGACCCGATGCTCTGGACGGCCCGCCCGCGCCTGAACGGCGAGGAAACCCTGCCACCCGATGTAGAGATCTCGCAGTTGCTGGCGCGCGCGTACCAGGCGTCCGGTCAGTCATCCAAGGCGCATCAGGCGATGCCGCTCGTATCACAGGCAGCACCCGCTCGCAGTGGCGAGGTGTATCAGGCGCTGGCGGAGGCGCAGGCGCGCCAGAGCGACCCGCAGGCGGTGCTGCAAGAGTACGCGCAGCTGGTGCGACATTATCGCGGCAACCGGCAGGTGGAGAACGCCGTCACGGTCCTCAAGGAGATGGCGCGCGTCTCCCCGGATGATCCCGCCGTCCATACGGAACTGGCCGACATCCATGTCTCGCGCGGGCTGCTGGACGAAGGGTTGGCGGAGCTGCGCCAGCTCGCGGACATCCACACGCGGCGCGGCCAACTGCGCGAAGCCGCGCTGGTCTATCAGCGCATGGCGGAGATCTACTGGGGCATGGACAACTTTGACGAGGCAATAACGCTGCTGAAGCAGGCGATCCAGTATGCCACGGACGACATGTCCATCCGGCAGCAGCTCGTGCAGTACTGCCTGGTGCTGGGGCCGAAGGATCCTGTGCGCATGCGTGAGGCGACCGAGCAGCAGACGGTGCTCGCCCGCTACTACTTCGCCAGCCGCCAGACGAAGGAGGCGGTGGCCGCGCTCCAGCAGCTCATCGGCATGGACGCGCACAACTACGAGGCCTACGACCTGCTCGGACAGACGTATTACTCCGTCGGCGAATACGAGCAGGCGGCGCGTGTCTATCGTAATCTGGCGAAGGTGGACCCGAACAGCCAGATGGCTCGTGCCCGTCTGGCCGAGCTGCAAGCGGTCCGCGCACAGATGCGGTAGGCGGGCTTCGGCGCGGCCCACAATCCTTCACCATAGCCGCTGCCAAGGCATTTTATACCCGATCCGGTTGGGATATTGGCACTCGCCGGGGGCTTTAGCCAGGTTCGCGTCTCATGCACCGGCCAGGGTTCCGCGTCGCGGATCCTGCGAGCCGCATCGCGCAGCGAACCCTCCGAGCCGTTCCGAGGAGGGCCGAGCTGGACCCGCCGCAACGCAGCCTGCTCTCAAGAGGAGGCTGGACACTTCAGTGCCGCGACCACCGAAGCTGGCATCGGGCGATCTGCCGCTCTGGCGGATGCCTTACGGGTGGCGATCCGTCCACGGCTGCGCCTGCTCGAGCTGCGCGGCGAGCGCGAGCAGCATCCCTTCGCCCAGCGGCGGCGCCACCACCTGCACGTTCAGCGGCAGCCCATCGTCGCCCTGGAAGAGCGGCAGCGAGATGGCGGGCTGGCCGGTAATGTTCCAGACAGGGGTGAAGGGTGTAAAGACCGCCGCTTTGTGGAACTCGGCCAGACCATCGGGCGCCTCAGTATTGATGGCACCGATAGGCAGTGGGCGCTGGGCGAGCGCGGGCGTGAGCAGCGCGTCGTAGGTGGAGAAGAAGGATATCAGTTGGCGCGCTTGCCCCTGGAGCCGAGCTATGGCGGCGGAGTGGTCGGCGGCGCTGAGTGTGGTGCCGTGAACATAGAATGCCCAGGACATCGCTTCGACTAGCTCTGGCGTGGGTGCGCGCCCCGTGACGAAGGCGCCATAGCGAATCATCGAGGCGATGCCGGCGGCGTAGAGCACGCTAAAGATCGGCTCCAGCTCCGGCGCGATCCACCCAGGCGGCATGGCTTCCTCGACGGTGTGGCCGAGCGACTCGAACAGCTTCGCGGCGTCGGCGACGGCCTGGATGCAGGCAGGATCCACCGGCGTGCCGAGAGGTGAGGCAGTGGTAAAGGCGATGCGCAGCGGGCGGGGCGGGCGCGCGGCAGTGGCGGCGAATGGCTCCGGCGGCGGCGGCGCCCATGTGGCGTCGCCGATCTCGTAGCCGGCCATCACATCGAGAAGCGCGGCGGCATCGGCGGTGTACCGAGTGAGAGCGCCGCTCGTGGAGAGGAAGTTATCGCCGAGGTCCGGGCCGGACGAGATGCGGCCCCGGCTCGGCTTGAGGCCGAGCAGCCCGCAGCAGGCCGCTGGGATGCGGATGGAGCCGCCGCCGTCACTGCCCTGCGCGACCGGCAGAATGCCCGCCGCCACGGCAGCCGCCGCGCCCCCTGAGGAGCCGCCGGGCGTGCGCTCCGGGTTCCAGGGATTGCGGGTGGGACCAAAACGGCGCGGCTCCGTGACGGGAACAATGCCAAACTCCGGGGCCGACGTGCGCCCGATCAGCACGAAGCCGGCGTCCTTGAGCCGGCGCACCACGTAGTCGTCGCTGGAAGCGATGAAGTCGCCGAAGACATCGGACCCCAGCGTAAGTCGCTGGCCCGCGACCCCATTCAGCTCTTTGATAGCGATGGGAACGCCCGCGAAGGGGCGCGCATCACCTGGACGAACGGTATCGGCAGCGGCGAGCGCGCCGTCGGCGTCCACCAGCGTGAAGGCGTTGAGATGCGCCTGCGCCTCGATCTGACCAAGCGCGGCCTCGACCAGCTCGCGCGACCGGACCTGACCAGAGCGCATGAGGTCCGCCAGCTCCACGGCGGGCCGGCGCAGCAACGCGACAAACTCTGTCCCCTGTGACATCGGCTCTACTCTCTCCCCATTCTCTCCGCTGGCGCGGACTCCTCTCGACGCATGCGATATGGTGGCTCGCTTCCCAGGGTAGCGCATGCGTCAAGTGGCGCTCTCAGTGCTGGTGCTCCAGGTCTTCCGGCGCGGCACGTGGCGCCAGCGCGTGAAGGGATTGCCCGGCTGATTCGAGAAGGCCATTGCGGTGTGTCCGCTTTTGGGTCAGGCAGGCGGAATGTCATACGTGTCAT
>CAZYCD010000341.1:0-3284 GCA_964645345.1 uncultured Micromonosporaceae bacterium
TGGCCACCGCCGCCGTGGACGTCGCGGTGGTAGAGCGCCATCATGACCGCGTAGGTCGCGCTCAATGCCGCGACGCCGTCAGCGAGAAAGAACGGTGGAAGCGTCGGCGGACCGTTGGCCTCGCCGGTCACGTGCGCGAACCCGCTCATCGCCTCGGCGAGCGTCCCGAAGCCTGGCCGGTCGCTCGCCGGGCCGCTCCCGCCGAATCCGGTGACGTGGAGCATCACGAGCTGTGGGTGCCGGGCGTGGATCGACTCGTAGTCCAGGCGCCACCGCGCGAGCGCGCTCGGTCGATTGTTGACGACGAGCACGTCGCTGACGTCGAGCAGCGCGTGGAGCAGATCCTGTCCGTCCCGATGGCGAAAGTCGATCGTGACGCACGACTTGTTGCGGCTCATGCTCTTCCAGAAGAGGCCGATGTCGCTTCGGCGCGCGCCCCAGGTGCGCAACGGGTCGCCCGCCGCCGGCTGCTCGACCTTGATCACGTCTGCGCCGTACTCGCCGAGCGCGGTCGCGACCATCGGCCCGGCGGCGAGCGTCGCGGCGTCGACGACCCGCAGGCCGGACAGCGCCAACTGAGGGCGCCCGGTCACCGGAGGCGGCCCACCGCGAGCTGTCACCCCGAACACACGTCCACCGCCTCGCTCATGTCCCTCTCTTCAGGAAGAAACTGCGTGGTCGTCACGCCACGGCATCGTGGCCATCAGCATCCCGTCGGGATCCTCGAGCAGCTCGACGTAGATGCCGAGCGCATCGAACGTGTCGAGATACGAGATGCGAACCGGGCCGAGATCACCGGCCATGACACATGGGAACCCGTCGGCCGCCGCGGCCGAGACGGTCGCATCGAGGTCGGCGACGAGGAAGCCGAGGTGGTGCGCGCCCGGACCGCGCTGCGCGAGGAATTCGGAGTGGATGCCCTCGCCACGTATGGGTCGGACGAGCTCGACCTGCACGTTCCCGCAGCGCGCGAACGCGAGCGAGAGGTCGCACGAGACCGTGGACCCGCGCAGGTCGTAGACGAGGTCACCCGTCCGGATCTCGACGAACTCGCTGCAGCCGAGGGTGCGGCGCATGGCCGTCTGCGCCTGGCGGAGGTCGCGTACGACCCAGGCCTGCTGGAAAAGGCCCGTCCCGATCCGGGCGAGCAGTGCGCCGACGTTGGCTGCGGTCATGCACGACTCCTGGGGCGGCGTGGAGCGCCTCGCGGATCCCTTGGTAGCCCTTGGCGAGAATGACACTATCGGATTCGAGTAAGCTCCGTTACCAAAATGCGGCGAGAAGGGCCCGGTGCCGCGCCGCCGAGAGATTCCCGAGGAGGACGATGACGAGCCGACCAGGCGTCGCGGCAGCCCGCGAAGGGAACTTGACTCTCGACCCGGGTGCGCTCGCGGTCGCGACGGCGATCGTGACGTGACCAATCTCGATCCGCTCGACGACGCATCCGAGCCGGCCTGGCAGCAACGCGCGGTGTCACGCACGCTCGACGCGGCGCGTGCACGTGCCGTGCAGCGAGCGAAAACCATTCTCGACGCCGCGTTCGACCTGATGGACGAGAAGGGCACCACGGACTTCACGATTCTCGACGTGGCGTCCCGTGCGAAGCAGTCGCTGCGAAGCTTCTATCAGTACTTCGACAGCAAAGATCAGCTCCTGCTCGCGTTGTTCGAGGAGACCATCCGACAAGCCGTGAATGAGCTTCACAGCGCGGTCGATCTTGAACACGAGCCATTGGCGCGACTGCGGGCCTTTGTGATCTCACTGCATGAGCAGTGCGATCCCGACCTCGCGCTCCGACGACCCGACGCGCACAACCGCCGACCGATCTCGGAGTTCTCGCTGGACCTCGCGCGCAATCATCCTGAGCAGGTTCAAGCGATGTTCCTCCCGATCTCGCACCTGCTTGCAGAGCTCATCGACGAAGGGAAGCGCGCTGGTGCACTTGACTGGCCCGACACGCCGACCGCGACGGCACTCGTCTTGCGGTGCGTCATCTACAGCTGGTTCGAGGATCGCCTGACTCGCAGCGCGGGAATGCGCATCAGCGCCGAGGACAGCTGGCGATTTTGTCTCCACGCCTTGCGTGGTCATTCGATCTGAACAACCGATCGCCGAGTCTTCGAGCGGTTCCCGCGTCATTGTTGCAACAGCGTGGCAATGTCGGGATCGACCTCCAGATCGATCGAACGGAAGAACCACGACGTGGTCTCGTAACACCCGACGGTGAAGATGACGTCCAACAGCTGCCTCGGCTCGAATTTCGCCTCGAGCGCATGCCAGGTCTCGTCACCGATGACCCCGTCGTCGACGAGCTCGTCGACGGCGCGCAAGAGCGCCCGCTCCACGGTGTCGAGGAACGGCGCTTGCGGCCCAAAGGCGATCCGCGCGATCTCCTCGTCGGTGAGGCCGGCGTCGCGCGCAAGAAATACATGCTGTGCCCAGACGTAGGCGGCCTTGCGACGGGCCGCAACGCGAAGGATGAGCATCTGGCGGTGACGCGCGGTCAGCGTCGTGCCGAACAGCACGTGCCCGTTGAACGTGAAGAACGCCCGCGCCAACTCGGGGTGGTGCGCGAACGTCTCCATGGTGTTCGGCGCCTGTGGCCGGTTCTCCCGTACCGGGCTGGGATGGCGTTGTACGGCCGGGCGCATCGCGGCGATTGCTTCACGCATCTCGACCGGCCATTCGTCGCGTGGAAGGGGCGGGATGCGTGCCATCACCGCACGCCCTCGTGGACCGTTCCTGGTCTCGGCATGAATACCCCGGTTCGCATGACTGGCTACTCCTGTCCTCTCCAGCGTGGGTCAGCCGATCACGCGGCCGCCGTTGACACCGATGACCTGTCCCGTGACGTATCCAGCCTCGTCGCGCACGAGGTACGCGCACGCGGCCGCAATGTCTTCGGGCAGACCGACCCGCCGGACGGGCATCGCCTGCTCGAGTTGCTCCACGCCAGGGCCGAGGAACCCGGCCGACTCGCTGTCCCTCAGGGTCGGCGTGTCGACGAAGCTCGGCGGGATCGTGTTCACCGTGATGCCCTTCGGTCCGAGCTCGCGGGCGAGTGACCTCGTGAGGCCGATCACGCCCGCCTTCGAGGCCGCGTAGTGGACCTGGAGCGCGCTTCCCGTCTGTGCGCTCGAGGATGCAATGTTGACGATGCGACCCCATCCGGCGGCGATCATGTCGGGGACCACCGCTTGGCAGCAGTCGAACGTGCCCCGCAGGTTCACAGCGATGACGCGATCGAACGACTCGCGGGTGATGTCACGAAACCGTTCGAACGG
>CAZYCD010000342.1:0-3273 GCA_964645345.1 uncultured Micromonosporaceae bacterium
GGGCACAACGAGGGCGACGACCCGTCGATGACCAACCCGCTGATGTACCACATCATCGACACCAAGCGATCGGTCCGGAAGCTCTACACCGAGGAGCTGATCGGCCGGGGCGACATCACTGTGGACGAGGCTGAGGAGTCGCTGCGCGACTTCCAGCAGCAGCTCGAGACGGTGTTCAAGGCCACCCGCGACGCCTCGACGACGGTACGCGCGGCCCGCAACCGCCAGCCCGAACCCGAGCCCGAGGTCGCCACCGCGATCACCGCCGGCCTGGTGAAGGCCATCGGCGACGCGCACGTCAACCTGCCCAAGGGCTTCACCCCGCACAAGCGCGTGGTGCAGTTGCTGGAGCGCCGGGCGCGGATGGCCGTCCAGGGCGACATCGACTGGGGCTTCGGCGAGATCATCGCGCTCGGTTCACTGCTCAACCAGGGCGTGACCGTGCGGCTCGCCGGTCAGGACTCGCGGCGCGGGACCTTCGTGTCCAGGCACGCCAGCGTGGTGGACGCCGAGACCGGCGCGGACTACCTGCCGCTGTTCGCGGTCAAGCACGACGACGCCCGGTTCTTCGTCCACGACTCGCTGCTGTCGGAGTACGCGGCGATGGGCTTCGAGTACGGGTACTCGGTGGAGAACCTCGACGCCTTCGTCGCCTGGGAGGCGCAGTTCGGCGACTTCGCCAACGGCGCCCAGTCGGTCGTCGACGAGTTCATCTCGTCCGGCGAGGTGAAGTGGGGCCAGCGCTCGGCGGTCACCCTGCTGCTCCCGCACGGCCACGAGGGTCAGGGGCCGGACCACACCTCGGGCCGCATCGAGCGGTACCTGCAGCTGTGCGCCGAGGACAACATGCGGGTCGCGGTCCCGACGACTCCGGCGAACTACTTCCACCTGCTGCGTCGACAGGCTCTGTCGCCGAAGAAGAAGCCGCTGGTCGTGTTCACGCCGAAGTCCCTGCTCCGGCACCGGCTCGCGGTCTCCGCCGTGGACGACTTCACCGGCGGTACCTTCCAGACCGTCATCCCGGACACGGTCGACCCGGCCGGCGTGACGAGGGTGCTGTTCTGCTCGGGCAAGCTCTACTACGACCTGGTGCAGGCCCGGCAGGATCGGAAGATCACGAACACCGCGCTGGTCCGGGTCGAGCAGCTGTACCCGATGCCGATCCAGGAGATCCGGGCCGAGATCGACCGGTACCCGGGGGCCAAGGAGTACGCCTGGGTCCAGGAGGAGCCGGCCAACCAGGGTGCCTGGTCGTTCATCACGCTCAACCTGCTGGAGCACCTCGGCGGCGTCTCGCTGCGCCGGATCTCCCGGCCGGCGGCGGCCGCTCCGGCGGTGGGCTCGGCCAAGCTGCACGAGGCGGAGCAGGCGGCCCTGATCGACGCGGCACTGCCGGCGACGCCGGCAACGGCCGGCGCTGCGCCGCCGAAGGGCTGAGGGGTGTACTTCACCGACCGCGGCATGGAGGAGCTGGCCGAGCGCCGCGCCGGCGAGACGTTCAGCATGGAATGGCTCGCCGAGCGGCTGCGCGACTTCGTCGACGACAACCCGGAGTTCGACGAGCCGATCAACCGGCTCGCCACCTGGCTCGCCCGGCTGGACGACGAGGACGAGTGAGCCGCATGACCTCCTGTACCCATCTCGACCAGGTCAGCGACGTCAGCCCGCAGCCGCCCGAGGGCTGCGCCGAGTGCCTGGCCGGCGGCGGCCGCTGGGTGCACCTGCGGGAGTGCCTGACGTGCGGGCACGTCGGCTGCTGCGACTCCTCGCCCAGCCGGCACGCGACCGCGCACTACCGCGAGACCGGCCACCCCATCGTCACGTCGTACGAGCCGGGCGAGGACTGGGTCTGGTGCTACCCGGACGACGCGGTCGTCGGCACAGCCACCCGCCCGCCCGGTCAGCGCGGCGTGAGCGCCGGATCCTGACGCTGCGCCGTGAGGCGCCGGCCATCGGGCCGGCGCCTCACATGAAGGCGAGCAGCGCCAACGCGGCGAGGATCAGGACAACGACCACCACGCCGAGGACTATCGGGGTGGTCGACCGCTTCTTCGGCTCGACCGGGTCCTGGCCGTGCGCGAAGGCACGCCACTGCTCGGTGTTCCCGCCCGGATCGATCCGCTCCTCCGCCATGCGCTGACTGTAACGTCAGTCCGCCATGTGCGGGTACCCGTGGTCGGTCGGCGGTACGAACGTCTCCTTGATGGTCCGCGGCGACATCCAGCGCACCAGGTTCTGCCAGGACCCGGCCTTGTCGTTGGTACCCGACGCCCGTGCCCCGCCGAACGGCTGCTGCCCGACCACGGCACCGGTCGGCTTGTCGTTGATGTAGAAGTTGCCGGCGGCGAAGCGCAGCGCCTCGCTGGCCCAGTCGATCGCGCGCCGGTCGGTCGCGAACACCGAGCCGGTCAGCGCGTACGGTGCCGCCGACTCGGCCTGGCGCACGACGTCCTCGAACCGGCCGTCGTCGTACACGTGCACCGCCAGGATCGGGCCGAAGTACTCGGTAGTGAACACCTCGTGCGCCGGGTCGGTGCACTCCACGACCGTCGGCCGCACGAACCAGCCCTCGCTGTCGTCGGCGGTACCCCCGGCCAGCACCGTGCACGCGGCGGAGTTCTTCACCATGTCCAGCGCGGCCGCGTGCTTGGCGAACGCCCGGCCGTCGATGACCGCGCCGCCGAAGTTGGCGAAGTCGGTGACGTCGCCGTAGGCCAGCGACTCGGCCGCGGCCGCGAGCCGGTCACGCAGCCCCGACTCCCACATCGACCGGGGCAGGTACGCGCGGGACGCCGCCGAGCATTTCTGGCCCTGGTACTCGAAAGCCCCGCGTACCAGCGCGGTGACCAGCGGGTCGGCCTCTGCCGACGGGTGCGCGATGACGAAGTCCTTGCCGCCCGTCTCGCCGACCAGCCGCGGGTACGTGCGGTACCGGGAGATGTTGGTACCCACGGTCTGCCACAGCGTCTGGAACGTCTTGGTGGAGCCGGTGAAGTGAATGCCGGCCAGGTCCGGGTCGGCGAGCGCGACCTCGGAGACGGCGATCCCGTCGCCCGTCACCATGTTAATGACGCCGGGCGGCAGGCCGGCCGCTTCGAGCAGCCGCATGGTGAAGTGCGCGGCGAACTGCTGGGTCGGGGACGGCTTCCAGACCACCGTGTTGCCCAGCAGCGCGACCGAGGTGGGCAGGTTGCCGGCGATGGCGGTGAAGTTGAAGGGCGTGATCGCGTAGACGAAGCCCTCCAGCGGCCGGTGGTCGAACCGGTTCCACAC
>CAZYCD010000343.1:0-3219 GCA_964645345.1 uncultured Micromonosporaceae bacterium
GAGTAGGGCCCGCTCATGTCGCCGCGCGAGGGGCGTGGTCAGGCCTGCTCCTCGGCCGCGTGTACCGACATCGACTCCAGCAGCGGGGCGCCGAACGTGGTGACCATGGCAACGTCGGACGCGTCGCGTCCCCGTCCAATCAGGATTCGGCCCTTGCGTCGACGATTGTTACGCGGATCAAAGGTCCACCACCGATCGCCCAGCCAAACCTCCATCCACGCAGCGAAGTCCATGGGCGCCGGGTCCCGCAGCACCTCCATGTCGGGCAAGTAGCCGAAGACGTACCGCGCCGGGATGTTCAATGCCCGGCAGAACGAGATCGCCAAGTGCGTGAAGTCGCGGCAGACACCGAATCCGGAGGTGTTGACGTCCACGGCCGTCGACCACGGACCGCTGCTGCCGTAGTTGAAGGTCAGGTGACCGTGGACGTGGTCGCAGATCGCCTGTACCCGCGCGTAGCCGGGGGCCGTGGCACCGAAGCGGGACCAGGCTTCATCGCCGAGCACATCGGGCAGGCAGTACCGGCTGGGCAGCGTGTAGACAAGGACCTCGTCGGGCAGCTGGTCGGGCGGCAGCTCCGGTGCGTATTCGTCGGCGTCCTCGGTCGCGTCGGGCACCAGCACGACCGCGTCGTAGCACAACACGGACCGCCCGGCGGGCAGTACCACCCGGGTGCACGGATTCCCGTAGAGATCGGTGTAGCGGCGCATGCGCAGCCGTGGCTCCGTCGACCACTCCTGCAATGCCAAAGTGATCAGCCCGTCGTCGCGTGGTGCGACCTGGAAGATGGTCGGGGTGCCGACGGCGGCGACGTGTACGAACTCGCACCCCACCCGCACCCGTCGCACGTCCACCGTCCCATCCTGCTGTCGCGATGTTTCAATCACGTTGTCCATCCGCGGTCCATCTCAACCGTCCGAGGAAATCCTGCAGAGCCCGGTGGTACGGCACGATCCTGGCAACCTCGACGTACTCGTCCGGCACGTCCCCGGCGCCTCAAACCGCTCCACCGAAAAGCCTGGACCGACAAGTCGACGACCCATTCCGCACGCGCAAAGCTGACGGGGCCGCCGGCGGCATCGCCGGGGCGTCGTCGTCAATGCGACTAGGTGGTGGCGTGGTCTGGTGTGTGGCGGCCGGCTAGGGCGTACCGCGGTGCGGTGGGTCGAGGGCTTATGCGCGGCGGCGCCGACGGTTGCCGGACACAGCGCGCATGAGCAGGAAGAGGATGACCGCGCCGACAATGGCGGTGATCCAGGTACTGAGGTTGAAGAACGTGTTGAGAGTCTGCACGTGGAACAGCGCCTTGGCGAGGAACCCGCCAAGCAGTGCACCCACTATGCCGACGACGGTCGCCAACAGCAAGCCGGACCTACGCCCGGTCAGATGTTCAGCGATGATGCCGGCAATGGCTCCGAGCAGGATCCAGGCGATGACGCCCATGAGGATCTCCTTGCTGATCGGCCCGCACCTGGACGGACGCAAATATCTTCACCTGTCTATGCCCGCTGATGTTGGCTGATAAACCATTTCGGCGGAGCGATCTGCCGCCAATCACTACTCGCCCGAGGATTGGCGAAATACGACTTTGTACGCTTAAACGCATGCAGTTTACAATGATTTCGAAGATCTATTCGAATATGTTCCAAATGTGGTGGCGGAGTCTCCTCGGTAGGGCCATGGTTGGCACATGACACAGACGATCCGTAGAAACGATAAGGACCTGCAGACCGCGGTCATCGACGAACTGACCTTCAACCCTGGTATCGACGCGGCGCATCTCGTGGTGTTGGCCAATAACGGGGTGGTGACCCTCTCCGGCGACGTGGCCAGCCTGCCCGAATGGCACGCGGCGAAGCGCGCGGCACTGCGCGTCGCGGGCGTCAAGGCCCTCGCCGAGGACATGGTGGTACGCGATCCGGGCGCGTCCAGTACGACGGATGCCGATCTCGCCGAGACCGCTAACCAGATGCTGAACGCTGCGCTCGACGTACCGTTCGAGACGGTCAAGGCGGGCGTGCGCGATCACATCGTCACCCTGTCCGGCACTGTCACCTGGCAGTACCAGCGCGAGGCGGCCGCCCGTGCGGTCATGTACCTTCGCGGCGTCGCCGCCGTCGCTAACACCATCGCGCTCACCTCGAGCGCGTCGGCGACTGGGGCGAAGAGTGCGATTGAGGCGGCGGTTCAGCGCAACGCTCAGCTCGATTCTCGCGAGATAACCGTGGACGTCAATGGCGGCGAGGTGACGCTCGGCGGCACTGTCCGGTGCTTCGCTGAGCGCCGCCAGGCCGAGTGCGTGGCATGGTCAGCCGCCGGCGTGACCAGCGTGAAGAACCACCTCACGGTCACCTCCTGAGGCCATGCCCAACCGCCGGTTGGTCGGTGCGCCTGCAGGTGTACCGGCTAAACCGTCCAATGGGTCTTCGGCCGGTGATCGCCTGCAATGGGACGTGTGCGACCCGTTGCGGCGTGGGAGCGGGATCGGGGGTGGGGCGTAGGCTGGCCGATGACAAGCCGTTCGAGGAGCCAGTCACGTTCGACCCGGTCTCTGTCTGACGTCACGGCCCGTCGCGGCCTCACGAACCGTTCAGGTATCGGAGGCAGCCGTCGTGACCTCATCGTCAGCGTTGTGGCGTCCGGCTGTGACGCGCCGATGAACGTCGATCGGCGGATGCGACTGTGGAGCCTGGTCGTCGAGCATGCTCACGGTGCACCAGCCGCGGTCGAGCACGTCGCTGCCGCGGTGATGTTGTGCGCGGGGGTGGACGGCGTCGCCGTCACGGTGGTGCTGGCCGCCACACCACGCGAAACCACCTACGCCAGCGATCGGGTCGCCTCGCAGCTGGAGGAGCTGACTCTGACCCTCGGTGAGGGCCCGGGAGTGGACGCCACAACCGGCGGACCAGCGCTGGTCGCCGACCTGGCCGCCCCGCAATGCCTGGCCCGATGGCCGGCATTCGCGCCGGCCGCCGTGCAGGCCGGGATCCGTGCGGTGTTCGCGCTACCGCTTCAGATCGGCGCGATCCATCTCGGTGCGATGACCCTCTACCGCGCCGAACCAGGTGATCTAGATCCCGGGAAACTGGCCGACGTGCTGGTGTTGGCGGACACGGCCTGCGCGCTGCTGCTCGACGCCCCCGACGGGTCGCGCTCCGACGGACACCAGCCCGCGCCAGCCGGCCTGCAGCATCCCGAGGTGCACCAGGCCACCGGAAT
>CAZYCD010000344.1:0-3217 GCA_964645345.1 uncultured Micromonosporaceae bacterium
ATCTGCGGGGCGGCCGGCGGCGGTACCGCCCGGCTGGACGGTCCCGGGTTCGACGCGGGCCGCGGGGTGGGCACGCCGCCTGCCGGGAACCCCGGTGCGGGCGGGCGGGAACCGGCGCGGGTGCCGCCGTCGGTACCGGTCCGGCTGGCCTCCTGCTCGGCGGCCCGGCGCCGGGCCGCGCGCCCGGCGCGCGACGGCGCCGACTCGTCCCCGCCGTCCGGACCGGGGCCGAGGTCGCCGCGGGATTCACGGGCACTGCGCAGGTCGGCGATCCAGCCCAGCTCCTCGGTCGGCTCCGTCTCGCCGCGCCCCCGGCGCTTGCCGCGCCCGGGCTGCTGTGGACCGGTCACTGGTCCTCCTCCTCGCCTGCCGCGCCGCGGACCACCCGGCGCAGCTTCGGCAGCCGCTCCGCGACCGCGCGCTCCGCGCCGTGCTGGCCGGGCCGGTAGTAGTCCAGCCCCACCAGGTCGTCCGGCGGGTACTGCTGGGCGACCACCCCGCGCGGGTCGTCGTGTGGGTACCGGTACCCGGCGCCGTGCCCGAGCCCCCGCGAGCCCGGGTAGTGCGCGTCGCGAAGGTGTACCGGCACCGGACCGGCCTTGCCGGCGCGCACGTCGGCCATTGCCGCGCCCAGTGCCGTGGTCACCGCGTTGGACTTCGGTGCGGTGGCCAGGTGTACCACCGCGTGTGCCAGGTTGAGCTGCGCCTCGGGCAGCCCGATGAGCGCCACGGCGGCGGCCGCCGCGGTCGCGGTCTGCAGCGCGGTCGGATCGGCCATACCGACGTCCTCGCTCGCAAAGATCACCAGCCGGCGGGCGATGAACCGCGGGTCCTCCCCGGCCACCAGCATCCGGGCCAGCCAGTGCAGAGCGGCGTCCACGTCGGAGCCGCGCATGCTCTTGATGAACGCGCTGATCACGTCGTAGTGCGCGTCGCCGTCCCGGTCGTACCGGACGGCCGCCACGTCCACCGCCCGCTCGGCGGTGGCCAGGTCGACCTGGGCTGCGCCCTGTGCCCGCGCCGACGCCGCGGCCGCTTCCAGCGCGGTCAGCGCCTTGCGCACGTCGCCGGCGGCCAGCCTGACCAGGTGGTCCTCGGCGTCCGGCGCCAGCTTCACCGCGCTGCCCAGCCCGCGCTCGTCGACCGCCGCTCGCTGGACCAGCGACCGGACCGCCTCGTCGTCCAGCGGCTGCAGGGTCAGCAGCACGCAGCGGGACAGCAGCGGGGAGATGACCGAGAAGTACGGGTTCTCCGTGGTCGCGGCGAGCAGGGTGACTGTCCGGTCCTCGACGGCGGCCAGCAGGGAGTCCTGCTGCGTCTTGCTGAACCGGTGCACCTCGTCGATGAACAGCACGGTCGGGGTACCGCCGGTGCGCCGGACCCGGCGCGCTTCGTCGATCACCGCCCGGACGTCCTTGACCCCGGCCGACAGCGCGGACAGGGCGACGAACCGGCGGTCGGACGCCTGCGCGACCAGGTGCGCGATGGTGGTCTTGCCGCTGCCCGGCGGGCCCCAGAGGATCACGGACATCGGCGAGCCGCCGGCCACCAGCTGGCGCAGCGGGGCACCGGGCGCGAGCAGGTGGTCCTGGCCGACCAGCTCGTCGAGGCTGGCCGGGCGCATCCGGACGGCCAGCGGGGAGTCCGGCCCGGGTGCCGCGAAGGCGCCGCCTGGCGGCCCGCCCGTGCCGCCACCAGGGACGGCGGCACGCCCGCTCCCGCCGGCGCGCGGCGCGGGCGGGTCGAGCGTGAACAGGGCGTCCGGATCCACCGCTCAGAGACTACCGGCCCGGCCCCACAGCGGGGCCGGGCCGGTTGTCCGACCAGGTCCGCGGGCTGGTCAGCGCCGCCAGCGCACCTTGGCTAGAGGCGCCAGGTGCAGGGCCAGGAAGAGCAGGCCGAGTGCGGTGAGGGTACCCGGGTTGATGAAGTTGTTGTAGCTCTTGCCTGCAAGATCAAGAATGAACACGATGGCGAAGATGACCGCCGCGATGATCGCGAACAAGTGCCCTCCCGGGGTGTGAATGGACCTGCCGGATGTACCCGGATCCGTCGATCTCTAAGCTTCGGCTAGCTTGGCTACATGATCACCGAGGCGACGCCGCTGGTCGGGGCCGACGCGGTACGGGAGGCGGCCGGCGACCACCCGTTCGTGCGGATGTACGTCAGCGAGGAGGCCGACCTGCGCGGGTACCGGCTCGGCGGCACGGTCGCCTGGTACGGCGTCGGGCCCTGGGGACCGGTGTGCGCCGGGATCGGCTCAGGGACCGCGGCCGCCGACCTGGTGGCCACGCTGCTCGACGAACTGGGCCCGGTACCCGCCGCCCACCTGCCCCACGCCCCGCATGGGGACCTGGCCGCGCGGCTGCCCGTGCGCCGATACGAGGAGTGGGACTTCCGCTGGACGTCCACGCCGCCCGCGGGCCATCCGGCCGAGGACATGGTCGTCCGGCTCAGCGAGGACGACCACGAGGCAATCACCGGCCTGCTGGACGCGGACCACCCCGGTACCTCGAGCCGGCCGGGGCGGCGGCGGATCCGCGGCTGGTACGGCGTCCGCGACGGCGCCCGGCTGGTCGCCTGCGGCGCGGACTCCAGCCGGGGCATCGGCGTGCTGACCGGGCTCACGGTCGCCGCCGACCGCCGCGGGCAGGGTCTGGGCGCCGCGCTGACCACAGCGATGTCCCGCGCGCTGCACGCGGAGTTCGGCGTGGTGTCCCTCGGCGTGGAGATCGGCAACCAGCGGGCCGCCCGGCTTTACGAGCGGCTCGGCTACACGCGGCGGCTACCGCTGGTCAGCGTCTTCCTCGGCGTCAGCTGAAGAGCCGGCCGAAGAAGCCCTTCTTCTCCGTGGGCTCCTTGTCGGCGGCCGCCTTGCGGGGACGGGGAGTTGCGTGCTTCTCCTCGATGTGGTGCTGCTCGTGCTCCTCGGCCACCGTGTGGTGCCCGGCGACGACCTTCACCGAGGTCTTGTCGTCCTCGCTGGTGGCCGTCTCCACACCGGCCTTGGTGGCCCGCTGCCGTACCGTGGTGGTCCTCGTCGTCTTGGCCACCGTCGTGGTACCGGCCGCGGCCTCGGCCGCCGTCACGAACTCCGCGGCCGGCTTCACGTTCGCCTTCCGGTACCGCAGCGGCTCCCAGAGCGGACCCGGAATCACGTGTACCCCGAAGTGCGTGCGGTGGTGCACCGCGCACAGCGGCTCGAGGTTGCCCGGCG
>CAZYCD010000345.1:0-3165 GCA_964645345.1 uncultured Micromonosporaceae bacterium
TGTGCGTGTCGGAGACTTGACAGACACCTATCGGTCGGGTATCATTCGTATACCGACTAGATAGTATGCAAACACGTGCTTGTTCCGCGGAAACCAGACCGTCCAGTATGTTTACTGGAGCCGCACGTTCTGTTGGCCCGCACGTCAGACTTTGACGCTGCACCGGCGCACGTCGCCGAAAGTAGGAGATGCTGTCATGCCCGACAACCTAGCTGATACCAGGACCACGGGCGGCCTTGATGTCACGAGCGATGTCTCGAGCGATGTCACCAGCAACGAATGGTCATCAACGGGTGGTGTTCTCGTGGACCAGCCTGCCGGCGCGGGCAATTCAGCGGCGCTGGCGACCGATGGGCCACTCACCAAATCACCGGACTTGCCGGCTGCTGGCGAGCAGAGCCGCGGTTTCTTCGCGCCGTTGCGTATCGCGAACTTCCGCAGGCTGATCGCGGGGCAAACGGTGTCCCGCCTTGGCGACCAGTTCTACTTTGTCGCCCTGCCCTGGCTCGTGCTGCACGTCGCGGACTCCGCTGGCGCACTGGCGCTCGTCTCCGGCGTCGCCGCGGCGATGCTTGGCGTCTTCACCCTGGCGGGGGGCGTGTTGGCGGATCGGTATGGCCCACGAGCATTGATGCTCGGCGCGGACGTGGCGCGATTCATCACCATAGCGGTGCTCGCGGCGCTCGCTCTGCTGAGCACGCCTCCCCTGTGGGTGCTGATTCTGATCTCAGCGCTGCTCGGTATCGCCGGTGGCCTCTTCTATCCGGCCTCGTCGGCAATGGTGCCGTTTCTTCTCCCGGCTAGCGACTTGCAAGCGGGTAACAGCTTTGAGCAGCTCACGTTGCAGACGAGCAACTTCATCGGTCCAGGAGTGGCGGGCGTCGTCCTCGGCGCGACGCGACTCGCGCTGGGATTCGTGATTGATGCCGTGTCATTCTTCGTCTCGGTCGTCTCACTTTTCCTCATTCGCGTGTCGCGCGGCACGACGGCGGCGGTCACCTCGCCACAATCGGCCCGGCGCGCTTCGGGAAACGGCCTGCGCGATCTCGCGGAAGCATTCCGATTCCTGCGCGCGTCGCGTTACCTTTTTACCTTGCTCGGTCTTTCGCTGCTGGGCAACTTCGCCGCGAACGGTCTGTTCGAGGTCGCGCTGCCGCTGCTGCTCAAGCAGTGGGTCAGCATCGCGAATGGACCTCAGGCGCTGGGAGTTACCGTCGGCGGGTTTGGTCTTGGCTCGATCATTGGGGCAATAGCGGCTGGCATCGCCTCGAAGCTGCGGCGCAAGTCGCTGGTCGCCATCGCCACACTGATACCCACGGCGGTGCTGATCGCAGCGGGGCCGTTCCTGGGTGGGGTGCTGCCGCTGGCCGGGTGCTTCGCGATCATGGGCATTTTGATCGCTCTCAGCAATGTGCTCATCATCACGGTCATTCAGCGTCACATCCCGATGGAGATGATGGGCCGCATGATGAGCTTCGTCATGCTTGGCAGCTTTGTAGGCACGCCGCTCTCCATCGCGGCATACGGAGCGGCAGCCAGCCTCGTGCCCGAGGTCGGATGGCTCTTTATCGGGGGCGGCGCGCTGTTTATGGTTGCCTGCGTGCTGGGCCTCACACAACGAGTATTCTGGCAAGCGGAGTGATGAGGAACAGGCCACTCGCGTTTCGTAATCCCTACAGGCGAGGCGTAACAAACACGCATCCGCTGGCTACCTGCCGCATGACACGAGCGATCTTTCCGCGGTGCGATGTGGCAGGTAGGCGGCACGAGGACTGTGAGGAGCGAGGATTTAGCGCCAGACGGAGCGTGGGAAGTGGTTCGCGGTCTCGAGGTAGGTGCGCTCGTCACTCTCGATGAGCAGCTTATGCATGAGAATGACGTCGGCCTCTGGCAGCGAATCTACCGGCTGAACGCAGAGGCGCTCAACAACGCGACCACCCTCCAGAACGAGCACCTGGCCTGGACCGCGCGGCACACGATAGATGCGGTTCGCATAGGAGTGGCTCCGCACGTCGAGATAGGCACGCGAACAGAGCTGGCGGTACTCATCGGAGCTCAATCGCTCCCGCAGGAGCGCCTCGGCGTTATGGTCGGCGACCACTGGCCACCAGGTTTGCAGGCGCAGCCATGGCCAGATGCGCCCGCTCGCTGGCGGCCAGAGGGACACGGCCTGAACGACCTTAGCGACGAAAAGCAGCGCTATGAGCAGCGTGACGCTGATCGGCCAGAGGTTGTTCATGGGAGCGCTCAGCCGCCGACTACACGCGGGAGCATGAGGATCTGCTGGGCATTCGGATCAAACTCGTCAATGCGCTCGGCGGGTTTGTCCGGGGCAACACGCACGGCGGTGGCGCCTCGCGCACGCTCCTCTTTGAAGATCCGCTCGGCTTCTCGTACTGCCGCGATAGCCTCTGGATCGCCAATGTCTACAGCAGTCTCATCCCATGTGTAGCGGTCATCGCCGTGTCGCGACAACACTCGTAACATTCCCATAGAAGGCACTCCTCCTCGTCGCTTTTGGAAGCGCCCGAAGGCATACGACCACCGCGAGAGATAGGGTCCTGCTACGCCGGGGAGGACGCCGTGGGCGCGCACCCGGTGAGTGGGGCCGATCTTACCTACGGGTTTCGCCGATGCAGGCGAGCGCCGGCTGCATCAGTCCTTACACACGTCCGATGTGTCAACTAGTATATCTCGCATGCTCCCTGTGCATCAAGGGGCAATCCCGCCTAGCACTTCGCCATGAGGTTACGAAGCATGTGTATGCGCCGCACGTCGTCTCCTCCTCATGACCGGGCGCCCGCTCCACGTATCAAGCGCGGAATGGGCGCGTAACCATCCGTGAACATGGTGTTATGCGGCGTTATGCGGCGGCCTCTCTCTGGTGCGAAGCAACGGCATTTCGATAACGGTCGAGTAAGATATCCATGACGGAAGCCCATGAGTGCCGCGCCGCTTCCTGGCGCGCCCGCTCTCCGAACAGAACGCGCTCCTCAGGATGGGCAAGCAGGTACTCCGCGCACTGGACCAGCGAAGTGGGCGCTGTGGAGGGCAGCAGGAAGCCTGTCTCCGCGTGGTGAACCAAATCGCGCACGCCCTCCGAGTCGAATGCGACGACAGGCAGGCCGCTCGCCATGGCTTCGAACACCACCTGACCAAACGTTT
>CAZYCD010000346.1:0-3163 GCA_964645345.1 uncultured Micromonosporaceae bacterium
GGCATAGTTCTTGCGGCCGGTTGGATTCTAATTTGTGGACGCTTGTGATTTCGGAAGTGTGAGCGTCAACACGAGCACCCGCGAGAGGAGGCATCTCGATGCAGGAGCCTGAAAGCAAGGGATTCGAGAGCCGTATTGGCCCGCTCGAAGTAAATTGGCCGCAAACGATAGGCTACTACGGGGGGATCGCGCTCGCTGTCGCATTCGAGCTGATCGAGCCGCCGGTCGGCATCTTCATCGCGGCGGTTCCGCTGCTCAAGATGCTGAGCCGGCCCAAGGCGCCACAGCCTGTTCGGCTGGTATCGCAAATATTCGAGGGTGCGACCAAGCCAGTTGGTGGCGACGCCGAGAGCACTTTCCACATCGTTGACGACACAGGGCATAACGACGGGCACAATGGCAACGGCGGCAGGAAAGAATCCAGGCCAAGGTCAAAGCGCCCGGCCAAAGCGCATGCGACTGGAGCAGAGACAGCCGCCGGCTCATGAGCCGGCGGCTGTCTCTTGGACTATCTCGGCATCACTCCGCTAGAGCGTTTCCTACTTTAGTACCTGCACCTGCATTGTCCAGGCACCTTCGCTATTGACATCGAGATACACGTCACCACCCTGGTGTTCCTCGGTGTTGTCGCTTGTATTGCCCGACTTGCAGATCGTGTTCACCGCAGCGGGATCAAGATACGTTCCATCGCTGTTGTCAACGTCCACGATGACGTTATATTGGCCACCATAGAAGGAGCTGGGATCGCATGACCACACGATGCGCCAGTGATCGGGAGCGTTGAATGTAGCTGTCTTCTTGGAACCATTTCCCGAAAAACTCTGTATGGTCGTCCACTTGAGGACATGCGTGGGAGTAGCAGTGGCACCTGGTGCCGATGTAGACTGCGTTGTTGTATTTCCCGAATTCCCTGAGTTACCTGATGCCGTATCGCCGCCTTTGCTTGCCGCAACCGCTATCGCGCTGATAACGCAGCAGGCGATAATCAGACCTGTGATGATGCCGGGAATCGTGCGAAAGAAGTTCTTCTTCTGTGGCTGAGGCATCTGCGGGGGATAACCCATTTGTTGCGGGTAGGGTTGCGGCTGAGGTTGCTGAGGATACTGTTGCATTGCGATCGCTACTCCTCTAGATGTGCTCAAACGGGCATGTACATCTCGCCGAGGTCGCCAGACGGCGCCCTCGCAATGAGTGACATACGCGGGCAGCAAGAGAAAGCGGAAAGCATGTGCAGCAACGGGCGAGTTTTACGCAATTTTGCCTAACAACCGCATGATGATATCTGTCCAAGACCGGCCACTCGTGGCCGCAATTGAGGCGATATCATGACGGAGTGTAGGCGCGTGGTGTTGCGATGCGGCGTGGATGGCCCGCTTGGCTGGCTTCGGCTCAACCGGCCAGAGGCGTTGAACGCTGCGAACTGGGCGCGGGTGAACGATCTCGTCTCGGCAGCCGAGTATCTGGCGAGCGATACCGGTCTTCATATCGTCACTTCGCTCCGCCGGGAGTATCACGGCGCCATAACGCGCGCAGCGCATTCGCGGCGGTGGGCGTCAGCGTGCCTTTGGCGAGCGCGACGGGAATGGTTAGCTCTGCCAGCGCGACATAGGCGTCGCGCAGGAGCGCGGCTTCAGTGCCGGGCATGCGTGCGATCTGAGTATCGAGCCAGGATAAGTGAGCGGCGACGGTCGCTACATCTCCGCGCGCGATGGGGCCACTCAGCGCGTTGGGCAGCCCCACGCCGTCGAGGTTCTCGCTCGCCCCACGGAGCAGCGGCAGCAGCGCGCGCAGCGCCTCCTCTGGACCGGCGAACGGCTGCCAGAGGCGCACGGCGGCGGAGAGCAGCGTGACAATGTAGTTCGAGGCGAGCACGCCTGAGATGTGATACGGAACGCGATGTTCTGGTGCCAAGTGGATGATGGAGCCTCCCAGCATGGTGACGAGCGCTTCGAGCATGCTGGCGAGCGCGGCATCACTCGCTTCGAGTGCCCAGACGCAACCATCAAGCCGCCGTAGCAGTGAGTCAGCGGGAACATCCGGCGACGGGCGCGCGAGGGTCATCAGCGGGTGCAGCGCGGCGGGATGCGCGCCGCGTGCGCGGACGGCGTCGAGCGCGTCCGCTCCGTGTGCGCCACTCAGATGCGCGACCCCCTGACCGACTCGCCAGGGAAGCGTCTCGGCGAGCGGTGAGATCGCGCCATCGGATACCGCCAGCAAGATCAGATCGGCGGCGGTGGGCATCTCGTCGAGCGGGACGGAGCGAGTGCCGGAGAGCTGCGCGGCCAGCGCGTCAGCGGATGAGCGATTGCGCGCCGCGACTGCCGCGACATGCGCGCCGCGCGCGTCGAGCGCCCGCGCCAGTGTTGTGCCAACCGCGCCCGTGCCAATGATGCCGATGGTACCGAAGGTCTCCAGGCTATCTTCCACCATATGTCGCGCTTCACCTATGCCAGCAGAGGGGTATCTGGTAGAGTTGATGATACTCGTCCGTCCTGGACAGCCGCAACCGACAAGGAGCACCAACCGTGTGCAGAGCGTCACGATGATGCTACGACAATGGAATTGAGACACGGAGGATAGGCTGCATATCCGATATTGCCATTCGGCGGTATGAAGCAAAAGCTCGCTATCGCCCGCTTCCAGCGCCAGCGTCTAATCCTCGACTACTCTTCTACCTGATCCAACCGTGCCACATCCGGCTCTTCGTCCTCAGCCATTGGGAGCGGGGGGATGGCCACCTCTCCGGCGGGCGGCGTGGGCACAACCATCGAAGGGATCGCCCGGCTCTGGGCCACGCTGCCCCGCAACATGCCACGCCACGCCGCATCCAGTGTCGGGCGAACACGTTCCAGACGCTCGCGCACCGTGGCAATGTAGCGGGCGCGGCGTGTCTCCGGCCTCGCAGCACGCCAGAGGTCACGGCTATCGAGCGTTTGCCCAACCGCCCCTTGGAGCTGCTGCAGCAAGTCTATCGTTTGGTTCAGGATGACTAGGAGGTCACCTTCGGCCAAATCAATCCGTCGCAAGAGGCCACCCAGTGAGAAGCCGCGCGACCAGTTGAGCGCCACGCCATGAAAGCCATCCACGATGCCAGGGCTAAGTGTTAGCCCTTGATCGTATTCCGCTTCCAGCACACTGCGCTGCGCCGAGTAGACCTCACGGC
>CAZYCD010000347.1:0-3135 GCA_964645345.1 uncultured Micromonosporaceae bacterium
GCTGGCCGTGGACCAGCCGGACCCGGGGGCCCGGGGGTCCGCCGGCCGCTCCGCCGGCGGGTCACCGGGTACGGCCACCTCCGCCGGTACCCCGCCGGCCGCCGGCGCCGCGGCCGCTCCGCTGCTCGGTACCGCGGCCTGTGCCGGTACCGGGGCCGGGTCGCCAGTGGTACCGGCCAGCTCCCGGCCCGGCTGGCCCGCGCTGCTCGACGGTTGGGTGTGGTACCTCGACCCGGCCGGGTTCCGGGTCGCCGTACCGGCCGGCTGGATGCTGGCGGCCGGCCCGGGCGGGCTGTGTTTCCGGGAACCGGACGGCACCCGCGAGCTTGCCGTGGAGCCCTACCAGCCGCTGGTACCGCCGGTGACCCGGTGGCAGCAGATGGAGGGAGCCCTGACCGGCGACGCGCGGCCGGACGGGTACACGCTGTTGGGGATCACGCCGATCGACTTCTACCAGGCCGGCGCGCAGTGGGACTACCGGTACGCCGACCCGCGCGGCGGCGGCGAGGAGCGCGGCCGGGCGTTGTGCTTCATCACCCGGCCCGGCCAGGCCTACACGCTCGCCTGGCGTACCAGCGAGTTCGACTGGCAGCCGCAGTTGGCCAACTGGAACCTGATCGTCGGCAGCTTCGCCCCGCCGGGCCGGTGAGGTGCCGCCGCATCCGGGGAACCGCTCACGGGTACGGCAGGGCGCGCGGGCCGATCACCGAGGCCCCGAGCGCGCCCACCCGGCTGCGCAGTTCGCGGTCGGCCGTAACCACCACGCACCTGCGCCCGGACACCTCGTCCTTCACCAGCTCCACGATGGCGTCGTCGCCGGAGCCGGCGGCGCTGACCACGCGGACGCCCGGTACCTCGGGCAGCTTGGCGGCCACGCCCTCGACCACGAGCACCACCTCGACCGGCGTGCGCATCGTGGGCAGCCCGGCGGTGGCGACCGGTACCAGGGCGTCACGCAGCTTCGCAGCGGCGGCCGGCCGGTCGCGCCACCAACCGTCCGGTACCGAGCCGACCACGTTCGCGCCGTCGACCACCAGCAGTGCCTGCTTACCCATCGTCGTTCCCCCCTCGCCTCGGCATGGTCCCCGCCGGGTTCAACGGGGCGTGCCAGGGTGCGTTACGCCGCCGGTACCGGCTGGTCGCTGCGGCGGTGCCGGCGCTTGTGCAGTTGCAGCCCGCTGACGATGACGGGGAAGTGACTGAACGCCTGTGGCGTGTTGCCCAACTGCCTTCGGGCGACCGGATCCCACTCCTCGCTGAACAGCCCCACATCGTTGCGCACGCCCAGCAGCTTCTCGAACAGCTCGACCGCCTCGTCGTCGCGGCCCACCGCGTGCAGCGCGTCGACCATCCAGAAGGAGCAGGCGAGGAAGACGCCCTCGCCACCGGGCAGCCCGTCGTCCGACGGTCCGGTACGGTACCGCAGCACGAACCCGTCCTGGGTCAGCTCCCGGCGGACGGCCTCGACGGTACCGGCGACCCGCGGGTCGCCGCCGGGCAGGAAGCCGACCCGCGGGATGAGCAGCAGGCTGGCGTCCAGCTCGGTACCGCCGTAGGACTGCACGAAGGTGTTCTTGTCGGCGTTGAAGCCGTTGGCGCACACGTCGGCGTGGATCTCGTCGCGGCGCGCCTCCCACAGGTCCACGTCGCCCGGCAGCCGGGAACCCCGGTGGGCGCGCACCATCCGGTCGAACGCGACCCAGGCCATCACCTTGGAGTGGGTGAAGTGCCGGCGCGGCCCGCGCATCTCCCACAACCCGTTGTCCGGCTGCTTCCAGGCGCCCTCCAGGAAGTCCAGCAGCGCGACCTGCAGGTCCCAGGCGTCGGCGTCCGAGGCGAGCCCCGCCTCCCGGGCCAGGAACAGCCCGTCGAGCACCTCGCCCCACACGTCAAGCTGCAGCTGCTCGGCGGCCGCGTTACCGACCCGTACCGGCTGGGAGCCCTCGTACCCGGACAGCCACGGCAGCTCGTACTCGGGCAGCCGCCGGGAGCCGTCCAGCCCGTACATGATCTGCAACTGGCTGGGGTCGCCGGCGACCGCCCGCAGCAGCCACTCCCGCCACGCCTTCGCCTCCGCGACGTAGCCGGCCGCGAGCAGCGCCTGCAGCGTGTACGTCGAGTCGCGCAGCCAGCAGTACCGGTAGTCCCAGTTGCGCGGGCCGCCGAGCTGCTCGGGCAGCGAGGTGGTGGCCGCCGCGACGATGCCGCCGGTCGGCGCGAACGTCAGCGCCTTGAGTACCACCAGGGAGCGTTGGATCGCGTCGCGGTACCGGCCGCGCACGTGGGAACGCGACGACCAGTCGGTCCAGAACGCCTCGGTCTCGGCCAGGCAGTTCTCCGGGTCCAGCCGCGGTGGGGCGTGCTTGTAGCTGGGCGACCAGGTCATCACGAACGGCACCCGCTCACCGGCGCGCACGGTGAAGTCGGCGACGGTCGTCTTCTCCTCCCCCTTCAGCGGTACCGGCGTCCGCAGCCACACCGCGTCCGGCCCGGCGACCGCGGACAGCCCGCCGTCGGTGCGCCGTACCCACGGCACGATCCGGCCGTAGTCGAAGCGCAGCGACAGCTCCATCCGCATGGGTACCGCGCCGCTGACGCCCTCGACGATGCGCATCAGGTCGGAGGCGGTTCCCCGCGGCGGCATGAAGTCGATGACCCGCACGCGGCCCTCGGGCGCGTGCCACTCCGACTCCAGTACCAGCGTGTCGCCGCGGTACCGGCGCCGGTCGCAGGTACCGCCGGCCGCCGGGGCGAGCAGCCACCGGCCCGCCTTCGGGTCGTCGAGCAGCGCGGCGAAGCAGGCCGGCGAGTCGAAGTTGGGCAGGCACAGCCAGTCGATGGAGCCGTCCCGGCCGACCAACGCCCCGGTGTGCAGGTCGCCCAGCAGCGCGTAGTCCTCGATCCGGCTCAACTGTTCTCCCCCAGTTCCAGGACGACCTTCACGTCGTCGGGCCGCTTGGTGAAAGCGTCCTTGTACTCGGCCAGCGGTACCCGCCGGCTGATCAGCCGGGACAGCCAGCCCTGGTCGGCGGCTGCCAGCGCGGCGACGCCCGCCTCGTAGTGCCGGCGGTTGGCGTTGACCGTGCCGAACACCACGTCGTTGCGCAGCACCGCCTTGCGGTTGAGCCCGCCGAT
>CAZYCD010000348.1:0-3119 GCA_964645345.1 uncultured Micromonosporaceae bacterium
CCGCGGTCGAACCGTACCCGGGCTGGGGCGGGTACGGCTCGGCCAAGGCGGCGGTCGAGCAGGCCAGCCGGATCCTGGCGGCCGAGGAGTCGGGTGTGCGCGTGTGGTGGGTCGACCCGGGCGACCTGCGTACCCGGATGCACCAGGAGGCGTTCCCTGGCGAGGACATCAGCGACCGGCCCCTGCCCGAGACGGTGGTACCGGCGTTCCTCAAGCTGCTCGGCGAGCACCCCGGGTCGGGCCGGGTGCGGCTGTGAACGCGGGAGCTGGCACGGCGGGGATGCTGGACTTCGTCCTGCCGGCCAAGCTGGAGGCGCACGAGCCGCCCGAGGCGCGCGGCCTGACCCGTGACGGCGTGCGGCTGCTCACCGGGGACAAGGCGAGCGGCGAGGTCGGCCACCACCGCTTCACCGACCTGCCCGACCTGCTGCGGCCGGGAGACATCCTCGTGGTCAACACCTCCGGTACCCTGCCCGCCGCGGTACCGGTGATGGGCCGGCCGCTGACCGTCCACTTCTCCACCGAGACCGACGGCGGCGGCTGGCTGGTCGAGCTGCGCGCCAGCGACGGCAAGGCGACGAGGCCCTACGACGGCGGCCGGGCGGGCGAGCGGTACGAGCTGCCGGGCGGCGGGACGCTGACGCTGGTGGAGGAGTACTCGCGGGGCCGGCTCTGGCTGTCCACTGTGGACACGCCGGTACCGCCGCTGCTGCGCCGGTACGGAGCACCGATCCGGTACGGGTACGTACCGCGACCCTGGCCCCTGTCGGCGTACCAGACGGTGTTCGCCACCACGCCGGGCAGCGCGGAGATGCCCAGCGCCGGCCGGCCGTTCACCCACCGCCTAGTCACCCGGCTGGTCACCAAGGGTGTCGTGTTCGCGCCGATCCTGCTGCACACCGGCGTCGCCTCCGCCGAGGCGCACGAGCGCCCGTACCCGGAGCGGTACGCCGTCGGGCCGGTGACCGCGCGCCTGGTCAACCAGGCCCGCGAGGCCGGTGGCCGGATCATCGCGGTCGGTACCACGGCGGTCCGCGCTCTGGAGAGCGCGGTGCGGCCGGACGGCACGGTGGTGGCCGCCCAGGGCTGGACCGACCTCGTGGTCACCCCGGATCGCGGCATCCGGGTCGTGGACGGGCTGCTCACCGGGCTGCACGAGCCGCGCGCCTCACACCTGGACATGTTGGCCGCGATCGCGGGTACCGAACTGCTGGCGCGCTGCTACAGCGCCGCGATCGAAGCCGGCTACCTCTGGCACGAGTTCGGGGACGTCAACCTCCTGGCCTGACGGCCGCGCCGGCCGGGGATTCGGTCCGCTACGACAGCCGGCCGGCAAAGGCGAGTACCAGAGTCTGCACCGCCGCGGCCGGATCCTTCGCGATGAAGGTCCGGCCGCCGGTGGCCTCGGAAATCTGCTGCATCGCCCCGGCGTCCGCCTCCGGCCCCACCGCGATGCCGATCACGTTGATCGGCTTGTCCGCCTGTTGCTCCGCGGTCAGCTTGCCGAGCAGCCCGGCCAGCGACAGGCCGCCCCCGCCGGGCAGGTCGTTCGCGCCGTCGGTGATGACCAGTACCGCGTTGGTGCTGTTCGGCTGCCAGTGTTTCTGCATCTCCTTGAACGCCGCGTAGATCGTGTCGTACAGCGGCGTGTCGCTGTTCGGCCGCAGCCCCTGCACGGCCGCCAGCATGGCCTGCTGCCGGCTGACCGCACCGAGCGCCGCGGTGGCCGGGCCGAACGGCACGAGCTGCCGGTACTCGCCGGCCCCGGCCTGGGACGAGGAGAACTCCCACAGGCCGATGTTGCTCTGGTTGGTCAGCAGGTTGAAGCCGGTCGCCGCGGTCTGCTGCATCAACTGCAGGCGGGTCATGGCGGTACCCGGTACCGGCAGGGCCATCGAACCCGACGTGTCCAGCGCGACGAGTATGTTCGACTGCCGCTGGAGGGCCGTCCACTGGGTGATCAGGCCGCTGAGCGTGGCCGCGTTGGGGTTGGGCCGCGGCGCCGGGACGGTCGCCAGGAAGCCGAGCGAGGCGGGGAGTGCGGCGGCGTCGCGGACGGTCCGGTCGCTGCCGCGCAGGCCGGCCACCCCGAAGGCGTCCTGCCCGGAGCTGCCGCGCAGGTAGTCGAGGAACTGCCCCGCGGCGGCCCGCAGGTCGGCGTCCACCCACGGCGCGCTGAGGATGGTGTACGGGTAGTCCGCCACGATGGGCGCGCTGTCCGGGTACACCGGTACCAGCCGGTGGTCCGGGTTGCCGCGGTCGAACGCGGCGACGTCGGTCTCCAGGGCCGGGAACGCCGCGATCTGGCTGGTCGGGTCAGCCTGCGCGGTGAAGAACTGGGCACCGTCCGGTACCACGGCACCCAGCGCCTGGGTGAACCCGAGCGAGGCGACCAGCTGGGCGTCGGTGAGGGTACCGTTCCCGGCGCCGCCGCCCTGGTCGAGGATCGAGAGCACGGCCGCCAGCCCGGCCGTCGAGCCGCCCGGGTCGACCATGCCGACCCGCAGCTGCGACCACTCCGGGTGGCCCAGCTTCGCCCAGCCGCCTGGTGCGACGAAGGCGCCGATCACCTCCTGCCAGTTGAGGGTGCGCTGCGGCCAGCCGAGGGCCTGCGCGACCGGGGTGCGCAGCGCGACGACCACCGGCGAGGAGGCGATCGAGGTGGGGCTGGCGGGCAGGAGCTGCGCCGCCTCGGGCCGCCCGGCCGCGACCGACAGCCACAGGCTCGACTCGGGTACCCACACGTCCGGCCGGGTACCGTCCCGGGCCGGGTCCCAGCCCGGGCTGAGCGCGGCGGCGACCTGGCTGGACTCCTTCTGGCTGACCGACGCGGCCAGGCAGCGACCGTGCAAATCCGGGTGGCGCGCGGTCCATGCCCGGGCCAGCCGTACCAGCGCCGGTAGCGGCCCGGAGGGCGCCACGACGGTCACCGTCAGCGGGGTGCCCGAGCAGCTCGACAACATCGCCCGGCCCGGGCCGCTGCGCAGCGCGAGCGCGGACGCCCCGGCGATCACCAGCGCGCACGCGATGAGCGCGGGCAGCAGGTACCGGCGGGGACCGCGCCTCGGTCCGATCCACCGGGTCGCCGAATGCGTGCGCACCATGCTGTCCGAGCTGCT
>CAZYCD010000349.1:0-3116 GCA_964645345.1 uncultured Micromonosporaceae bacterium
CTGCCCCGCGACCCGTACCACCTGGAATCCAGCCTGCCCGGCGTGTTCGCGGCCGGCGACGTGCGGGCCGACTCGCTCAAGCGGGTCGCCTCGGCGGTCGGCGAGGGCGCCGCGGCGGTCGCGCTGGTGCACCGGTACCTGGCAGCGCAGTAAGGCGGAGGCGACGACATGACCGACCCGGCGAAGACCAAACTGACGCCCGACGAGCTGCGCACGCTGTTCCTGTTCGAGTCGCTGTCCGAGGACCAGCTGAGGCTGCTGTCCGAGCAGGGCACCGTTGAGACCCGGGCCGCCGGTACCCCCGTCTATCTGGAGGGTGAGCCGGCGACCTGCTTCTTCGTGCTGCTGAGCGGGACCGTCGCGCTGCGGCGCAGGGTGCACGGCGACGACGTGGAGCTCAACCGCACCGAGCAGCGCGGCGTCTACGGCGGCGCGATCCAGGCGTTCATCAACGGCGCGGACCAGGTGTACGTCAACGGCATGTACGCGGTGACCGACGTCGAGGTGTACCAGTTGCCCGCGGAGATCTTCGCGAGCGCGGTGCGGGACTGGTTCCCGATGGCCATGCACCTGCTGGAGGGGCTGTTCATCGGGATGCGCAACCAGCAGGCTCTGATCGGCGAGCGGCAGCGGCTGCTCGCGCTGGGCTCGCTGTCGGCCGGGCTGACCCACGAGCTGAATAACCCGGCGGCGGCCGCCGTGCGGGCCACCTCGTCGCTGCGCGACCGGGTCGCCGGCATGCGGCACAAGCTCGCGATGATCGCCGACGGCCGGTTGGACGGCCGCCAGCTGCACGACCTGGTCGAACTGCAGGACAAGGCGGTCAAGCGGGCGGCGCAGGCGGCACCGATGTCGGCGATGCAGACGGCGGACGCCGAGGACGCGCTGTCCGACTGGCTGGACCAGCAGGACATCGCCGGCAGCTGGGACCTCGCCGCCACGCTCGTCGCCGGTGGCGTGGACGCCGAGTGGCTGGCGAAGGTGGCGGACTACGTCGGCCCGGAGAACATCGACCCCACGGTGCGCTGGTTGGCGTACACCATCGACACCGAGCAGCTGATGCGCGAGATCGAGGACGCGGTGACCCGGATCTCCGGGCTGGTCGCGGCGGCCAAGCAGTACTCGCAGCTGGACCGCGCGCCGTACCAGACGGTGGACGTGCACGAGCTGCTGGACGCCACGCTGACGATGCTGGGCGCGAAGATCCCGGCGGGGGTACGGGTGGTGCGGGAGTACGACCGGTCGCTGCCGGCGATCCCGGCGTACGCGGCGGAGCTGAACCAGGTCTGGACGAACCTGATCGACAACGCGGTGTCCGCGATGAGCGGCGAGGGTACCCTGACCGTCCACACTGGACGGGACGACGAGTGCCTGTTGGTGGACATCGAGGACACCGGCCCGGGCATCCCGGCGGAGGTACGCCCGCGGATCTTCGAACCGTTCTACACCACCAAGCCGGTCGGCGAGGGTACCGGGCTGGGCCTGGACATCTCGTACCGCATCGTGGTCAGCAAGCACCACGGCGACATCCGCGTCGACTCGCGCCCCGGCCGCACCGTGTTCCGCGTCGTGCTGCCGATCGCGCCCGACCAGTGAGTCGGGCGATCCAGTGACCGCGCTGCTGACGGTCGTCGGGCTGGTCACGGTGGTCGTCGCGGTGTCCGCGCTGTCCCGGCGGATGGGCCTGCTCGCCCCGATCACGCTGCTGCTGGCCGGTACCGCGCTGTCCTTCCTGCCCGGCGTGCCGCACGTCGAGCTGGACCCGCAGATCGTGCTGACCTGGATCCTGCCGCCGCTGCTGTACGTGGCCGCGGTCAACACCTCGGTACCGGCGTTCCGCTTCAACCTGCGGCCGATCCTGCTGCTGGCTGTCGGGCTGGTGCTGTTCACCGCGTTCAGCGTGGCCTGGGCGGTACACGCGCTGCTGCCGGCGGTACCGTTCGCGGCCGCCCTCGCGCTGGGCGCGGTGGTGGCCCCGCCCGACGCGGTGTCCGCGACGGCCATCGCACGCCGGATCGGCCTGCCCCGCCGCACCGTCGCCATCCTCGAGGGCGAGAGCCTGGTCAACGACGCGACCGCGCTGGCTCTATTCGGCGTCGCGCTCACCGCGGCCACCCGAGGCTCGGTCAGCGCCGGCGGGATCGCGCTGGACTCGCTGCTGGTGCCGCTGGGCGGGGTGGCGGTCGGGGTGGCCGGCGCGCTGCTGTTCGGCGCGGCACACCGCCGGATCAGCGATCCGCTGCTGGACAACGCCGTCTCGCTGATCGCGCCGTTCGTCGTGTACGCCACCGCCGCCGCGATCCACGCGTCCGGCGTGGTCGCCGTGGTGGTCACCGGCCTGTCGCTCGGCCACCGGTACCCGGTGCTGATGTCCGCCGCCTCCCGGCTGCAGATGGAGGCGTTCTGGCGGATGGTCAACTTCGTCCTGGAGGGCGCCGTCTTCGTCCTGGTCGGCCTCCAGCTGCGGGCCGTCGTCGAGGCGCTGCACACGGGGGTACCCACGGTGGTCGCTGCCACGGCCGTCGTGATCGGGGTGGTGATCACGACCCGGTTCGCCTGGATGTACCCGGCGACCTACCTGGCCCGGCTGATGCCGAAGGTACGGGAGCGTGACGCGGCGCCACCGCTGCGGCTACCGACCGTGCTGGCGTGGGCGGGGATGCGGGGCGTGGTGACCCTGGCGACCGCCCTCGCGCTGCCGCCCACCCTCGCGCACGGCGCCGGGTATCCCCGGGATCTGTTCGTCTTTCTGGCCTTCGCGACGATCGTGGTGACCCTGCTGCTGCAGGGCCTCACGCTGCCCGCGGTCGCCCGCTGGCTGAAGGTGCCGCCGGACGACCCGAAGGCCGACGCGCTGGCCGAGGCGGCCGTGCAGCAGTCGGCGAGCCGGGCGGCCCGCCAGCGGCTGGAGGAGGAGCTGAGCCGGGACGGCGAGGTACCCGCGGACGTGGTCGAGCGGCTGCGCACCAAGATGGACATGCGTGCCAACATGGCCTGGGAGCGCCTGGGCGGCCGGCGGCGGGAGACGCCGACGGAGACGTACAGCCGGCTGCGGGCGGCGATGCTGGAGGCCGAGCGGGAGGTGTTCCGCAAGGCGCGCGACGAGGGGCGCATCC
>CAZYCD010000350.1:0-3076 GCA_964645345.1 uncultured Micromonosporaceae bacterium
CCCGCGAGAGCGACCACAACGCCGCGAACCTGCGCGAGCTGATCGCCTGGCTCGGTGAAGGCAAGATCAAGCCACTCGTCTCCGCCACCTATCCTTTGAGTCAGGTCGCCCGCGCCCTCAACGACATCCTGGAGCGCAAAGTCACGGGCAAGGTCATCCTCCTGCCTGAAGTAGCTGCGCAATAAAACGCCCTGCTCCGTTATGCATTATGCGACGAGTGTGGAAGCAGTCAGTGCAGTTCACACTCGACATAAGCTACGAGCAAGCAGCCGTCCCACCTTGTCAATCGTGCATCCCTACAGCAAACCGAGTTCTCTGGCCCTCAGCGCAGCCTGCGTGCGGTCGCGGACCCCCAGCTTACTGAGGATGTTGCTAAGATGGTTCTTGACGGTGCCGCCTGCAATATAGAGCGTCTCGCTAATCTCGCGATTGGAAGCGCCTCGCGCAAGCAGGACCAGGATTTCTCGCTCACGCTCAGTCAACTGCGCGAGGTCGCTAACGCCGATCCCTGGCGAGGTGACAGAGGCGGCAGGAGCAGCCACAGTGGGGTCAACGAAAGAGGCAAAGACTTCAGCGGCGACATCAGGATGCAGGAGAATCTGTCCTTGCGCAACCCCTCGAATGGTAGTCGCAAGTTGCTCAGCAGTGATGTCCTTGAGCACATACCCAGACGCTCCAGCTTGCAGTCCCCCGTAGATCAGCTCGCGATCATCGAAGGTGGTCAAGATGACAATCCGGATCGCGGGCCAGCGCGCTTTGAAGGCCCCCGTCGCTATGATGCCGTCCATCCGCGGCATGCGCACGTCCATTAGCACCACGTCGGGTGGCATTTGCGCCGCAACGAGGCGTTCGGTGGCGGTCAGGGCTTCCTCGCCATCGCCTGCCATGCCCACCACCTCCAGACTCGGGTCTATCTCAATCAGCTTGCGAAAGCCCTCGCACAGCAGGCGCTGGTCGTCCACGATCAACACACGGATCGGCTCAGCCATTGCGCTCTCTCTCCTCCTGTGTGGCTCGTGCGGCCCGAGCAACGGCCTCGGCTTGCGTCCGTTGCGACAGCGGAATCACCACTGCGACACGCCAGCCGTGCGCCGGCTCAGGGCCAGCTCGTACTATCCCACCCAGGAGCGCGACCCGCTCACGCATGCCGCGCAGGCCGAATCCCAGTGCATGCCCTGCATTCCCAGCTTCGGACCCTTGGCCGTTGTCATTATGGCCACTGTTGCCACCGTTGCCACCGTTGCCACCGTTGCCACTGTTGCCATTGTGGCCATTGTGGCCACCATTGCCACCATTGCCATTGTCCAGCACGGTCAGCTCCACCTGTCCCTCTCCTTCATCGCCTGGCCCATCACTCGTGCTCAGGTAGAGTAACACCTTCGTCGCATGCGCATGCTTGCGAATATTGGTTAGGGCCTCCTGCGCGCAGCGGAACAGCGCCATGGAGAGGTCTGGACCCAGCGGCTGCGTCGCCTCGTCGAGATCGAGAGTAATTGCCGTCTCGCGGCAAGTCATGGCAAATTCCCCCGCCAGCCGACGCAGTCGCTCCGGCAACAAACCGGCGGAAGCATCGTCGGGGCGTAGCGCTTCAACCGAATGTCGCACGTCCGTCAGGCAGGCTTTCGCCACTCGTCGTGCCGCTTGCAATTCCTCATGCAAGTTGGGATCGCCGCGTGTCTCGAACTGCGATGCTGTTTCGAGTTGAACCGCTAATAGGGTCAGTGAGTGGCCAAGCGTGTCGTGAATCTCGCGCGCAATGCGGTTGCGCTCGCGGATAGCTGCCATCTCCTCCGCCTGGACGCTATAGTCCTGGAGTTGGGCGTGAGCCGCTGCTAACTGGGCGTTCGAGCCTTCGAGCGCTCTCTGGGTTAGCGCGAGCTCGCGTATCATCACCGAGACGCCAACGAAGGAGCTGAACGAGACCAGCAGGGTCAACTGAGTATTGAGATCCCAGTAATGCATGCTGAGGCTGAACGCGAAACTAGAGCTCAGCCAGAGGACGGCTGACGCGATCAGTCCCATATACCGTGGAGTGATCCCCGTTACCAGGCATGCCGTGGTCGTCGGCAACATCGGAAGCCAATTGAGGTTCGAGCTTGGCAGGATGATAAACTGGGACGCGCAGGCAAGACCGAACAGCGCCGAAAACCACCAGGTGGGTGGGCTTATACCCAGCCGCCCCCACTGATAGAAGATCCCGAGCCAAGCACCATAGGTCACGGTGAGCAGCACGAAGCGAGCCAGTGTGAGGTGATCGGCACTCAAGACGTTGGCCAGATAGCCGGCGCAGACAACGAAAAAGACGATCCACCGGCGCACTTCCCACCGAGAGAGCCAGCGCGATCGTGGCTCTGGCAGTGTTGTCATTCGCGCTTGCAGATAGGTCATAGGCATACCCTGCTCATGGAAGAAACGCGCTGTTTTCCTCAGCATACGGTGCTGACCTGCGTGCGCGCCAGTGCGCGCAGTCACGGTTTGCCCTCGCTAGACCTATGACGCTGGTCATAGGTCCTTGGGCCGTCCGCACGCTTCAAAATGGGCCCTGATTCGTGACCGTGGGCACAGGTGTTTTCCCGCTTCTGCCAACTACACTCAGCACGGAGCAGAGCACTCGCTCACCAGTGCTTGGAGATCGAGCAACGACATCTGCACCGTGCCTCGCTCACCTCATGGGCGAGCTGTCTGCCGGGTTATGTCTGATCCGGAATAGAAAGGACCCTCGCATGGCGACCCAGACCATTGCCGAAACACACCTGCGGCATCCGCGCAGTCAGGCGGCGTTTCGCAACGTACGGCTCTTCGTCAGTGGCTACCTCGGCCTTAGCGTGCTTACCCTCGTGGCTATCGTCCTGTTGCGCCAGGACCCCACCATTGTGACTCCAGCCGTCTGGATCCGCGGCACCATTGTGGTTGCCAGCGCCCTCTTAACGACTGCCTTCGCCGCACAGATGGCGCGTGGTTCCCGTCGTGGGTATCTTCGACTACGGCTCGTCTCAGCGGTCATGCTGGTAGCCATCGCGGTTATCATCGCGCTCCCCGATCCCTTCCCGCTGTGGATGAAGATCGAACAGGGTAT
>CAZYCD010000351.1:0-3070 GCA_964645345.1 uncultured Micromonosporaceae bacterium
TGTCGTTGTCGATCCAGAACCCGTCCAGCGTCGGGTGGCTCTGCATGACGTCGAAAAAGTTGTCGTAGCTGTACTGGCCGAACCCGGCCTGGGTGTCCAGGTCCACCGTCTGGCCCTTGTACGCGGAGTACGCCGCCGAGTCCATCCACTCGTGCCCGTTGAGGTCGTGCCACTGGGCGTCGTTGGTCATGTAGAGGATGACCTCGAGGTTCTTCGCGTGCGCCGCGGTGATCAGCTCACCGAGGAAGTCGCGCTTCGTGCTGCAGGTACCGGGGATGCTCGACGGCCAGGCCCGGCCGTACCCCAGCTTGCTGTGGAACGTGGCCAGTACCAGGTAGCTGGCGTGCAGCTTCTGCGCCTCGGTGACCCAGTAGTTCGGGTCCCAGCCGCCGCTGGTGATGGCGTTCTCCCAGGTGCTGCAGTTCGTGTAGCCGGGTGAGGTGAGCATGCCCCAGTGCAGGAACACGCCCGCGGTCGAGGCGCGCAGGAAGCTCTGCCGGGGGTTCTGGAGGTCGGCGTGGGCCGGCCGGTTCCCGCCGATCGCGACGAGCACCGCCGCGAGCGCGACCACGCTCGCGATCGCCGCGCCGAGCCACCAGCGGGCACGCGGTGGCCGGGCGCCGGGCCGCCGGCGTGCCTGCGGTGCGAAGCCGTGGGTTGTCAAGGGGTCCGCCTTTCGTCATCCGTCCAACCGACCAGACATCGGAGGAACGTGGGCCACGAACCGCCCGGCGGGAAGGAGGTCCGCTGAAATGGTGCCGACAAGCAATCGAAACATAGGATCTATTCGATCCCGCGTCAATAGGTAGGGGCTCGTAGGAGAATGGTCGGGTGAACCTCCGGTGGCGGCTGCTGATCGCCGGGGTTGTCGCGTTGGCCATCGCGCTGCCCGTGGCCATCGGGCTGGCGAGCCGGCACCCCGGTACCCCGGGGGCGGGTGCCGGCCGCACGGCGCCGCCGCTGGCCGCGGTGAGCGCCGACCAGGACCGGGCGGTCGCGGCGGTGCTGTCCGCGGTCGGCGACCGGGCCGCGGTGGCGGTCACCTCGGCGGTACCCGTCCGGGCCTGTACCACCGGCAACGCGCGGGGCTCCATATTCGCCCGCAGCGCCGACCTCTACGTCGACCCGGGCGGCGAGGACGCGCTGATCGGCGCGGTCGGCGCCGCCCTGCCCGGCGAGTACCGGCAGAAGCGGGGAACGGCCGCGGGTGGCGCGGCGGCTCCGCTGACCGCCGAGGTGGGTGGGGCGGTGACGCTGACGGTCGCGCAGCTGGGCCAGGGCTGGGTACGCGCGACGGCGCAAAGCGACTGCCGCACCGGCGCCTCCCCGTCGGCGATCGCCGGTTCGGTACCCGCGCAGATCGCGGCGCTGCTCGGCACGCTCGGTACCGCGCCGGACTCGGTACACGCGAACGTCCTGCCCTGCCCGGGTGGCGGCCAGACGGTCACCTGGGCCGCCCTGAGCGGGACGGCGGACAGCGCGCAGCTCCCGCAGCGCCTCGCACCCACGCTGCCGGCCAGCGCCCGGCGCTTCGCCAGCCCGGCCAACCGGCTGCCCTGGCGCGACGGGCACACCAGCGTCGTGGTGGCCGCGTCGGACGACGGTACCCACGTCACGGTTCAGTACACAGTGGACTGTGGCTGAGCTTCCGGGCCGCCGCCCCCGGCCCGGAGGCGGCCGCCAGACCGTCCGATCGCCTGACCGGAGACCCCCCGCCCCCGTAGTCTGACGTTAGATGCGGTCAAATTCGGTCAAAGGGGGATCTTCCATGGCCACTCACCACCGCTATGCCGTGGTCCAGGGGCACCGGATGTTCTACCGCGAGGCCGGCGACCCCTCCAAGCCGACCGTGGTGCTTCTGCACGGGTACCCCGCCAGCTCGTTCCTGTTCCGCAACCTGATCCCGAAGCTGGAGGACCAGTTCCACGTCATCGCGCCGGACGCGCTGGGCTACGGCTTCTCCGACGCGCCGTCCGTCGAGGAGTTCGACTACACCTGGGAGAACCAGGCGGGGCTGACTTCGGGGCTGCTCAGCCAGCTCGGCGTGCGCGACTACTCGATGTTCGTGCACGGCGACGGCGCCAACATCGGCTGGCGGCTGGCGGTCAACAATCCCGACGCGGTCAACGCCATCGTCACCCAGGGCGGCATCGGCCACGAGGCCGGCTTCACCCAGCAGTTCTGGCAGCCGGTGTGGGACTATGCCCGCGACCCCAACCCGCAGACCGAGGCCGCGCTGCGCCCGGCGATGAACTGCCACTCCATCATGTGGCAGTACCAGCATGGCGTGGAGGACTCGACCCTGGTCAGCCCGGACACCTGGCAACACGACTCGGCGATGCTCGGCCGGCCGGGCAGCGACCAGATCCAGCTGGCCATGTGGCGCGACTACCCCAACAACTTCCCGGTCTTCGAGCAACTGCACGACTACCTCCAGAAGAGCCAGGTACCGCTGATGGCGATCTGGGGCCAGGGCGACGAGATCGCCTCCCCGGTCGGCGCGCTCGCCTTCCAGACCAACCTTGCCAACGCCGACGTGCACCTGCTCGACGGCGGTCACTTCCTCGTGGAGAACAACCTCGGCTCGGTCGCCGACCGGATGAAGCAGTTCCTCGGCCAGAAGCGCGGTGTCGCCTCGGTCGCGCTGATCGCCGGCCTGGCCGCCGGCCCGATCGCCGGTGCCAGTGCCGCCGCGGCCAGCTCCGGCCCGCCCGCGCCGAGCAACACCCCCGCGGCCACCAAGGTCGTGCAGGAGGCGGCCCAGAAGGCGGGTGGCGGCGGTGGCCAGCAGGCCGCGCCGAGCACCGACCAGCTGATGCCGCAAGGCGAACCGTCGGCAGACAGCCAGTCGAGCCTGAACCTGAACCAGGACCAGATCAACAACGCGCACGCCATCGTCAACGCGGCCAACGCGATGCACCTGCCGCCGCGCGCGGCGGTGATCGCGGTGGCCACGTCGATGCAGGAGACCAAGCTGGTCAACTACGGCGACCTCGGCTCCGCCAACGACCACGACTCGCTGGGCCTGTTCCAGCAGCGCCCGTCGTCCGGCTGGGGCAGCCCGGACCAG
>CAZYCD010000352.1:0-3047 GCA_964645345.1 uncultured Micromonosporaceae bacterium
GCCAGCAGGTGCCCGAGGTGCTTCGGGTCGGCCATCTCGAAGCTGAACCGGCTCACCGCCACCCGGTCGCGGGTCGTGGTGACCGTGGCGGACAGGATGTTCACCCGCTCGTCGGACAGCACCCGCGTCACGTCGGCCAGCAGCTTGTGCCGGTCCAGCGCCTCGACCTGGATGGCGACCAGGAACGAGGAGCCGCTGGTGGGCTTCCAGGTGACGTCCACAATGCGCTCGGGCTGGGCCAGCAGGTCGGCGGAGTTGACGCAGTCGTCGCGGTGCACGCTGACCCCGCCGGTACGGGTCACGAACCCGAAGATCGCGTCCGGCGGTACCGGCGTGCAGCACCGGGCCAGCTTGATCCACACGTCGGATACGCCGACCACGACGACGCCCGGGTCGTAGGCCGCGCCGCGGTTGCGCGGCGGCCGGGTGGCCACCGCGGTCTCGGCGATGTCCTCGACCGCGCCCTCCTCGCCGCCGTACGCCGCCACCAGCTTGCTGACCACGTTCTGCGCGGAGACCTGGCTCTCCCCCACCGCCGCATACAGCGACGCCACGTCGGGCAGGTGCAGGTCCCGGGCGATGGTCATCAGCGTGTCGGCGGTCAGCATCCGCTGCAGCGGCAGGCCCTGCTTGCGCATGGCCTTGGTGATCGCCTCCTTGCCGGCCTCGATCGCCTCCTCGCGCCGCTCCTTGTTGAAGTACTGGCGGATCTTGGTCCGGGCCCGCGGGCTCTTGACGAAGCCCAGCCAGTCCTGGGTCGGCCCGGCGCTGTCCGACTTGGAGGTGAAGATCTCGATCACGTCGCCGTTGGACAGCGCCGACTCCAGCGGCACCAGCTTGCCGTTGACCCGCGCGCCGATGCACTTGTGGCCGACGTCGGTGTGCACCGCGTAGGCGAAGTCCACCGGGGTCGACCCGGTCGGCAGGGCGACCACGTCGCCCTTGGGCGTGAAGACGTAGACCTCCTGGCTGGACAGGTCGAACCGCAGGGCGTCGAGGAACTCGCTCGGGTCGGCCGCCTCGCGCTGCCAGTCCAGAAGCTGGCGCAGCCAGGTCATCTCGTCGATGTGCGCCGGCGGGCCGACGACCGTCGCGCTCTTGTTCTCCTTGTACCGCCAGTGCGCCGCGATGCCGTACTCCGCCGTGCGGTGCATCGCGAGCGTCCGGATCTGCATCTCCACCGGCTTGCCGTTCGGGCCGATCACGGTGGTGTGCAGCGACTGGTACATGTTGAACTTGGGCATCGCGATGTAGTCCTTGAACCGGCCCGGTACCGGCTGCCAGTTCGCGTGGATCACGCCGAGGGCGGCGTAGCAGTCGCGCACCGTGTCGACCAGGATCCTGACCCCGACCAGGTCGTAGATCTCGGCGAACTCCCGGCTGCGGCTGATCATCTTCTGGTAGATCGAGTACAGGTGCTTGGGCCGGCCGTTGACGTCCGCCTTGATCTTCGCGGTGCGCAGGTCGGCCTGGACCCTCTGGGTCACCTGGCGCAGGAGCGCGTCGCGCTGCGGCGCGTGCTCGTTGATCAGCCGGTTGATCTCCTCGAACTTCTTCGGGAACAGCGTGCTGAAGGCGAGGTCCTCCAGCTCCCACTTGATGGTGTTCATGCCCAGCCGGTGGGCGAGCGGGGCCAGGATCTCCAGCGTCTCCTTGGCCTTCTGCTCCTGCTTCGGCCGGGGCAGGAAGGTCAGGGTGCGCATGTTGTGCAGCCGGTCGGCGAGCTTGATGACCAGTACCCTCGGGTCCTTGGCCATCGCCACGACCATCTTGCGGATCGTTTCCGCCTTGGCCGCGTCGCCCAGCTTCACCCGGTCCAGCTTGGTCACGCCGTCGACCAGCAGCGCCACCTCGGTGCCGAAGTCGGTGCGGATGGCGTCCAGCGTGTAGTCGGTGTCTTCGACCGTGTCATGCAGCAGCGCGGCGACCAGGGTCGTAGTGTCCATGCCGAGGTCGGCGAGCTGGGTCGCGACAGCCAGCGGGTGGGTGATGTACGGGTCGCCCGACTTGCGGTACTGGCCGCTGTGCCAGTGCGCCGCGGTCTCGTAGGCCCGCTGCAGCAGCCGGATGTCCGCCTTCGGGTGGCTGCCCCGGTGTACCGCGATCAGCGGCTCGAGCACCTCGCTGACCTGCTGGCTCTGCCACGGTGCGTTGAACCGGGCCAACCGGGCCCGTACCCGCCGCCCCGTCGGTGCGCCGGCGAGCAGGCCACCGGAGTCCTCGGCGCCCGCCACGCGTACGGCACCCCGGCGGACGGCCGCGGACGCGCCGCCGTTCGGGTACGGCACGACGGCACCCGGGCCGGACAGCCCGTCGTCGAAGCCCGGCAGCTCACCCGACGGGTCCGCTACCGCGATCGATTCCTCGACAATCAGCCGGTCCTCGATGGCGGTACCGGCAGCCTCCGGCGTGCGGACGTTCCCGGCGCCCTCGGCCGAAGACGCGACGTCGCTCGACACTGGCCGCTCCCTCATCTCGCCGGCCTGAGATAGGCAATGCTACCCGGAGCAGGGAAGGGTTATCCGCTAACTTCCGGTCGGCACGGCAGGGCGGGTCGGCGGATGTGAGGTGGATCGCTTCCCGGCATCAGACGGTCAACAACGCATGAACCGGGCGTCCCGCCAGTCGCTTGCGCCCCTCCAGGAACGCGAGTTCCAGCAGCACGCTGAACCCCGCGACCCGGCCGCCCGCGCGCTCCACCAGCCCGAGCGTCGCCTCCGCCGTACCCCCGGTGGCCAGGACGTCGTCCACCACGAGCACCCGCTGCCCGGCGATGAACGCGTCGGCGTGCACCTCCAGCACGGCTTCCCCGTACTCGAGCTGGTACTCGGCGGACAGCACCGCGCGCGGCAGCTTCCCCGCCTTGCGCACCGGTACCACGCCGACCCCGGCCGCGTAGGCGACCGCCGCGGCGATCACGAAGCCGCGCGCCTCGATCCCGGCCACCACGTCGAAGCCGTCGTCTCCGTAGTGCGCCACGATTCCGTCGATGACGCCGCGGAAGCCCTCCCCGTCGGCGAAGACCGGCGACAGGTCCTTGAACACGA
>CAZYCD010000353.1:0-3014 GCA_964645345.1 uncultured Micromonosporaceae bacterium
TGGTCGGCTTCGCGATGTTCGGCGCGATCAACTTCCTGCCGCTGTTCCAGCAGGTCGTGCAGGGCGCGTCGGCGACCAACTCCGGCCTTCTCCTGCTGCCGATGATGGCGGGCCTGCTGGTCACCTCCCTGGTCGCCGGCCAGGCGATCACGAAGACCGGCCGGTACAAGATGTACCCGATCATCGGCGGCCTGGTGATGACGCTGGGCATGGTCCTGCTGGCGCAGCTGAACCTGCACTCGACCAAGCTGCAGACCTCGCTGTTCATGCTGGTGCTCGGCGCGGGCATGGGCTTCCTGATGCAGACCACCATGCTGATCTCGCAGAACAGCGTGGACCAGAAGGATCTCGGCGTGGCCAGCAGCGCGGCGACCTTCTTCCGGTCGATCGGCGGGTCGTTCGGCGTGTCGCTGTTCGGCGCGATCTTCAACCGGTCGCTGAAGGACGACATCGCCGGCCAGCTCGGCCCGGCGGCGGCGAACAAGCTCACCGGCGGCGGGGTGGCGGGCCTGACCGGCTCGCAGCTGGCGCAGATGCCGGCCGCGCTGGTACGGGCGCTCCTGCACGGAATCGCCGGCGCGACGTCGACGGTGTTCTTCTGGGCGATCTTCGTCAGCGCGCTGGTGCCGGTGTTGGCCGTGTTCATCAAGCACGTGCCGCTGCGCTCGAGCCCGGCCCTGCCGGCCGAGCGCCCGGCGGACGCCGACGACGTCGCGGTGGCCGGCACCTCCCCGCTGGTCGCCGTCGACTAGCCGCGACGCATGCGGAGCGGCTACCGCCAGTGTTCGACCAGCCGCCCGCCTCTGATACCGGTCGCCGCCCGGGGCCCCGCGCCCCGGGCGGCGACGCGTGTCCGCCGCCGGCGGCGCGCGCGAGCGGCGGTGCGCGGTTGCCCGCGTTACCGAGCTGTGTTGCGCACTACTGCGCGGAGCGTTGAGATTTGCCGGCCTAACGTGCAACACTGCGCACAGAATGAGCGGACGATGCGCACAGGGCGGGCGCGCGACGCGGCGAGCGGGATCGGAGACTGTCATGAGCGGACGCGAGAGGCTACGGGCTCTGCCCACGACGGTGGCCGTGCGCCGGGCGCGGGAGCGTGGGCTGTCATGAGCGAGCGTGGCGGCGGTATGGCGGCGGACATCGCGGAGCAGCCAGAGGTCTTTTCCCGGCTGCTGGAGCCGGCCCAGGCCGACCCGATCGCGCAGATCGCCGCGCGCATCGCGGCGAACCCGCCGCGGCACATCGTGTTCACCGCGCGCGGCACCTCCGACCATGCCGCCCTCTACGGCGCCTACCTGACCGAGATCCGGCTCGGCATCCCCGCCGCCCTGGCCAGCCCGTCCGCGGTCACCGTGTTCGGCGCCCGGCCGGACCTGCGCGACGCGCTGGTGATCGGGGTGAGCCAGAGTGGCGGCTCGGCCGACCTGGTCGAGGTGGTCCGGGTCGCACGGGAGTCCGGCGCTCAGACCCTGGCGATCACCAACAACCCGTCCTCGGCGCTCGCCGGCGCGGCCGAGCTGCACATCGACGTGGCTGCCGGGCACGAGCGCGCTGTTGCCGCGACCAAGACGTACACCGCCGAACTGCTCGCCCTGCTGCTGCTGATCGAGGGGGTTCGCGGCGGGGACGGCCGCCCGGCCGCCGACGAGCGCGAGGCGATCGGCCGGCTGCCCCAGCTCGCCGCCGGCACGCTGACCGACGAGACCCCGGTACAGCTCGCGCCGCGCTACCGCTTCGCCGGGCGGGTGGTGACGACCGGCCGGGGGTACGCGTACCCGACGGCCCGCGAGACCGCCCTCAAGCTCATGGAGACGTCGTACCTGGCGGCGCTCGCCTTCTCCGGCGCCGACCTGTTGCACGGCCCGCTTGCCATGGCCGATCCGGATGTCCCTGTGCTCGCGGTCGTCGGCGGTGGACCGGGCGGCGACGCCATGCGGGAGGTGCTCGCCAGGCTCGGTGAGCGGCGGGCGGACGTGGTGGCGGTCGGCCCGTCCGACACCCCGGGTGCCGCGCTGCGGATCGCCACGCCGGACGTTGACGAGCGGTACGCGCCCCTGCTGGACATTCTGCCGCTGCAGCGGCTGGCGCTCGCCCTGGCGCTTGCCCGGGGCGAGGACCCGGACGCGCCGCGCGGCCTGAACAAGGTGACCGTCACCCGCTGATGTTCCCTACCGGGCGTGGTCGCGGATGGGTCAGGAGGTCAGGACGATGACGGCCTGCTGGTCCTCGCGCAGCGCGGACGCGGCGAAGGTCTGCGCCGGGCGGCCCGCCACCGATACCGCGTACTGGCTGACCCCGCCCGGTACCCCCCGGACCTGGAACGGGAAGTCGCAGCTGACGCCCGAGCCGCCCGGTACCGTGGCGGTCACCCCGCCGCCCAGTTCCCCCCGGGCCAGCTCCTGCCCCTGCGCGTCGGAGACCTTGACCGTCACCCCCGCGGCCACGTCCGGTATCGCCGAGGCGCACGACGCGCCGTTCGCGGTCGGCGCGGCACCGGCTGCCGGTACCGTGACCCGCCCGCGTAGCACGAAGCCGTTCGGCTTCACGTGGCTGACGTTCGAGGCGCCGACGAAGCCACAGCCCGACAGCAGGGCCGCCGTCAACGGCAGCGCCAGCAGGAACCGGGCGGTGCGTCGCAACACGGGAACGACGCTACTCCCGCCGGTACCGGCGCGGCGTGGCACCCTCTAATCCATGTCCACCCTGCGCGATCTGGTCGAGGAGCACACCAGCCTCGAACACGCCGACATCGAGCACCTGCACCGGCTGGCCGGCGACTGGCAGTTGATCTCCGACCTGTCCTTCGCCGACCTCCTGCTCTGGGTACCGGTCGGCGCCGGCGACCAGTTCATGTGCGTGTCCCAGGTGCGGCCGACCACGGCGCCGACCGCGTACCAGGACGACCAGGTCGGCCGGGTGGCTGGCGGCCCCGAGGTGGCGCACCTGCAGGTGGCCCGCGCGCAGGGGCGGATCTGGCGGGAGGGCGACCCGGTCTGGTACGGCGACACCCCGGC
>CAZYCD010000354.1:0-3009 GCA_964645345.1 uncultured Micromonosporaceae bacterium
GGCCGCGGCCTGGAAGACGATCCCGTCGTGGGGGCTGGTCGCCGGCCAGGACAAGGCGATCCCGCCGGCGTGCGAGCGCTTCATGTACAGCCGTGCAGGCGCGCGCAAGGTCGTCGAAGTGCCGAACTCGTCCCACGTCGCGATGATCAGCCACCCCAAGATCGTCGCCGATCTCATCGTTGACGCTGCCGAGGCGGTCAGCTGACGCTCCCGACACGTGCCCCGGTCCACCACAGCGGACCGGGGCAAGCGCTTCATCGTGCGCCGCCGTCGAGGACAGTCCGCAGTTCGCATGCCGCTGCTGATGCAGCACGTTGACGGTGGCCGGATCCGGTGCGGGACGACGCTTGCGGTGACCGCGACGACGCTGTCGTCGCGGAGCACGCGTTCCATCATCTGTCGATGACCACTGCCAGGGTAGGGCCCGTGACCCTGCAGCAGCCGGCCGTGCGTGGCGAGTGCGGACGCGATCGCCGGGATTCGGTGAGGTGTCGGTTTGCGTGCGTAGTCGATCCGCCAACGTCACCCATTCGCTGTCATTTGCCTGCATGTCCCGCCGGCATTGCGGTCCGGGCTTCGGCCGCGTTCTTGACGATCTGCGCGGTCGCGTCGGGGTGTGACACCATGGCCAGGTGGCCAGCAGGGACCTCCATGGTTGTCGCGCCCATGCGGTTGGCGAACATCCGCTGCGCATCCGGCGGGATCGCCTCATCCTGCGTGGCTACCAGGTACCAGGACGGCAGCGACTTCCAGGCTGGAACCCCCATCGTCTGGGAGAAGGCTGAACTTGCGATCGGCTGCTGCACAGCGTGCAGCACCCTTGCTCGGCCAGGGTCGACGCCGGAGGCGAAATGCTGGACGAAGTCGTCCTGCGGCAGCCACATGAAGCCCTGCTGGTCGGTGAACGGGTGCGCGATTGCCGGCGGCGTGGGTCCCTGCGACAACAGCGCCTGCAGCGACTCCCCTTGGTCCAGCCCGAAGGCCGTGATGTACACGAGCCCCGCCACGTTGGGCGCGTCGGTGCCGAGGGCGGTCATGATCTGGCCGCCGTAGGAGTGTCCGGCCACGATCGTCGGACCGTCCTGCAGCTTCAGGACCTGACGGAGTCGGGCGACGTCATCGGCCGTGGAGGTTTCCGGGAACTGCGGGGCCGTGACGTGGTAGCCGTCGTCTAGCAGACGCTGGATGACGTCGCTCCAGCACGAGCCGTCGGCCCAGGCGCCGTGAACGAGGACGATGTTCGGTCGACCATTCATGTGATGGTTCCCTTCAGCTACCGGGCGCCTGATCGGCTCTGCCCACGCCAGCCTGATGGGCGGCGAGGTCAATCCGCACGTCGGCTGCGACCGGCGCGCCATGGACTCACCTTTGCCGGTACCGCGACAACCTTCGCCCAAACCTGCCCGGGTCCGACCAATTCAGAGCTGAGGTCTGGCCCCGGCGCTATCGCCAATCCGAGCAGCGCAACGCCACCTAAATGGAGTACGGCTTACCCACCGCGGTCGGATCCGCTAGCCCGGACCTGGTTGCCCGCGTCCGTTTGCCCGCTCCGGCGAACCACTGGGTCCTGGAGTCGATCCGCCTCGACCAGGGCTACGCATCCCAAATCCACCCCTGAGCGTGACTGACTCAATCGGCATCCGCCCCTCGGCCTGGGGTACGGTCCCCATGGGAAAGGGGCCGATCATGACGGACAGCAACACCTTGTGGGGCGCCGGGTGGCCACGGCTGCGGGTGTCGGACTGGGCCGACACGAAGGACACCGTCCACATGTGGACCCAGATCGTCGGCAAGATCCGCATGGCCCACGCCCCGCGGGTCAACCACTGGTGGCACACCACGCTGTACGTCAGCCCCCGCGGGCTGACCACGTCGGCCGTCCCGTACCGCGACGGCGCGTTTGACCTCGAGTTCGACTTCCTCGACCACCAGCTGCGGCTGCGTACTAGCGACGGTCGTCGGCAGCAGGTTGCACTCGCCGCCGGACCGGTGGCCGACTTCTACACCGAAGTCATGGACGCCCTCGTCGAGCTGGACGTGCGGACCCGCATCCACGCCGTCCCCAACGAGGTGGAGGCGGCCATCCCGTTCGCCGAGGACTACCAGCACCGCGCCTACGACCCGCACGCGGCGCAGCTGTTCTGGCGTCAGCTGCTGCAGGCCGACCGTGTCCTCGCGGCGTACCGCTCGCGGTTCGTCGGCAAGACCAGCCCGGTGCACTTCTTCTGGGGTGCGATGGACCTGGCGTGCACCCGGTTCTCCGGCCGCACCGCTCCGCCGCATCCTGGTGGTGCGCCCAACTGCCCTGACTGGGTCATGCGTGAGGGGTACTCGCACGAGCTGGCCAGCTGCGGATTCTGGCCTGGGGGTGGCGAGGAGGGCGCCTTCTACGCCTACGCCTATCCCGAGCCGCCCGGCTACGCGGACCAAAAGGTCCGCCCGGCGGCGGCCGGCTACGCCGCTGGCGAGTTCCTGCTTCCGTACGAGGCCGTCGCCGCGGCGTCTGACCCGGACCGGGTGCTGGCCGACTTCCTGGACGCGGCCTACGCAGCTGCCGCAGACCTGGCCGGCTGGGACCGCGCGGCGTTGGAGGATGGCAGGCCTCACCCCGCCTAGGGTCAGCCCGACGGCGCTGCCGCCGGCCGCGACGGAGCCGAAGACGCCGAATGCCCTGCCCCATTCGCGCGGGTCGGTGAACGTGCTCACCATGGTGCCCAGGGCAGAGGGCGCGAGGACACCGCCGAACGCTCCCTGCAGCGGGCGCTGCTGATCGCCACGCTCCTGCTGGGCGCCGTCGCCCTCGCCAGCAACCGGGCGGCCCGCTCGACCCAGGCATGGGTCGGCCAAATTTAGGAGGTTAGAGCCGTCTGGCAGTACCGGCCCTTTCCGTCGTTGTCAGGGCTGCTCCCACCCGGCCTCGCACCTCCAAGGCGCGGCCGCCCCCAGCTTCACCAGCTGCTGCGACAGCCCAACGGTGCAGGTCTCTCACCTCCACACGGACACACGGCG
>CAZYCD010000355.1:0-2985 GCA_964645345.1 uncultured Micromonosporaceae bacterium
CAGCTCGGCGCCGATCTTCTCGTACGGGTCTTCGAGCTCGATCTCCTTGGCGATGCTCACACCATCGTTGGTGATGGTGGGGGCACCCCAGTTCCTGTCCAACACGACGTTGCGGCCCTTCGGGCCCAGCGTCACCTTCACCGTGTCAGCGAGGATGTTCATGCCGCGCTCCAGGCCGCGACGGGCCACTTCACCGAAAACTATCAACTTGGCCATCTGCGTCGTCCTCTGCATCGTGGTGCTGAACGACAGCACTGACCGGGACGAGCCGCGACTGACCGCGCGGCGAGCCTAGCCGGGGTGCCTCATCCCACTGGTTAGCACTCGCAAGACGGGAGTGCTAACACAGGTGTAGCACCCACGCCCACAAGACTGCAAGACACCGGCGACCGCCTTCCCGGCCGACGGCGACGACAAACGCCACAGGTGGTCGGCAGGGCCCGGTCCCGCGTCACGACATCGTCTGGACGTTACGAAGCTCGTTCGCCATAGTGTGCAGCCGTTGCGTCGGAACGTACCGGCGGAGCAGAGGGAACTCGTCGCGCTCCTCGTGCGCCGTGTGGTCGAGGACAGCTTGGTGGAAGGCGGCGAATTTCGCCGTGAAGCTCGGATGGTCCACGCCGAGGCCTTGTAGGTCGAGGATGGCCCATCGGGCTCGGTCCTCCTCCGTCGTGCATGCCCCTGCGACCAGGTCGCCGCCGCGCTGGGTGTGGTCGAGGGTGACTGGGTGTACGACCGCCTGCTCACCGAGTTCGTGCACGTGCATCAGCATCGCGAGGTCGCCGAAGAGCCTCTTCTTGTCCGGGCCGGTTGCCGCCAGCACCCGTGTACACAGCTGCGCGAGCTGTCGATGTTGGTCCAATAGCACGTCGACGATGTCGTCCGCGTCGTTCAGGTTCACAGCCACCTCAGGTACGCGTGCCGGGAGTCGAGTTCGATGGTCTGAGGGTACGGGCCGTCACAGGCGTTCGGTGACGGGTGATCCACGCGACCGCGTCCCGGGGAGTCCGCCCGGTACGGAAAGGGCTGTCAGCGCCGTGGCGGCGTACACTCAAGGTGTTGCCCGAGTCCCCGGTGGCGAGACAGTCCACCGCCGGTGGACGCACCCTCCGACAACTCGGGGTGCCATGAGTGGGCACCTGTTCGACCGGCAATGCCGTATCGATCCTGTCCGCCTCATCTGGCAAGAACGGATCGGGGCACGCTCCCATCGTCCGTTGACGATCGCGCCCTGTCCGCCGGGTCCGGTCACGACCTCGGCACTCATCACCATCGGTCCGGGCCCTGTGTGGCTACCTGGCCACGCACGCCCAACCACCATTGTCCTTGCGGCGCCGGACGCATCGACCACCTCATACGCCTGCACAGCGATGCCATGGATAGGCCGTGATCCCGTGACCAAGCCAACCAGCCACAGCCCAAACCCAATCCCCACCCCGCGGCCGAACATACCGCCGATCCCGGTGGACAGCCCGGACACCCAGCATCCCCACCGGCTCCCGCGGAGCCGCGCCGGCGGCTTGCGGGTGCTGCTGGTGGTCTCCGCCGTCGTAATCCTGCTACTCATGATCTTCATCCTGCAGAACGGCCAGCGTTCGGATGTGAACTTCATGGGCGCCCACGGTCACCTGCCGATGGGCGTCGCGCTGGTCCTGTCGGCGATCTCCGGAATGCTGCTGGTAGCCGTACCAACCGTGGTCCGCGTCGTGCAGCTGCGCCTCATGGCCGCCCGACATCCTCGCCGCATCGCCGCGGCGCAGACCCCTTCCGAGTCACGCAAGCCGGCGGGTGTGTGATGGCCCTCGCCCACGACCGCACGACGTGGATCTCGACGCTGCCGGCGGTCACGCCGCGGCTGGACTGGCGCCAGGATCCATCCGTCCGCACGATCCTCGACGGTGCCTGGTGGCCGCGCTCGCGCACCACCGTGACCGAGTTGACGAATCTCATCATCACGCTGGATGACCGGCAGGTGCCGGTCACCCGGATCATGCTCAACCCCCGGGCCTGGGACGAGCACCCCCGCCGCGTCAGCGTTGCCGGGCGCACCGTGCGGCTGGGCTGGTTCACCACTCTGGACACCAACCTGCTGATCGCCACCACCGCGACCGACCAGCGCGTCGACCTGCTGGTGGTCGACCCCGATACTTCCGCCGCAAGGGCCGCGGCCGCAGCGACCATGGCGACCGACGGCGACCCCACGCTGCGGCCCGCCGCCATCATGGCCGCCGTCGCCACCCGGGCACCCAGCCAGCCGCGCGGGCAGCCGCCAGCCGAGGACGTCTGGGAATCCGAAGGCGGCCGGATCAACGGCCACCAACCGAAAGGGTTGATCGTGCCCGGACAGGCCCCGGTCAGGTGAGGTCAACCTCGATACCGTCCAGCCCGGCGCCGCCGCGCCCGCTGCCCCGAAACCCCTTGTCGCCGCTGGACGCACGGCGTGACAGGTCCGGGCCTGAGGTGGCGGGGCGCGAGACGGCGGTGCGTACCCGGCTGTACCGGGACGGTACACTGGCGCTGACCGACTTTCCCGTCGCCGACGTCTCCGAGCACCTCGAGATCGAGGGGTCGGTGATCTGGCTGGACCTGTGCGGCCCGAGCCAGGCCGACGTCGACATGATCGGCGACGAGTTCGGGTTGCACGAACTGGCCATCGAAGACGCGCTACACGCCTGCGCCGGGTGGTGCTGCCCATGCGCGAGGTTCTCAACACGCTGGTCCGGCGCGACCTGGCCATCGTGCAACCCGCGATGGCCCCTGCTACCAGGACGTCTACGACCACGTGCTGCGCGCCACCGAATGGACCGAATCGCTGAGGGACCTGGTCACCACGATCGTCGAAACGAACCTGACCGTGCAGGCCAACCGGATGAACCTGATCATGAAGAAGGTCACCAGCTGGGCCGCGATCATCGCGGTACCCACCGCCATCACCGGCTTCTACGGCCAGAACCTGCCCTACCCCGGCTTCGCCACCCACGCCGG
>CAZYCD010000356.1:0-2965 GCA_964645345.1 uncultured Micromonosporaceae bacterium
AGGAGACGGGAAACGGCCGGATGCCCAAAGTGGACCAGATGGGGTCGCGCTCCGCCGCGCGGGTATATGGGCTGGTGGACACGGGAGGAGACTGAGAGACTGGTTCGTGGCTTTGTGGGTTGAGTCCGCGCATGACGACGCGCGGGAGGGAGAGGGGGGCATCAATGGCGACGACATCGGGACGGGCGGTCGCCACGACAGCCGCAATCTCGTCATCGCTCGTGACTTTGCGATAGCTGGCGGCGTCGAAAACTGGGATGCGGCTCTCGTCCTCGAGGACGAGAGCCGCGACTTCGGTGATGCCGCGCCCGGCGGCAAGGTCAATGCCGACGACAACCGGCATGGCTAGGCGTCGGCTACTAGCTCGGGCGTGGGCGCGTCTAACTTCGCGAAGAGCGGTGTTGGCGGCGGAAGCACACGGCCAGCGGGCACCGACTCCGGCTGCCAGCGACACGCTGTCACGTCGCCAGAGTTGCCGAGCAGCTCGTGCAGGCGCTGCGACGAGAAGGGGAGATAGGGCGCGAACAGCACCTTCAGGCCGTTAAGCACCTGGATCATCGTGTAGACCGTCGTGGCTGCCGCCTGCCGGTCCGTCTTGATGCGCTTCCAGGGCGCTTGCTCGTCCAGGTAGCGATTCGCCGCCCGCGCGACACTCATGGCCTCACTCAGCCCATCACGCAGGCGCACTACCTCAATCGCCTGGGCGACGGCAAGAAAGCCGCGCCGCAGCTCGGCGAGCATGGCGTCATCCGCCGGGCCAAGCGGACCCGGCTCAGGCACTTTCCCCTCGAAGTTGCGCTGAGTGAAGGTCAGGATGCGATGGGCGGCATTGCCGTACGCGGCAACCAGCTCATCGTTATTGCGCCGCACCAGCTCGTCATAGGTGAAGTCGGTATCGCGACCTTCCGGCATCGTGCTGGTGAGGTAGTAGCGCACGGGGTCGGGGCCGTACGTGTCCAGCACGTCACCCGTTCTGATGACATTGCCTCGGCTGTTCGATGCCTTGAAGCCGCCCATGGTCATGAACTCGCTGGCGGGGACATCGTACGGCAGAGCGAGGCCACCGAAGCCCATCAGCATCGCGGGCCAGATGATGGCATGGAACGCGACGTTGTCCTTGCCGATGAAGTAGTACGAGCGCGAAGGCTCCTCGCCGTTCGGCCCAAGCACCCACCAGCGTTTCCAGGCGTCCGGGTCGCCGGAGCGTTGTGCCCACTCGATGCTGGCGGAGTAGTAGCCGATAACGGCATCGAACCAGACGTAGATGCGCTTGCCCTCATAGCCTGGCAGCGGGATCGGCACGCCCCAATCGAGGTCGCGCGTGATGGCGCGTGGCTTCAGGCCCTCTTTGATCCAGTTAAGCGCGAAGTTGAGCGTATTGGGGCGCCAGTGGTCTTTGTTGGTCTGGAGCCACTCGCGCAGCGGCTCCTGGAGCTTTGGGAGATCCAGGAAAAAGTGCTCGGTGGTACGAATCTCGATTCCACGATTGCCGTCGAGGCGGCAGAACGGATCGAGGAGCTGCACCGGGTCCAAGGTGCGCCCGCAGTTGTCGCACTGGTCACCGCGAGCGTCCTCGAATCCGCAATAGGGGCAGGTGCCGCCGACGTAGCGATCCGGTAGGAAGCGCTTGTCGGTTGGGCAGTATGGCGACTCCATCTCGTCTTTGAAGATGTAGCCGTGCTCCAAAAGGCGCAAGAAGAACTGCTGGGTCTGCTCGTAGTGGTTCTCGGTCGTCGTCTTGGTATAGAGGTCGAAGGAGACGCCGAGGCGATCCAGAATCTCGACGATCTGGGCATGGTAACGCTCGGCCAGCTCGCGCGGCGAGATGCCTTCTTTGTCGGCATCAACGGTGATCGGTGTGCCGTGCATGTCGCTCCCGGAGACCATGAGGACGGCATTGCCGGCGAGGCGGTGGTAGCGGGCGAAGATGTCGCCAGGCAGAAACGAGCCGACGACCTGCCCAACATGCGTGCTGCTCTTGGCGTAGGGCCACGCGACACAGACGAGGATGCGCGTGGCGGCGGAAGAGGTCTCCATACGAAACGTACCTTTCTGTAGGCGGGATGCGCACGGAATTATAGCACAAAGGTAACTGGTGGCAGGCGGATTGCGAAGATGGAAAAGTGGGCGAAGAATCGGGGAGAATCCGGGGTCTAGCCAGAATGGGCGGGGTGTTGCATGGCGCGGGATGTGATAAGATAAATGTTGGTGATGGGCAATGTGCTGTTAGCATTACCCCTCGCACGAGAGTATTTCGTTCGAGGTGAGAGAAGGGTATGTCACTGTATTATCGGAACGAGCAGACGGGGGCGGAAGCGCGGATGGGCCGCACGGGGATGGGCTTCTATATCGAGGCGTATCATCCCGATTTCAATCTCCCGCTGCGTAAGACGTATGAGTGGTACCAACAAGATCTCGCGACGCGCGACTTTGAGATTCTTCGCGCGGTAGTGGGGGCGAACCGCACTTCCCGAGAGGCGGTCGCGGCGAGCTAGAAATTCTCGTTCACGGCGTACAACGGCGTACAACGGCGTACACCACCCGCGCCACTCGCGGGTTCACATACACGAAACAGCCCACTGGTAGTGCTGCTACCAGTGGGCTGTCTTTCTTATGACCAGGCCGGCGGTTGAACCCACGCCTGGATGGCTTCCAGCCACGAAGTCCACATGCGCGGACTAGGAATAGGAAGCGGTATGCACTAAAAGCCCCCTTGCGCAGACCAGGAATTAGTACACATCAATGTCCGGTCCCCAGCTTTCCAGGCGGCGCTTGATTGAGCCAAGGAATCGCGCCGCAGTGAGGCCATCCAGCACACGGTGATCGAACGAGAGGGACATATACATCATCGAGCGGATGGCGATGGCATCGTCAATGACGACGGGGCGCTTGACGACAGCATCCATGGTAAGGATGCCGGCGTTTGGCTGGTTGATGATGGCCATCGAGATGAGGGTGCCGAAGA
>CAZYCD010000357.1:0-2945 GCA_964645345.1 uncultured Micromonosporaceae bacterium
AGCATACGGAAGCGATAGCGACATTTGATGGCGCTCGCCCCCGGCGCGACGCCACTGCCGCCGTCTTCTGGCTGCTGGCCGCCGCCGCGTTCGTCTATCTCGCGCTGCCCATCATCAACCTGCTCGTCGTCGAGCCGTGGCAAGACGTGCCCGCCGCCCTGGCCGACCCAATCGCCACGAGCGCGCTCGCCACTTCGCTTGCCGGCGCCACGGTCTCCACGCTCTTGATCGCCCTCTTTGGCGTGCCGCTGGCCTACGTGCTGGCGCATCGCCGCTTCCGGCTGCGCCCCGTCGTCACGTTTCTGGTCTATGTGCCGCTGGTCTTCCCCGCCGTCGTCAGCGGCATCGTCCAGCTCCTCATCTATGGTCCCTATGGCCCCGTCGGCGGGTTCGCGGCCAGCCACGGCTTCGAGCTGGATAGCTCCTTCGCGGGTGTCATCCTCGCACAGACGTTCGTCGCGGCGCCTTTCGCCATCGTCGCGGGCCGCGCCGCCTTCGAGGCCGTGGACCCCGCCACCGAGCGCGTCGCGGAGACGCTCGGCGCCTCGCGCTGGCGTGTCTTCTGGACGGTCAGCCTGCCGCAGGCGGGTGGCGGAGTGCTGGCCGGCCTCATCCTCACCTGGCTGCGCGCGATGGGCGAGTTCGGCGCGACCGCCGTTCTCGCCTACCACCCCTACACGCTGCCCGTCTACGTCTACGTGCAGCTCACGGGACTCGGCGTCCCGGCGGCGCTGCCGCTCGCGCTGCTGGCGCTGCTCGCCAGCGTCATCGCCATCGGCGCGGCGATGCTCGCCACCGCGCGCAGTCGCATCCCAGGGGCACGCCCATGACCAACGGACTTCGCGTCGCCGCTGGCGTGCGCCTTCCCGGATTTACCCTTCGCGCTGAATTCGCCATCCCGCCGGGGCTGACGGTCCTCTTTGGCCCTTCCGGCGCCGGCAAAAGCCTGCTGCTGCAAGCCATCGCCGGCCTCATGCCGCTCTCTTCCGGCACGATCAGCCTCAACAAGCGCCTCCTGGCTGATACGTCGCGCGGTGTCTCGCTGCCGCCCCGCCTGCGCGGCGTCGGCTATGTCCCGCAGTCCTACGCGCTCTTCCCCCACCTGACCGTCGCCGGCAATATCGCCTATGCGCTGCCCGCGCCGCGCACTCCCTGGGATCATGCCGCGAAAGCCGCGCGTGACGCGCGTGTCGCGGAGCTATTGGCTCTCGTCCGCCTCCCCGGCTTCGCGGACCGCTGGCCGCGCCAGCTCTCTGGCGGCCAGCAGCAGCGCGTGGCGCTGGCGCGCGCGCTGGCTGCCGACCCTGAGGCGCTCCTCTTGGATGAGCCGCTTGGTGCGCTCGACGCGCCCACTCGCACGGCGGTGCAGGATGACCTGCGCGCCGTCATCCGGGAGAGCGGGATTCCGGCGCTCGTCGTCACGCACGATCTGAGCGAAGCCCGCGCCCTGGCGGACCGGCTCGTCGTACTCGTCGCGGGCCGCGTCGCCGCTGAGGGTACTCTCGCGGATGCGCTCGCCTCACCGCCTACGACGGATGCCGCGCTGCTGCTGGGCTGGCGCAATGTGCTGCCCATCGCCCGCGCCGAGCGCGCCGGCACGTGCCGGAGCGTCACGCTTTCTTGCGGCCAGTCGCTCATGCTCCCCGGCGAAACAGCGGACCCCCTGTCACCTTCCCCGCACTTGGCAGGCGGTGTAGAGGCGTCCGCCGGGCGCCCGTCTTCATCCTATAGCTATAGTGCCTCGTCATCCGACCTCGCCACCAACGCATCCGCCCTTGCCCTCTGCGCGGATCGCCTGGAGCTGTCGCGCGCGGACGCCCGGCAGCGTCCCGCATCACCGCCTGAAGGCAGCTTTTTGCGCGCCGCTCTGCGGTCCGTCACAGACGCCGGATCATTTTTCATCGTGCGCGTGGCGCTGGCGGGTGCGCCAGAGCACGCGGACCCCGTCAGCGTCACCTGTTCCCGCCGCGAGTGGGCCGCGCTGGAAGCCGTCGTGGGCGACTCTCTTATGCTCCACGTTCCCGCCAACGCGGCACGCCTCGTCTCCAATACGGCAATCTTTCCCATCGCGCATGAGGAGGCAGTGCATGAGTGAACCTATAGTCGCCTCCGACGCCGCCCGCGCCGTTGGTGAGCCGCCCAGTGGCGATATCCGCGCGGAAGAAAGCGACTCGCCACGCCATGACGCCGCCGAATACGCCCTGCTCGGCCTGCTGCGGGAGGGGCCATGCCACGGCTATCGGCTCGCCGCCGCGTTTGCCCCGGACGGACACCTCGGCCCCATCCTGCGCCTCAAGATGAGCCAGATGTACGCATACCTGCATAAGCTGGAACGGCTCGGCTGGCTCGTGCCGCGCGATGAGGCTGCCGGCACCGCCCGCACGCGCCGGGTCTTCGCGCTCACCTCCGAGGGAGCGCGCGCGTTCGATCGCTGGCTGGCCGAGCCGGTCGCCGCCACGCGCGATATCCGTCTGGACTTCCTGCTCAAGCTCGCATTCGCCATCGAGCGCGACCGCGCGTTCGCCGCCACGCTCGTCGCCCGCCAGCGCGCCGCCACCGCCGCCCGGCTGGAGCGCCTGCGCGCGCAGGCCGCCGCCAACGGCGATCCTCTCAGTCTGCGCCGTCTCGCGCTGGGCCATCGCATCTCCCAGACGGAAGCGACGCTCGCCTGGCTGGACAGCCTCGCCGGTACGCTGCGCGCGTAAGCGGCCACGCATCAATCAACGAGCATGGCCGCTTACGCTTGCTTTCTCCCCATGTGACCCAGTATTACGCCGATGTCAGCATCAATGCTTGCTGACCGACGTCGTCACCGATGCCGAGTTGTTCGCCGTGTTGGGATCCTGTGTCGTCGCGCTTACGCTCGCCGTATCGGAGACGGTCGTTCCGTTGCGCGCCGTAACCGTAACCACGAGCGTCACCGTGAAGCTGCCGCCGTTCGCCAG
>CAZYCD010000358.1:0-2937 GCA_964645345.1 uncultured Micromonosporaceae bacterium
ATGATATTCGTCCAGACCTGGTTTAGCTCGCTCCCGAACGAATTCACCAGAAGAACCGGCTGATAATCGCGATGTACCACCACTCCATGCTTCAGCTTGTGATTCAAAATGGTGAGGGTGGTCTCCAGGCTCTTTACGACATCCACGTTCTGTACGGGCGCCTGGTCCATGTAGGTGTATTCTTTAATTGCCCGGACAAGATCGGAAATGCGCGCGGTGCTGCTCTCGATTTCATTCAGCAGATTCGCGATCTCCACCGACGCGGCGATCCTGATCAAAGCGGCTCGGGCCGTATCCGCGTCGAGCTTTTCGAACAGCGATTCGAGAACCGCCGGCTTGATATTTCTTCGCGCCAGGCTGGCGGCCAGTTGCCACAGGTCGTTCAGCCCGTGACTGCGCAGCACAGAATCGATCTGATCTTCGAGATCGTTGATGGTCAGCGCATTGGGTGGAACTACATCCGGTTGCGTGAACGTCGCTTCAAGCTTTTCGATCTCCGCTTTCTGCACGGAAGTCAAATCACGCCTTCCTAGTTCGAGACTCGCATCTCTGATCTTCTTGAGAATGGTTCGCAGCTGACTGGTCGCGCGGGTCGCTGCGGACGCGGGATTGTTGAGTTCATGGGCGAGTCCAGCAGAGAGTTTTCCCAATGAAACCAGGCGGTCCCGCTGCTGTTCGATGCGGGTGATTTCCCGAATCCGGTCGGACATCAGAGCTACCAGCCGCGTGGTCAGCTCCGGCATCTTTTGCACGAGCTCGGGAAACAGCGAAGCCGCGAACTTCAGGATGCGCCCTTCCGTGATAGCGCGGCCGCTGACGCCGAAGTGTTTCATGCGTGAGAAGGGCAGCATCCCGGTGACATCGCCGGGTTTAATCGTGATGATGATCGTTTCGCCGCCGAATTCGCCGCGAAACTGGATTTGCCCTTCGAGAATAACGAACATCCAATCCGCCGGATCACCTGCGCGAATGTATGTTTCTCCCGCCGCCAGATGCATTTCCTGCGCGTGGCTGAGGAACCAGTCGAGCTGGTCGTCGGGCAGATCAGCGAATGCCGGAACACGACGTAATTCGGATTTCTCGACCATTTACACCTTGCTCAAGTACTGATGGATGAACTGCACCGCCACCGATCCTTCGCCCACTCCCGAAGCTACGCGCTTGATGGAACCGTGGCGCACGTCGCCGACGGCAAAGATGCCGGGCACATTGGTCTCGAGGAGAAACGGGTCTCGGTCGAGTTGCCATCCTTTCGGGCGCTGTCCGTCGTGCAGGAGATCGGGACCTGTGAGCAGAAAACCGCGTTCATCGCGCTGGACTACGTTCCCCAGCCAATCGGTCCGCGGCAAGGCGCCGATGAAGATAAACATTGCACTGGCCGGCACGCGTTCGATTTTGCCCGTATCGGAACAGAGCACCGAAATTTCTTCGAGATGCGTTTGGCCGTGCGCCTCCGCGACGCTGGCATGCGTCCACAACTGAATGTTGGATGTATGTTGAATCTGGTCGATCAAGTATTGCGACATGGTGCTGGAAAGCGAGTCGCCGCGCACGAGAATAATGACGCGCTCTGCGTATTTGGCAAAGTTCATTGCCGCCTGGCCTGCTGAATTCGCGCCACCCACTACATAGACGATCTCATCTTTGCACGACAATGCTTCGGTAGCGCCGCCGCCATAATAGACTCCCGCACCCTGCAGCCTGTCTATTCCCGGAGCTTCCAACCGTCGCCACTGCACTCCGGTCGCGATCATCAAGGCATGGCACGAGATCTCGCTGTCATCCGCCAACTTCATGATTCGGTACGACGCTTCGGTTCGTACGCTAACCGCTTCCTGCGGAGCCAGAATTTCGACTCCGAACCGCGTCGCCTGCACTACGGCGCGCCGGGCGAGGTCACCGCCACTGAGCCCGGTGGGAAATCCAAGATAATTCTCAATTCGGGAACTCATGCCGGCCTGACCACCGGGAGCTTCGCGCTCGATGATTACAGTATGCAGACCTTCAGAGGCTCCGTAGACGGCGGCAGCCAAGCCGGCTGGTCCGCCGCCGACGATGGCCAAATCATAAAAGCTGGTTTGGGCGCGCGTGCGCAGCCCGACTTTTTGCGCGACTTGCGCCGGAACACTCTCGAGAAGCTTCGTCCCATCTGGGAACAGCACGACCGGAAGATTGGCGGCCTCGGGGCCAAGAGCTTCCAGAAGCTGCTTGGTTTCCGGATCATTGGCGGAAAGCTCGACATCGATCCATTGGTAGGGGACATGATTGCGCGCCAGGAAGTCCCGCAACTCATAAGATCGCGGCGACCAGCGTGTGCCCAGCACGCGAATTCCTTGAAACGGTGGACGGTAAGAAGCTTGCCAGTCGTCGAGCAGATCGTCGAGCTGCGGATACAGGTGCTCGGCAGGAGGATCCCACGGCTTTAAGAAAAAGTAATTAATGGCGGCTTCATTGATAGCGCTGATCGCCGCGTTGGTGTCCGCGTAGGCGGTAAGCAGAGCGCGTTTGGCTGCGGGGAAGATGTCCGTGGCCTCGCGCAGAAATTCGACTCCATCCATGCGCGGCATGCGCTGGTCCACGAGCAGCAGAGCCACACTATCGTTGCGTACCTTCAGTTCCTTCAGCAGATCGAGTGCGGCTGTGGGAGAGTCGCTTCCCATAACCCGATATTGAGCGCCATATTGGGAACGAAGATCACGTTCGATCGCCCGCAAAACATCAGCGTCGTCATCCACACTCAGCAAAATTGGTTTGGTCATGCTCGGTCTCGGTCCTGGGCGAAAACATGATTGCAGATTTCTGGGAATTAGAACGACTGATTAGATACATAAAATTGCATTAGGTCGCGTAATTCGTATTTTCGTCCCGATCCGTAGGTTGAATCCATCGGCGAGAATCTCAGAATTCAATGTTCCGTGGTGTTCTGCTCTTAAATTA
>CAZYCD010000359.1:0-2924 GCA_964645345.1 uncultured Micromonosporaceae bacterium
CCCGGGGAACCACACCGGCGCAACCATCACGCTCTGCATGTCGGCATAGACAAGCGGTGATTCCTTGCGTCCAGGCTCGCAGAAGAAAACTGCATTTGCAAGTTGAACGTTCGGTTCGCGACACTCTTGCTTGCGGATCGCAGCGGCGAGCACACTGTCCGCCATGGCTGATGTGCGCCACCTGGCCGGGGCGTCCCATACGTCCGGCCGCGATGGAAGCCCCACGGTTCGGCGCCGGCGCCTCGGACTGATCCTCCGCGGCCTGCGCGAACGGCAGGGGCTCACCGGCGAACAGGTCGGCGCCGCGGTGGAGCGCTCCGGCTCCTGGGTCAGCCGGGTGGAGACCGGCCGGGTGGGGCTGCGCGGCCGCGACCTCGCCGACCTGCTCAACGTCTTCGGGGTAACCGACTCCGCGGTACGCGAGGAGCTCGCCGCCCTGGCCCGCGAGGGCAAGCAGCGCGGTTGGTGGAGCAAGTACGCCGACTCGCTGTCCGGCCCGTACGCCACCTACATCGGGTTCGAGGCCGAGGCCGTGAAGCTGCAGGTGTACGAGACGCTGACCGTGCACGGGCTGCTGCAGACCGAGGACTACGCCCGCGCGCTGTTCCACGCCGCCCTGCCGACACTCGACCACGACGCCATGGAGCGCCGCATCAAAGTGCGGCTGGCCCGCCAGGAGAGCCTGCTCGGCGCGAGATCAGAATCGTCCGGCCGCCCCGAAACCTCCCGCCGGGACCGTCCGTTGGAGCTATGGGCGATCTTTGATGAGTCCGTGCTCTATCGGCGGATTGGCGGAGGTGATGTCTTACGCGGTCAATTGCGGTACTTGCTTGAAGCAACTGATTTACCCAACGTCACCGTACAGGTCCTCCCCTTCGCCGCCGGCGCACACCCGGGGATGGTCGGTTCATTTACCGTCATCAAGTTCCCCGTCGAGGACGACACCGACGTCGTGTACGTCGAGGGCGTTACGAGCGATATCTTCGTTGAGTCCGAAGATGCACGATGGTATAACGTGGTCTTTGATCACCTTTTGGCCAACGCACTCAGCCCTTCGGAGTCCAGGACTCGCATTCAACGGGCGATCGAAGAGCTGACCTGATTCCTTCGAGGAGGCGCGGCAGTGTCCGTGCTCGATGGAGAGTGGCGCAAGAGCACGCGGAGCAGCACCAACGGCTCCTGTGTGGAGGTTCGCAGGGCGGCCGGGACCGTACAGGTCCGCGACACCAAGGACCGCGGCGGTCCGGTGCTGGCCTTCCCCGCGCAAGCCTGGCAGGAGTTCATCGGCGCGGTGCAGGCCGGTCGCTTCGACCGCTGACCGCTCCGCTGTACTTGCGGTCTCCGGCCCCTGCGTCAACGGGGTCGGAGGCCACCCCGGTCTCTGACCGCATCCAGAGCCACCAGAGCGACATGCAACGACAGGCACGCCTCGACGGAGTCGAGGTCGGCGCCGAGAATCCGGCCGATGCGCGCCAGCCGCTCGTAGAACGCCGGCCGCGACAGGTGCGCCGCGGCCGCGCCGAGCGACTTGTTGCGCCCGCTGTCCAGGTACGCGCGCAACGAGCCCAGCAACTGGTCCCGGGGATGGGCCGCGTCGTGCGCCAGCAGGGCGCCCAGTTCCCGTTCGACGAAGACCTGCAGGCGGGGGTCGTCGCGCAGCAACTGCACCAGCCCCACGACCCCCACGTGCGGCAGCCGGAACACCGGTACCGGCCGGGGATCGTGCCGCGCCGCGTCGGCCACCTGACGGGCCTCGACCAGCGACCGCCGCGCTTCCCGGGGGCTGTCCACCCCGGAGCCGGCCGCGATCACCAGCCCCTCCCGGCCCCGGCGTACGGCCGTCGCCAGCATCGACAGCGCGGAATCCTCCTCGTCCCGCCGCGGCACCGACAGCAGGACGCCCACGGACTGGTCGTCGAGCTGGCTGACCAGGCCGTCCAGGCGCGCCTCGCGCAGCGCCGCCGCCACCGCCTCGGCCAGGTCGCGTAGGCGGGCCTGCGCCGCCGCGGGGCCGCCGGACTCCGCCCCGCCGCCGCGCCCGGGCCGGTAGCACACGGTCACCCCGACCAGCCGCCGGCGGTCCAGCGGTACCCCCAGCGCCTTGGCCCGTACCACCGCCTCGTCCACCGGTACCGTGTGGTCCAGCAGCGCGCTGAGTACCGTGCGGTGGGTCTGCCGCTCAAGCCCCTCCTCGTCCCGGCGGATCAGCCGTCCCAGGGCCAGCGCGGAGGCGGCCCGCTCGAGCAGGATCGACAGCCGTACCGGCGGGGCCGCGGCGCCGGCGGCCGCACCCGAGGCCGGCCAGCGCAGCAGCAGCCTGCCCCAGTCCTGGCCGCGCGCCCCGACGGTGGTGGCCAGCCAGCCGGCGTCCGGGTCGTACCCGGTGCGGCCGGCCACGCTGATCCGGCGCGAAAGCTGCTCCCAGCCGTCCAGCAGCAGCTCGGCCCGGTCCCCCGCGGCGTCGTAGGCGAGCACCTGGCGGCCCAGGTTCTCCAGCACTACCGGGCAGCCGCAGAGCCCGGCGGCCTGCGCTACCACCTCGGCCGGTTCGGCGCCCTCCACGGACAGCTCGGTGAACCGCTGGTGGATCTCCTCGGTTGCCCGCAGCTCGCCGACCTGCGCGTCCACGATCAGGGCGTGTACCGCCTCGGTCACCGGTACGAACGGGGTCGGCCGGCGCAGCTCGACGAGCGGGAGCCCGAGCCGCTGCGCGGTGGCCGCCATGCACCGGGGCACCGAGTCGGCGTACCGGCGCCCCAGCTCGACGACGAGCCCGGCGCACTGCACCTCGGCCAGCTCCGTGACGAACCGGCGCAGCCCGGCGTCGTCTGCCGGCAGTCCGATGCCGGTGGTGAGCACCAGTTCACCGCCGCGCAGCAGGCTGGCGATGTCGGGTACCTCGGCGGAGTGCACCCAGCGCACCG
>CAZYCD010000360.1:0-2878 GCA_964645345.1 uncultured Micromonosporaceae bacterium
GCGCGCGGGTCTGCGCCGGCGCCGGCTGCGGCGCCGCCATCACCTGCTCGCTCATCTGCCTGCTCCTGTTCCTGTTTGCTATTTATTGTCCCGGCTTCTGCTTGATAACCGCCTTGATAGTTGCCTTCAACGCCGCCTTTGTCTGGTCATCGAGGCCCGACGCCGCGTCCACCGCGCTATCAACGAGTGATTCTTCGCCCTTCTCGACAAGCTTGTGGACCAGATCTCGCGCATCCCCTCGCATACGTTCAGGGAGCGCGTCAATGATCGGCTTCGTAACTTTGTCCGCCACGTCATTGAGGACGTCGGCAACCGACTTTTGAGTGCCCTTGATGGGCGGAGGAAGCGGCTTCCAAAAGTCCGGTGGCAGCCCGGAAGGCGGCTCTGCCGGCGGCTTCAAAGGAATACGAGGATCAAAGGGTGGGTTGCCGCCACGCCCTTCTCTGGCCGCGCCGCCTCCCAGCGCGGGAGGCTGCAACGTTGGGAACTTGATATTCGACTTTCTCGGCTCGAACAGGACTTCAACACGGCGATTCTTCGGCTCATAGTTGTTCGTCTTGACGAGCAGCTCGTTCTCCCCTTTGCTTTCCGTCACGATCAAAGCATCTGGCACCCCCATCGTGACCAGCGCCTGACGAACAGCTTCGGCGCGCTTCTGGCCCAGCTCCTGGTTACGGCTTTCCTTTCCAGGAGCGTCAGCGTAGCCGATAACCCGCATCGTGGAGAGTGGATAGGTTCTAAGGAGTGTCGGTATATTCCGCGCCGTGTCTTGCAGCTTCTTCTTGTTGGCGTCACTCAGCACATCGCTGTCAACCTCGAAGCCATCTATCCCGACCGATCCGATGGCGCTCGCCAGATGCGGCGAAGCCGACTCCGCGAGATCGAAGGAAACCTCACCAAGATCCGCGTGACCTGGAAGTGCCTGGCGCCGCACGACGGGCGACGCCGTCGTGCGCAACACCGGCTGGCCCCCGTGCGTCACAGACTCAGCCGCCGTCTCCGCTTCACGTTCTTCCGCGTCTGGCGGCTGCGAGACTCCTCCTGGATGGCTGGAAACCGGTATGGCGCGTTGCTGAACAGTGTGCGCCAGCTCATGTGCCAGCAGCCGCTGCCCCTCACCAGTGGCGGGTGAATATCGGCCCGCGCCAAACACCACGTCCTGGCCGAGCGTATACGCCGCCGCATGTATTGACTCGGCGGACTCGGCGGCTCGCGCGTCGGTGTGGATGCGCACCTGGCTGAAATCGTGGCCGAAGCGCCGCTCCATCGCCGTGCGTGTGCCGAGGTCAAGGGCTTCTCCCGGCGCGCGTAGCGTCTCCCGCACGACCGGCGGCATCCGACCCGGCGCCTCGGTCCGCCCCGCTCGCTGTTGCGCAGCGCGACCCACCACCGGCGCCCTGGACGGTATCGTGGATGATGTCGGCGCCCTTCTCTGGCGTTCCAGGCTACCTCTGCTCATCGCCGCAGCCCTCCGTGGATCGCCTGTGCCACCCGCGCGCCGATGGCATCCGGCGTCGCGTCTGGCGCCATCTGAAACGCGCCGCCATCCACGCGCGGCACTTTGCCCGCGCTCGTGAGTGTCGGCGAGATGCCGCCCTCGGCGAGCAAGCGCGCCAGCTCGCGCCGCACCGCGTCGCCTATCGTGTGGCGCGCGCCCGCCGGGAACCCATGCAGCACCAGCTCCTCGATATGCAGCTCGACATTCGCGCGTGGAGCGACCGGAGTGGCCGGAGTGACCGGAGCGATCGGTTGGGACCTCGCGCCACTTGCCGAAGCGCCTGCCGGAGCCATACCCGGTGTGTGCCGCGCCGCCGGCAGCGGAGACTCGTGCTCGCTCATGACCAGCCTCCGATCTCCGCTTCGGTCAGCGGCTTCTCCAGCTTGTCGAACTCGGTGCGCGCCGCCCGCAGCAGGTGCGCCATCGTCACCGGCTCGCCGGCATCCGCCGCGAGAAACGCCGCATTGAGCGCGATGGCGCGGATATTCCCACCCGCGATATTGAGCCGCGCCAGCTTCGCCGCATCCAGCCCGCGCGTTGGCGTCGCCGCGGGATAGATGCGCCGCCAGATTTCCATCCGCTGGGCGAGGTCCGGGAACGGGAACTGCACCACGAAGCGGATACGGCGCAGGAAGGCGCTATCCAGCGCGTTCTTCATGTTCGTCGTCAGAATCGCCAGACCCCGATAGGCCTCCATGCGCTGGAGCAGATAGCTCACCTCGATATTGGCATAGCGGTCGTGGCTGTCTTTCACCTCGCTCCGCTTGCCAAAGAGCGCGTCCGCTTCGTCGAAGAGCAGGATCGCTCCGCCCTCCTCGGCGGCATCGAAGACACGCCGCAGGTTCTTCTCCGTCTCGCCGATGTACTTGCTGACCACCGCGCTCAAGTCAATGCGGTACAGGTCCAGCCGCAGCTCGTTGGCGAGCACCTCGGCGGCCATCGTCTTGCCGGTGCCGCTGGCGCCCGCGAAGAGCGCGCTGATGCCCAGCCCGCGCGCCCCTTTCGACGCGAAGCCCCACGCCTCATACACGGTCGCGCGGCGGCGCACATGCGCGGCGATGTCGCGCAGCGTCTGAATCTGCACCGGCGGCAGAATCAGCTCTTCCCACGTCGCGGCTGGCTCGATGCGCTGCGCCAAGTCATCCAGGCGCGGGCGCGCCTGCTCGCGACAGGCGATCCACAGCCGCTCGCCAAGTGGAAGATGCTGATCGTCATCTTCCGACCAGCCGTGGAGCGCCTCCAGCGCCGCTGCCTGGATCCCCTCCGGTCCGAGATTGAACTGCATGGCCAGCTCGTCCAGGCGCCCATTCAGCCCCGGCGTCGCGCCGCCCAGCGCGCGCTGCCAGAGCACACGCTGCTCCTCCAGCGCCGGCTTCCGCA
>CAZYCD010000361.1:0-2800 GCA_964645345.1 uncultured Micromonosporaceae bacterium
GGATTGGGCTCGTGGTCGGGAAAGTTGCCGTCGGGCTCCCAATAGGTCTCGATCAGCTCGAGGTCGAAGCGCTCGAGCAGCGGGCCGATCATCGGCCCGGCCATGCCGTTGCCGCCGTCGACGACGACCTTCGCCGGGCGCACCGCGTCGGGGTCGATGAACTTCAGTGCCGCCGTCTGGAACTCCTCGTAGATGTCGAGCTCCTGCGCGGACCCGCCGCCGGGCGCGGGACCGAGCCCGGACTCGACCTCGGCGCGGAGGTCGTCGATTCCGGCCTCGCCCGAGAGCGGGATCGCGCCCCTACGGACGAGCTTGGCGCCTGTGTAGGCCTTTGGGTTGTGCGAAGCGGTGCACATCAGTCCACCGTCGAGCCCGCGCGAACCGACGAGGAAGTAGAGCATCTCGGTCGCCACCTGACCGGCGTCGAGCACCGTCGCGCCCTCCGCGACGAGCCCCGCCCGGTAGCGGGCCGAGAGCTCGGGCGCGCTGAGGCGCATGTCGTGGCCGAGCCCGATCGTCAGCTCGTCGGTCGGCTTGCCCTCCAGCCGCCCCAGCACGCGGGCGAAGGCCCGGCCGAGCAGCTCCGCGGCGTCGGCGTCGAGCTGCTCGCCGTAGAGCCCGCGCACGTCGTATGCCTTGAAGATCGCGGGGTCGAGGATCATCGCCGCCGCCGGGGTTCGCGTCTCATCGTGCGGGATCCTAGGGACCGCGCCCGCAAGGCAGCCGCCCGCGGGCGGGGCCCGCTCGCTGCGAGACGCCTAAAACGGCGCCGATGCGCGCATCTGCCGCGGCGATCACAATGACGCTGCGATGAGGAACCTGATCGCAGATCTGCCGCGGCGGATCGGCTACGTGCACGGCCCGCGCCTGATGTCGCGCCTGCGCAAGTGGTGGGTGCTCGTCCGCAACCCGCACGCGACCGTGCGCTTCACCGAGCCGGTCTACCTCGGACCGGGTTTCAGCCTCCACATGCCGGACGGAGGTACGTTCATCGCCGGGCCGGCGTGCGAGTTCCGGCGCAACTTCCGCGCCGAGATCGGCGGCGACGGGCGGATCGAGATCGGCGCCGGCAGCGTCTTCACCTACGACGTCGTGATGCAGTGCTCGACGTCGATCGTGATCGGCGAGCGCTGCATGTTCGGCCAGGCGACGCTCGTCGTCGACGGCAATCACCGCTTCCGCGATCTCGACCGGCCGATGCTCTCGCAGGGCTACGACTTCCGCCCGATCCGGATCGCCGACGACGCCACGATCACGACCAAGTGCACGATCATCGCCGACGTCGGCGAGCGCTGTTTCGTGGGCGCGAACTCGGTCGTCACGAAGGCGGCGCCGCCGTTCACGGTCGTGGCCGGCTCGCCTGCGCGCGTGATCGACTACTTCGGGCCCGAGGACGGCGAGGCGGCCGAGCTGGGCCTCTCCTCCGACGCTCCGGGCTGAGCCGCCTCGGCGGCGGCCCAGGCCTCGAGGTAGTCCGGGGCCAGCAGCTGCGCGTAGTAGGCGTCGACGCTTGCCCACACGCGGGGGCCGAACCACGGCACGCCGCGCCCGATGAATCGCGCGAGCCGCGCTCCGCGGCCCTTCGCGCGCGGGGCCGCCAGCGCGCTCGTGAAGAGCTCGTAGAAGTACGGCCGCGCCTCGGGATAGCGGTCCAGGAAGCGGCGCTCGGCGGCGGCGATCCCGCGCAGCCGCCCGCGCCAGTCCGCGACCGTCGTCGGATGCAGGTGCTCGACGACGGCGTCGGAGCGGTAGTGCAGCGTCAGGCCGGCGGCGGCGTCCATCCGCGCGGCCAGCTCGAGGTCCTCGTAGAAGAACGGGAACGCGATCTCGTCGAAGCCTCCGACGCGCTCGAGCAGTTCGCGCTTGACCGACGCGTTGGCGGTGTAGAAGTGCCACCAGCCGGCGGCGCCCGACGCGGGAATCGTCGTCCAATCGAACTGGATCCCGCGCTCGAGCCAGCGCATGAACGGCGTCACCCGCAGCTCCGGCGACCAGCGCACGTGCCCGAGCACGGCGTCGCCGAGACCCGCATGGCGCCGGTGCGACTCGACATGGATCGCCACGAGCCCCGGTGTCGCGAGCATGTCGTCACCGAGGAACAGCACGATCGGCGCCGTCGCGGCGCGCCACGCCGCGTTGCGCCCGGCCGAGGCGCCCGATCGCTCGATCACGAGGTGGCGGGCGTCGAGCCCACCGCTGGCCGCGGCATCCAGCACGGACGCGGTGGCGCGCGGCTCCGGGTCGTCGGCGTTGCTGACGACGATCGTCTCGAAGCGCGCGCCGGCAGCGGCCTCCCGACCGAGCCTCTCGAGTGTCCGAGCGAGCGCGTCCGGCCGCCCGCGCGTCGGTATCGCGACGCTGATCTCCGGCTCCGTCATCGCGCCCGCCGTCCGTGGCCCCAGATGTCGGCGGCGCCGAGCCCGGCGGTCAGGCGGTGCGACGCGAGCCGGCGATAGAGGGCCCGGGCGCGCGGGTCCGGCACGAACTCGTCGTGGATCCACGCGCCTGTGCTCACGCGCACGGCGTCGAAGCCTGCGCGGCGCAGCGCTCGTCGCAGCGAGCCCACGCGCTGCTCGTTGACGTGCATCTCGTGCTCGTAGGCGTTGCGCGGGTCACGCGGCCACGCCCGCCAGCGCGGCGGCCACGCCCAGCGCTGCAGGCGGTACGTGACGTCGTAGATCAGGCGGTTGGGCAGCGTGTGCACGAGCAGGCGACCACCCGGTCGCAGCACCCGCAGCGCCTCGCGCAGCGCCCGGTCGAGCTCCGCGGGCGCGAGGTGCTCGACGATGTCGAGCATCGT
>CAZYCD010000362.1:0-2794 GCA_964645345.1 uncultured Micromonosporaceae bacterium
GGGAGTACCGCGACATCGTGCGGCAGTTCTCCTACGTAGTCGAGACCGAGCGCCGCTTCTACCTCGCCAACCAGGTTGACCTGCACGTCCGCAACTCCGACGGCGAGGTCTACTTCGAGGTCGAAATGCACGACGCCTGGGTCTGGGACATGTACCGGCCGGCCAGGTTCGTGAAGAATGTCCGGGTCATGACTTTCAAGGACGTCAACCTCGAAGAACTCGAGAAGCCGGATATCTCGCTGCCGACCGACTCCGGCTTCGGCTCCTAGCCTTCCCGGCCCTAGCCTTCCCGGCCCGAGCGATCTCGGCTGACCGGGCGGGCGTTCGGGCCTCGACCCGGTACCCGGCGGCCGTCACCAGCGGTTGATCGGCCGCTGGCTGTGCCCGCGGAGGGCCCGCTTCGCCTTCCCGTACAGGTAGACGCCGCCGCCGACGATCAGGGCGCCGACGAGGACGTAGAAAATCACCCCGATGAATGCCTTGATGGCCCAGACGGCGACCATGCCGGCGACCGCGAGGCCGACGACCAGCAGAAGCGCGTTGCGCAGGAAGTGCCCGTTCTCCATGGATCCCATGGTCCGTCCCGGTACCGGCGGCGGACAGGGGGGATTCCCCTGATCAGAGGCCTAAGGGTGTGCCCGGTGGCGCAACGGACGGCATGATCGTCCAGACAGTGTCAGCATCGACCACACCGGGACTGCGCCGCCGGCGACCGCTACCGGTGGTCAGACGCGGACGAGCAGGCCCGGCAGCTCGGCGGCGAGCCGGTCGTACTCCTCGGCCCGGTTGTAGACCTGAGCCGCGATCCGCAGCAGCAGTCGGCCGCGCCAGGCGTTGACCGCGACCGTGGTGCGCAGCTCGTCGGCGATCCGGTTGCGCAGGGCGACCGCGTCCTCTTCGGTAGCGGACAGCCGCGCGGGCAGCGGAATGATCCGCATCGGTACCGGCCCGTTCGGGTCCGGCAGTTCGTCCAACGACAAGCCCAGCGCCGCGCCGACGGCACGCTGCCCGTAGCCGACGAGTTCCGCGTTGTGCCGCCGTACCCGCTCCACGCCGAGGGTACGCAGCGTGAACAGGCCGGTCGGGGCCGCGAGCCAGGCGGTGTAGTCGGCGGTACCGTGCGACTCGACGTTCACGGGGTACCCCTCGGGTTCCAGCCAGGAGACGACGAGTGGCCGGATCGCCGAGCGCCACCGCTGCGCGACGCTGAGGATCCCGGTCCCGCGCGGGGCGAAGGCCCATTTGTGCAGGTTCCCGACGACGAAATCGGCGCCGAGCGCGTCCACCGACAGCGGAAGCATTCCGGGGCCATGGGCGGCGTCGACCAGCAGCGGCACGCCGGTCGGCCGGAGAGCGGTCGCGAGCGCCTCGACCGGCATGCGGCGCGCGGTCGCGGAGCTGACCAGGTCGAGGACGACCAGCCGGGTACGGGACGGGTCGACCGCGTCCACCATCGCCGCGACGATCTCCGCGTCGGTGGCCTCCAGCTCGACCGGTACCACCCGGAGGCGGGCGCCGGCCGCGCGCAGGGCAAGGGTCACCGCGCCGTACCCGTGCTCGGTCACCACCACCTCGTCGTCCGGCCTGCGTGGCAGTGATCCGAGTACCACGGCAACACCGGTGGTGGCGTTGGCGACGAGCGCGGTGCGCTCCGGATCGGCGCCGAGGAACGCGGCCAGCGCCCGCCGCGTGTGGGCCACCCGGTCGGTCAGGCCGCGGGTGAAGAAGATCGTCGGATCCGACTCCATCTCGTCGCGCAGCCGCTGCTGGGCGCGTTGCACTGGTACCGGCGTCACGCCGTAGCCGCCGTGGTTGAGGTAGGTGCGCGACGGGTCAAGGGAGAAGCACTCGCGGATGCGGTCCCACCCCACGTAGACGCCCTCGATCATGGTTCCCGGCACCGGGCCATGCTAGCCAAGGCGGCCCTGGGCACCGGCCGCCCGCCCGTGCGCCCCGCCGATCAGGCGCGTGGGTGTGCCTGCCGGTACGCCCGGCGCAGCCGGTCCACCGAGACGTGCGTGTAGATCTGTGTGCTGGCCAGCGAGGAGTGACCGAGCAGCTCCTGTACCGAGCGCAGGTCCGCGCCGCCCTCCAGCAGGTGGGTGGCCGCCGAGTGCCGCAGGTCGTGCGGGGACGTGTGCGGCAGCCCCTCCCCGGCGGCGTAGGACGCGACCAGTTGACGCACCGAGCTCGGGTTGAGCCGACCTCCCCTGGCGCCCAGCAACAGCGCGGTCCCGCTGCGCGGGCCGGCCAGCTCCGGACGTCCGCGGCGCAGCCAGGCGTCAACGGCGGCCTGGGCGGGCAGCCCGAACGGTACCGACCGCTCCTTGGCGCCCTTGCCCAGTACCCGCACCACGCGCCGGGACCGGTCCACGTCCCCGATGTCCAGCCCGCACAGCTCGCTCACCCGGATCCCGGTGGCGTACAGCAGCTCCAGCACCGCCCGGTCGCGCAGCGCGAGCGCGCCGGCCATCGCCGCGTCCGGGTGGCCCGACGGAGGCAGCGGCGCCGCTGCGGGCGCGTTGACCAGCGCCTCGGCCTGGTCGGCGTGCAGCACGGCGGGCAGTTCGCGGTGCGCCTTTGGGCTGGCCAGGGCGGCGCCGACGTCACGGGGGAGCAGGCCGTCGCGGTGCGCCCAGGCGGTGAAGGTGCGCGCGGCGGCCGCCCGCCTGGCCAGCGAGCTGCGTGCGGCGCCGGTGCTGCGCAGCCGGGCCAGCCAGCTGCGCAGCACGCGGAGGTCGAGGTCGGCGGGGTCGGTGCCGCCCATCCGGCCGGCGTGGTCGAGCAGGGAGAC
>CAZYCD010000363.1:0-2779 GCA_964645345.1 uncultured Micromonosporaceae bacterium
AGGCGAGCACAGGCCACGTCACACTGCCTGAGCGGAGCTGAGCAAAGCCTGCGCCGGTCAGTCCAGGCCGTTCCACCGGTCGACGGGTTCGTTGCTGTGCATCCGCTCGATGTACCCGGCGAGCATCACCCGCAGCGCCTCCGCCCGCGCCAGGCCTGACCCCTCCTCCAGGCCGCGCAGCGCGTCGACCTGCCACGTCGCGCCGTTGGTACCGGACAGGCACCGGCGCCGTACCACGTCCAGCAGCCGGTCGCGCTCGGCCGGCGCCACCCCCCAGCGGTCCAGCCCCTCGGCGGCCATCGGCAGCAGGCGGCGCAGCACGAGCTCGGTCGCGGGCAGGTACCCCAGGCCCGGCCAGAACAACTGTGCGTCGATGCCGTGCCTGGCCGCCTGGTGGAAGTTCTCCTCGGCCGCGCTGAACGACATCTGGGACCACACCGGCCGCTCGGCGTCGGCCAGCGTGCGGACCAGCCCGAAGTAGAAGGCGGCGTTGGCGACCGTGTCGAGCACGGTCGGCCCGGCCGGCAGCACCCGGTTCTCCACCCGCAGGTGCGGCCGGCCGGCCACGACGTCGTAGACCGGCCGGTTCCAGCGGTAGATGGTGCCGTTGTGCAGCCGCAGTTCGGCAAGGCTCGGGGTGTCCCCGCGGGCCAGCGTCTCGACCGGGTCCTCAGGGTCGAGGATCGGCAACAGCGCGGGGAAGTACCGCACGTTCTCCTCGAACAGGTCGAACACCGAGGTGATCCAGCGCTCCCCGAACCAGACCCGCGGCCGTACCCCCTGCGCCTTGATCTCCTCTGAGCGGGTGTCGGTGGCCTGCTCGAACAGCGGTACCCGGGTCTCGGCCCACAGGTGGCGGCCGAACAGGAACGGCGCGTTGGCGCCCACCGCCACCTGTGCCCCGGCGACCGCCTGGGCGGCGTTCCAGAACGCCGGGAACTGGGCCGGGCTGACCTGCAGGTGCAGCTGGGTGCTGGTACACGCCGCCTCGGGCATGATGGTGTCCGCGGTGACCGCCAGCCGCTGTACCCCGTCGATGTCGATGCGCAGGTCCTCGCCGCGCGCCGCGAAGATCTGCTCGTTGAGCAGCGCGTACCGCGGGTTGGCCGACAGCGTGCGGCCGGTCAGGTGCTCCGGGGCCAGGGTCGGCAGGATTCCGGTCATCACCAGGTTGACGCCGACCCGGCGGGCCGCCGCGTCCGCCGCGTTGAGGCTGGCCCGGATCTGCGTCTCGTACTCCGCCAGACCGGCACCGGCCAGCCGCCGGGGCGCCACGTTGATCTCGATGTTGAACTGGCCCAGCTCCGTCTGGAAGCTCGGGTCGGCGATGGCCGCCAGCGCCTCCGCGTTGCGCATCGCCGGCGCGGTCCGCTCGTCGACGAGGTTCAGCTCGATCTCGCAGCCGGTCAGCGGCCGGTCGAAGTCGAACCGGGACTCGCGCAGCAGCTGCGCGAAGACATCCAGGCAGCGCCGCACCTTCTGCCGGTACTCGGCGCGGTCGGCGCGGGTGAAGACGCGCCGTTCGACCTCCTCGCCCATCTGTCCACAGTAGATCCGGCAGGGCCGCCCGGGAACCGGAGAACGTCGGGGGTGGTAACGGCCGGTTCGCTATCCGACACTGCCGGCGAACGGCCTAGTACGAGTAGATCGAGTGCCCTCGTCCGAAGGGACGATTCTCCCCAATCAGTGCCGTTACTTGCTCGAATCCGCGCCGTTCAGCGGAGTAGCGTGCGTCACTGGTCATGTGAAAGACAGCACAACAACGATCACAAGCGCCCCTTTTCCAACTACCTCGTGCACGACCCGGAGCCCCCAGATGTGCCAGCACCAGCCCCCCTGCCCAGCCGCGGACGCGATCGACCGGGATGCCGCCCGGCTGGTCGCCTCATTCCCGGAGCAGGGCTGGAACCTGCTCTGCAACGGTGTGATCCTCTTCGAGGACACCGGTGAGCTGCTGCCCGACGGCAGCAGCATCGCCCCGCACCGCGGCCCCGCGGTCCACACTCTCTGCGCGGCCTGACCGGCCTGATGGCCGGCTGACCCACCTCAGGCGAAGGCCTCCGGCGGCGGGCACGCGCACACCAGGTTCCGGTCGCCGTACGCGTTGTCGATCCGCCGTACCGGCGGCCAGTACTTCCCCTCCACCATCCCCGCCGGATACGCCGCCACTGAGCGTGGATACGCGTGGCCCCACTCGTCGGCGGTCACTGTCGCGGCCGTGTGCGGCGCCCCCACCAGCGGGTTGTCCCCCGCCGGCCACTCCCCCCGGCCGACCTTGTCGATCTCGGCGCGGATCGCCACCATCGCGTCCACGAACCGGTCCAGCTCCGCCAGGTCCTCCGACTCCGTCGGCTCCACCATCAGCGTGCCGGCCACCGGGAACGACATCGTCGGCGCGTGGAAGCCGTAGTCGATCAGCCGCTTGGCCACGTCGTCCACTGTCACGCCGGTCGCCTTCGTGATCGGCCGCAGGTCCAGGATGCACTCGTGCGCCACCAGACCCTTGTTGCCCGCGTAGAGCACCGGGTAGTGGTCGCGCAGCCGGGCCGCCAGGTAGTTGGCCGCCAGCACGGCGGTACCCGTCGCCGCGGCCAGCCCGTCCGGGCCCATCATCCGCAGGTACGCCCACGGGATGGGCAGGATGCCGGCCGACCCGTACGGCGCCGAGGCGATCGAGGCCGGCAGGTGCTCGGCCAGGTGCGCGCGTACCGCGACCGGCCCCACGCCCGGGCCGCCGCCGCCGTGCGGGATGCAGAACGTCTTGTGCAGGTTCAGGTGG
>CAZYCD010000364.1:0-2720 GCA_964645345.1 uncultured Micromonosporaceae bacterium
CCAGGTCCTCCACCATCTGCACGCGGTCGGCGCACCCCTGCGCCGCGTGGCCGACGCCGGATGACCGGGTTCCGGCCCGCACCGTACGATCACGGGCCCGTCCCCGGAGGCTCCGCAGCGGGCTCGTGCGGACAAAGCAGCCCCGGTGCGGTGGGGCGGGACCGATCGAGGATTTTCGTCGCTCACGACATCGACGCCGCAGCGATCGTCCCGTCTACCGAGACAGGACACAATGCGGCTGACCACTCGGCTTCTCCGTAGCGGCAAACCAGTACATACATGTGCTTGTAGGACAACACCGCCGCGATCGCCGCCAGCAGCATAACGCTCAGTGTCGTCGTCCACTGGATACCCGGTCCGTACGGACGCTGGAGGCCGCGGACGAGGCCGCGCCGGCGCTACCGGCAGGGGCTTCTTGATCGCTGTTGGGAGGCGGTTGGGAGACGATCTTGTCCTCGAAAGGGCGCCGAACGACGCTGAACGGACGTCATCGGTCGTCCCCGAGCTGGGGTGATTCCGACGGCGCAGGTCGGTAGACGTACCGGACGCTGTTCACAGCGAAGAGGTCACTGGTTCGATCCCAGTCCGGGGCGTTTGCGATGCCGGGCCTGGTCAGCAGGCTCGGGGATCACGGCGGTGATGCCGCGCGTTCGCAGATGCCGACAGATCGCTCGTGACGAGTAGGCCTTGTCGCCTTGGACGCGGCCGGAGTGAGTACGTCTTCTAAATTCTTTCCGCGGTGGTGTCGAATGGCGTCGAGCGCGTTCGTCGCCAAGGTGAGAGGCCGGCAACGGGCCGGTCGCCACTCACCGGAGGCTCACGATGTCCGTCACAGGCACCGCTCCCGCGAAGCCCATGACCAACCGGCCTACGGTGGACCAGGAGAAAGTGAGCGCCACCCTGACTATCGCCGCGCCGGCCACGAGGGTGTTCGCCGTGCTGGCGGACCCGACGACCCATGCTGCGATCGATGGCACCGGCTGGGTTCGGGAATCTGTCGACCGAGCGCCGTTGACCGGGGCGGGGCAGATTTTCCGGATGGACATGTATCACTCCGGCCATCCAAACGCTGACTACCAGGTGGTCAACAAGGTCTGGGTGCTCGACCCGCCGCGCGCCATCGGCTGGCTGACGGGGCAGGAGAAGGGCGACGGTCACCTGGAGTTCGGCGGCTGGATCTGGCGCTACGACCTGGCACCGCTCGGTCCGTCCGAGACTGAGGTCACGCTCACCTACGACTGGTCGGCGGTGCCGCAGTTCATCCGGGATCGCGGCATCCAGTTCCCGCCGTTCGGCCCTGAGCACCTCACCAACTCGCTGCACCACCTGGCCGAGCTCGCCGCACCGACGACCGGCGGCCAGACACGTGGCGGGCGGCCGTAGGAGGAATAGTCAAGACCTGTGAATCGGCGTGCCACGCTCTACTTCCCCGCCGTTGCTGACCACGCTGACCTTCGCCACCGTCTTGGCCGTGGTCAAGCCCTCGGGCCGCATCCGGGGCGGCCGGACTCCAGGAGTCCAACGGCGATGAGTTCCGCGGAGGTTCCAGTCTGCCTCTTCACAACCGATCGACCGTACTCGAGGAGAACATCATGACCGCTACCTACACTTTCGACGTCTTTACCAGCCTCGACGGCTTCGGCGCCGCCAGCGGCAACTGGGGCGGCTATTGGGGCAAGCAAGGCCCCGAGCTCCTCGACCACCGCCTCGCCCTGTATGGCGAGGAGCAGCGGATGGTCTTCGGGGCCAACACGTATCGGGCGTTCGCGCGGATGCTGGCCTCGAGCACCGAGGAGTCCGAGGTGCGTGACCCATGGGTCACACGGATGAGGAACCTGCCGGCGACGGTGGTGTCGACCACACTGGAAGGATCCCTCGACTGGCCGGACGCGACCGTCGTGAGCGGCGACGCCGTCGACGTCGTCGCCCGGCTCAAGGAGGAGTCCCAGGTGCCGTTGCGCTCGCACGGCAGCCTGTCGATGAACCGGGCGCTGATGGCCGCCGGTCTGGTCGACCGCGTCCAGGTGACGCTCTTCCCTGTGATCACCGGTCAGACCGGAGCGGACCCGATCTTTCAGGATGCGGCCGACTTCGACCTCGAGCTGATCGAGCGCCGGACGCTCGACGGCCACATCCAAGAGCTCATCTACCGGCCCACCCTGCATGTCTTGAGCGAGTAGGGCGCGGGCGTGCCGGACTTCGCTCGGGCGTCATCGCCGGGGGCCGTACGAGGCGCTGGCCGCGAGCGCGGGCGGCGGCCAGGCCCGAACGGCTTCGCGTCGGAACTCTCCCTCCTGACAGACGGAGACATGGTGTTGTACGACCTCTACGAAAACCCGCTCTGGGCCAGCGGCACATGGGGCTGTGACAACAAGCCACAAACCGTCCTGGCCCTGCAAGCGGACGGCGACATGGTCATCTACACGGTCGACAGCTTCAACAATGGCTGGAGTCCCAAGTGGGACGCCTGGAACAACCTGCACGGCTGCCACTGACCGGTCATGGACGGCGGTGGGCGATCAGCGCCGCCTGCTCCCCACCGCCTCGACCTCTCGCTCATGTCCGGATAGGAGGCTGCGAAGCATCGGATGGCCGACCAGAGTCGAGCCGCCTCCCGTTGAGAGGCCGTACCGATTGCGCACATTGCTAAAAGGAGGGTGCGCGGCAGTCGCGCACCCTCCTCTCACGATCGGCGGGGCCGGTCAGCTCGCGGTGACGGC
>CAZYCD010000365.1:0-2713 GCA_964645345.1 uncultured Micromonosporaceae bacterium
CAGCACGGCTTATTGGCTGTGGCCTTCTTTGTTGTCGGTTCCAGCTTCGACGAACCGGGACGGCAGGTGCCAGCCGCGAACCCGCTGCCTGCTCAGCGGCCTCACCGCGAGCTTCGCGGTCGGAATACCGCAACGTAGGCGATGCCCAGCGGTGACTAATGCGGCCCACGCTCGGGGTCATGGGCGGGTTGAGGCGCTTCGTCGGCGTCCGGGCGATCGTCGTTGGGGAGTACGTGGCAGCGGCGGCGGTGTTGGTGGCGCTGGTGTACCTCGTGGACACCACTACGCCACCCGAATCGGGCTGCGTTGCTCAGTGCGAGCTTCTTTATGCCTTCGGCCAGGAGTTGTTCGCAGCCGCTAGCCTGGTGCTGCTGGCTGTCGGCCTACCTGTCGCCCTCCTGATAGCGACGGTAAGCCAGCGCCGAGGGAGGCGGGGAACCTCAACTCGCCGCCTGACCGTGCGTCCCGGGGAGGTCCAGGCGGCCACGATCGCCGCGGCGTGGGGGGTGGCCATCGCGCTACCGCTGTCGTGCATCCTGGCGCCGGTGGTGCGGCTGCTGATGTGACCGGCCCGGCCCGAGACTTCTGGATTGCCCTGTTTCCACCGGACGTGAAGCCGCCCGGAACGGGCGGCGGAAGACCACAGCCAATGCTGCACAACAGCCCCGCACGCGCGCGTCGGGCACGACACGCCTCGATCGTCTAAATCCCTTACAGCAACGGGGAACCATCACTCAACCCGGCTCAGAATCACCCACAGGAAGGTGTGGAGTAACACCCGTGGTCGACACCATGGAGGCCGGCGCGGCCATCACACCGGTAACCAAGACCCCCCGAGTGGACCGGTCCAAAACCGGCCCCACCCGGCGGCGCACCACCACCCGCCCCGCGCCCAGGCGACGCGGGGTTCCCTCCCCAGCAAACGCTGGCCAGCGTCCGGAGGGACACGTCACGAGGACCCGGTGGCTGCCCCGCGCAGCCACCCGGAACCAGGACGTGCACACGACCAGCAACACCACCCACCGGCACCAGCCGAAAGGCGCGGCGCTGGGCGCAGGATTCCACCTACACGCCCACGCCACCCCACCACGGTGGTCACAACCCAACGATTCGCACGGGTTCAATTAGCTGATCAGAGACGCTTTCAATCCTGATGGGCGGCGCGAAGATAGCGGTTGCCGATCGTGCGCAGGGCGCTTGCCAGTTCCGGCGCGTTGTCGATGTCGAAGTCGACGCCGAGCATGCCGAGCCACGCCGCGAGCATTTCCGGGTGGTCCGAGCCGGTGTGCAGGCGGCAGGTGTGTTCGTCGATGGCGACGACGGGGCCGACCGCGGCGGGCAGCCGCTCGGCGATGACGTCGGCGGGCGCGTGCACGGTGACGTGTGCCTGGTAACGCCATGCGGCGGCGCCGACGCCGCGCGACACGTACCGGGCGAGGTCTTCGTCGGGCAGTGGCCGTGGAGCATAGCGGGGGCCGGTCGGTGTGCGCGGCTCGATGCGGTCGACCCGGTAGGTGCGCCAGTCGGCGCGCTGGGTGTCCCACGCCACGAGGTACCAGCGTCGACCCCAGTTGACCAGCCGGTACGGCTCGACATCGCGGCGGCTGTTCGATCCGTCGTGGGCCCGGTAGTCGAACCGCAGCCGCTGGTGGTCCCGGCAGGCGGCTACGAGGGCGGTCAGCACGTCATGCGCGACGCGCGGCCCCACGGTGTTGGCCGGGACCGCAACCGTGTACGCCTGCAGGGCGTTGAGCCGCTGCCGTAGCCGGGACGGGAGGACCTGTTCCAGCTTGGCGAGTGCGCGCAGCGAAGACTCCTCGATGCCGGCGACCGAACCGCTCGCGCCGGAGCGCAGTCCGACCGCGACGGCTACTGCCTCCTCGTCGTCAAGCAACAGCGGCGGGAGCGCGGCTCCGGCGCCCAGTCGGTAGCCGCCGGCCGCGCCACGTGTGGCGTGTACCGGGTAGCCGAGCTCGCGCAGCCGGTCCACGTCGTTGCGGACGGTCCGGGTGGTGACGGCGAGCCGTTCGGCGAGTTCGGTACCGGTCCACTCGCGGGGCGTCTGCAGCAGGGAGAGCAGTTTGAGCAGCCGGGCCGAGGTCTCCAACATTTCTCGATCCTCGCACACCTTTAGGAACGAAGTGTTCCTAAAGGCCTGGCAGGCTCAGTGCCATGCAGATGACAACTGGTACCCGCGACCGACGCTGGCTCGGTCTGTTCGCGGTTCTCTCAGCGATGATCATGAACATCCTCGACTCGACCATCGTCAACGTCGCCGCCCCCTCGATCCGGGCCGATCTCGGCGGCTCGTACGCGAGCCTGCAGTGGATCGTCGCCGCGTACACCCTGGCACTCGGGGTCGGCCTGCTCACCGGCGGCCGCCTCGGCGACATGTACGGCCGCAAGCGCGTCCTCCTCGGCGGCGCGGCCGGGTTCGTCGCCGCGTCGTTGGCCTGCGCGTTCGCCGTGTCGCCGGCGATGCTGATCGGCTCGCGGGTGCTGCAGGGCCTGTTCGGCGCCGTGATGGTGCCGCAGGCGTTCGGCCTGATCCGCGACCTGTTCCCGCCCAGCCAGATCGGCAAAGCGTTCGGCGCGCTAGGACCCGTCATCGGCCTGTCCACGATCGCCGGCCCGATCGTCGCGGGCCTGCTGATCAACGCCGACATTCTCGGCACCGGCTGGCGGATGGTGTTCGGCATCAACCTGCCGCTCG
>CAZYCD010000366.1:0-2699 GCA_964645345.1 uncultured Micromonosporaceae bacterium
GCGGCGCGATACAGCCAGACCAGCTCCGGATGCGCCGATGTCGCCGGCTCCCACGTCGCCAGCGGATCGGGCAGCCGCAGCAACACGAGAAACGCCACGCCGAAGATCACGAATCCACAGAAAATGGCAATCTCCGCCGAGCGAATCCGCTTCGTCATACTCAGTACCCTTTCCGGCACGAGATCAGCATTCAGGTGCGCGTCCAGTGCGCCAAGCAACACATCCAGCAGCACGAACGGCGTAAGCGAACAGGCTTCCAGTAGTGCGGACATCTCGTCGCCGTAGCGGGCACGCCACGCCTGGGGATACAGGCTCAGGAGTCTATGCATCGTCGCGCCCTTCGCCTCAACCCCAGCTCGTCGCCAGCCGCCGCAAGCCCGTCGTCGCGAACGACTCCAGCGTTCTCAATTGTTCCCGCAGCGCCGTCGCGCCCACTCCGGTCAGCCGGTATGGCCGGCGACGATCATCCGCCGGCAGCGGCTCGATCAGCCCGCGCTGCTCCAGCCGGGCCAGCGCCCCATAGAGCGTGCCCGGACCCAGCCGCACGCCGGCCATCGTCTCGATGTCCTCGATCATGGCATAGCCGTGTTTCGCTCCCCCGGCCAGACTCGCCAGAATCAATAGCGACGGATCGGAGAATCGCCCCAGGTCCGCCAAACCGTTCTCCACGCGCGGCGCTCCCCTCTACACGACACTCATACACGTTGCGATATAACGCCACACGTTATATCGTGTGACGTAATAGTAACGCGAATTGGCGCGCCTGTCAAGAGTCCCAGTAGCAGGTCAGGCGGAGCTACGCTGCACGTGGAGCCTGGAGGCATGACGCCAGATCCCCAAGCCCGGATCGCCGCGCTGAAAGCCGAGAACGCCGCGATGCGCGAGCATCAGGCGCTGCACCTGCGAAACGGTCTTCACGGGCCAGCCGCTCTCTCCTGGCATGCTATAATTCGGCACGGGAGACGACCGGCAGATTGGAGACGCTGTTAGCTCCCGCACTCCTTGCGAGAGCGGGCCATATGGTAGTAGTAGAGGCTTATGACTATGATCAACAAAGCAATCTCCGGCGGTGTTGTCCACGAAGTGCCAGAGGACTTACGGAACACCCTCGCGTCTGACGCGGAGGCGCTCGCGGCATGGGAGGATCTGACGCCGCTTGCGCGCAATGAATGGATCTGCTGGTCAATCTCCGTGAAAACACCAGAAACCAGACGGCAACACGTTGAACGGGTGCGCACGGAGCTCAAAGAGGGCATGCGCCGACCGTGCTGTTGGTATGGCTGTATTCACCGCACGGATAAGGCAATTAGTCCGTCGGTACAGTATGTGCTCAGCAGGCAAGCGAAAAAGCCATCGTAACTGGTGGCCTTCATACCATGTGGGCTACTTTGCCGTTGACATGCTACGAGTCCCAATCCAAGATGATGCTCGTAAAATGGGCAGAGGCTGCACGAAGAATGGCAAAGAAAGAATGGCCCGCCGCGCTCCTACGGATGCTGAAAGGAGCGCGGCGGGCGGATTGTGCAGACCAGGGATGGAAGCGGGGCCCGCTTATAGCCCGTAGACCCGCGCGAACTTGCTCGTCAGGTACTCCGCGAAATACGCCGGATTCGGCGCCTCGCCCGTCACCATCTCGACCAGCTTCGCCGGCAGGTACACCGCGCCATATTGATACATCCGCTCGCGCAGCCAGCCCAGGATGAACGCCGTATCTCCCGCCGCCAGGCGCGCGTCGAAGTCCGGGAAAGACCGGCGCAGCGCCGCATAGATTTGCGCCGCGTACAGGTTGCCCAGTGTGTACGTCGGAAAATACCCGAAGCCGCTGGTCCAGTGGATGTCTTGCAACACACCCTCGGCGTCCCGCTCCGGCTCGATCCCCAGATATTCCTTATACTTGCCGTTCCACAGGCTGGGCAGCGTCTCGATGCTTACCTCGCCGTTCACCATCGCCTTCTCCAGCTCGAAGCGGATGATGATATGCAGGTTGTACGTTACCTCGTCCGCTTCGACTCGAATCAGGCTCGGCTTCACGCCGTTGAGCGCCCGCGCGAACGTGGCTGCGTCCACCGTGCCGAACCGTTCCGGGAAGACCTCGCCCACGAGGTGCATCTGTCCCTTCCAGAAGGCTTCGGAGCGCCCAATAGCGTTCTCCCATAGCCGCGACTGCGACTCGTGGGCGCCCATCGAAGCGCCGCCGACCACCGGCGTGCGCGCCAGCACCGATGCGCTGCCCTGCTCATACACCGCATGGCCGCCCTCGTGGATCGCCGCCATCAGCGCCGCCTGTACAAAGTGCTCGTCAGGGTGTACCGTCACACGCACGTCGAACGGGCTGCCGAAGTCTGTCGTGAATGGATGCGGTGAGATCGCGATGCCGCCGCGCGCGAAGTCGTAGCCCATTGCCCGCAGCACTTTGTCGGAGAGCGTCACCTGCTTGCCAGACGGAAAGTCCCCCTCCAGGATGCTCGCGTCTACTGTGTTTCCGCTCGCCTGAATGCGCTTGAGCGTCTCCAGGCTCACGTCGCGCACGCCCGCGAAGAGGGTATCCACCTGGCTCGCCGTCAACCCCGGCTCATAGAGGTCCAGCAGTGCATCATAGCGCGACTCGGTGTATCCCAGGCGGTCAGCTACCTCGCGCTGCAACGCGACCGTGCGGCTCAGCCATGGCGCGAAGCTCGCGAAATCGCTGTTCTCGCGCG
>CAZYCD010000367.1:0-2691 GCA_964645345.1 uncultured Micromonosporaceae bacterium
CGTGCAGATGCAGTGGGTGGGTTCCCTGGCTTGCGTTAACCCAACGCCAGCGCACGGTCCGGTTTTGCGCATAGGAAAGTCGCTCGGTGTGCGGCCACGTACGCCCGTTAATTGCATCCAACTCGTAGTTAAAGTCCGGCTCTCCGTTTTTTCTCTTGACGTTTATCCACTGAGTGATCACGAACACGCGATCGGTTTGAGTAACTTTTGAGCCGGATGCGTCGACGACGAACGCGCCGCTAAGCTGCGAATCCCAGCCAAAGCGGTTACCGATAGCTTTACCGCTTGTCGTTCCCCAGTAAAGATACGTTCCAGGAGCGCCTGCTCTGAAACGCACTATCTGCGTTTTTCCAAAAGGTACGCGCGTCACAGAATCGGTACTGGTCGGCCGATTCACCAATCCGTGCATCGTTAGCACAGTACCGGGAATCGAATTGTGCACGCTCGCGACGACAATGGTTCCCAGTGGAACACGAATCAGCGGACCGGGGATTTCCGGCCTTTTACCGGCTTCTGCGAAAGTCTGAATAGGAATAGCCGCACCATCATGACCGTCCGGATGCCAGATTGCCTGGCGTGCGTCCAGGGAGACGTGCAGCAGTGAATGAGCCAGCGTACCCGCCGCAAGGCGATTGTCATTGTATTGAACCGTTTGCGTGACCGGCCCAAGTGAAGACGAAACCGCAGCCGAGCTATGAAAAGTGCCGCTTACGGCAAGCGTGAGGAGGGCTGCCATCAAGGGAATGCGCATGCGTTCACCTTCGTAGATAGGCACACCGTCTGTAATCTTAGCTACACCAGTGTAGCCCCGCAAGACCGTAGCCGTCCATCCAGTCCTTTGGACCCATGCCGAATCGGCTGCGCAAAATGGGTATTCTGCAGCAGTTATGAATTCGTGGACGCAAGTACGACAAGACGCCCTGCCGCTCCTAAAGACCATCTGGGAAAATTACCAGCGGCACTACGGACAATGGCTCGCGGCAGCGCTCGCGTATTTTACCGCGTTTGCAATTGCGCCGCTCATCGTTATCGTGCTCGAGATTGTCGCGCTGATTCTGGGCAGCAATCGTCAGGCAATGGATCTCATTTTCAGCTATTTGCAGCGTGATGCAGGAAGTGGAGCAAGCGCGGTTCGCGCAATCGTCATGACGACGATCAACGAAGCGCATAAAGGAATCTTCGCCGAAATCGTTAGTTGGGTTATCTTGGTCGTCGCGGCCGTCGGATTATTCAACGCCGTGCAATTCGCGCTCGATCATGTATGGGATCTAACGCCCGTAAAGATGAGCATCTGGAAAGCGGTACAGCAACGGCTTGTCGGTTTTGGCGCACTGATGTCGATTGCTTTTTTGGTACTACTCTCGATCGGCGTCAACACTGTGCTAAATGCGGCGGGCGGTTATCTCACGCACGTCTTTGTGGGCTTCGCAACGCTTTTGAAGGTCGTGGACTTCCTTGTGTCGTTCGGCGTTATCTGGCTGGCGTTTGCCCTTGTCTTCAAGGTTCTGCCGGACTGTCGCATTGAGTGGCGCGACGTATGGACCGGAGCGGGCGTGACGGCATTCTTGTTCGTCGTCGGCCAGTTCTTGCTGGGATGGTATCTGGGCCGCGCCGCAGTCAGCTCGAGCTTCGGAGCTTTCGGCTCGCTTGTCGCGTTTCTGATCTGGGTGAATTACTCGGCGCAGATCATGTTACTGGGAGCCGAATTCACGCACGTCTACGCGCAGCGGTATGGTTCAAAGCGTTACGCAACTACCACTCGCGGGGAGGTGCCGGGCGCTACCGTTGCGGCGAGGCCGTAGTTGCGCATAAACCACGCAGCGACGCCTCCGCAGCACTGTCAGGCGATACGCTTGCCGGATGAACGTAGCCGAGCATGTACGAAAAACCGCCCGACTGCGTAACGGCTTGTTCGATGACCATCGGCAAACTCGGAATCGCCATGTCCATCGAGACGATGAGACCAGGATGTCCGCAGAACGTCGTGGGCTGCTGCTTGAAATTTCTCAAATAATCCTTCGCACTCGAACTGCTTACGGAGACCTTTAACTGATCCGCAAGTTTTTCGAGTGACACATTCGCGCTCGTGCGTCCAAGCGTCATCACGTGGCCAGGCTGTCTTCCTACCCATGCTCCGAGCGTCTCTACGGCAAAGTCGCCGTTCCTTTCGGTCCAACCTTTCGGCAGATGTAATGGCGGTAACGACGCTGTTCCGGTAGGACAAACCGAACGCATCATTTGCTCGACTTGAATATCCGGCGCCGTGGTAATCGGACGCGTGTACAGCAGCGTGGTCGCATATCCGCCCTTTGCGACAATGATTTGATGCGAGACGCTTATGTTGGTACCACCGCCGCTTCGATAAGACAGTAAGCGCGCTGGATTGCCGCAAACCTCGGTGGACGTTCCGTGCCTAGCGAGCATCTCGAGAGAGCCGTTCCATGGAAAAACCGCAGTTGCAAACGCTGCATGTTTTCCATTAGCGAGTGGAAGCGGCGGGCTCTGCCAACCCTGGTTGATCTGCGCTTTTACGGTAGGCGAAGATACCCGCGACCAACCGGCGGGGGGCGTGAACGGTAACGCCGTCGTCGCGGCCAACGTCAAAATCGTAGTCACGCCCAGAATGCTCATCGCCTTATCCTTTCAGCAAGCCAACCTCTTTGCCGACGGCCTCGAACGCTCCCAGTGCGC
>CAZYCD010000368.1:0-2645 GCA_964645345.1 uncultured Micromonosporaceae bacterium
CGCGAGTAACGCGGCTGACGCTCTCCATAACGCCAAACTGCTTGATGCTGAAGTTACTGAGAGCAGGATGGCTAAGAACCGATGCTGCCAGTGGTGAGGACTTGAAGTTCTCAACCGAGGACTCATCCGCAAATAGATAAATTCCGCCAGCTTCTTTTGTCTCCTGGTTGAGCAGCCAGATTTTCCATATGCAACCCGGGACATTAGCAAAATCTTGCGCAAGCGTAGAGGTGATTTCTTCGTATTGCTCTGTTTGAACATTGAAGTTGAAGTTGACTTGCAAAATCTGCTGAGCCATTGTGCTTCTCCTTGGGATAGGCCGTTTTCGAGCGGGAGACTTATATCACAAGTCTTTCGGCAGCGACAACGTGTTGAACGCCTCAACGAAGGCCTTCCGCCGTGAAAGCGGACGAAGAGGCTAGATTGATGGAGTTGCAGAAGCGAGACAAGTTCTGTAGTCGCCGATGCTTGCGCGTGAACTCGTCAGATCGAGGCGTCATGATACAAAATAAGTCGATGGTTAAGATGGGACTTGAAGCTCGCAAGAAAAGGGAACAGGCTTTTCTCGATCTAGCGCAGCGGTTCCGCGCAGCTGATGATCCCAAGCAGGTGCAGGAGTTAGGAAACGAATTGGGCCGTTTTATTTTCGGTGAATGATGCTGAAGAATCGAACCACTCCCGTTGCTAAACCCGAAAAGAAGAGAGAAACGCCGATGGAATTTCTCTCTTCCATGGCGATGGTGCTGGCAACCGGTCTTTTCATCATTACCTTTAATATTCAGGCATTCGAGATTCCCACGAGTTCAATGGAAAACACGCTGCTGATCGGCGATCACGTTTTTGTGGACCGCATCACCGTCGCTCCACCAACTCACTGGGCATTCTTCGAACACTATCGGCCAATTCAGCGCGGAGACGTTGTCGTTTTCTTCTCTGTGGAGACTCCGGGCCTGCATCTAGTGAAGCGGGTGATCGGGATTCCAGGCGACCGGATTCACTTGCGCGACGGTGTGGTGTATCGCAATGGCGAGCCGCTCAAAGAGCCGTATGTGATACACAGCGTGGGAGACCGCGAACCATATCGGAACAATTTTCCGTCGGTTCCGCCTTGGCTCGCGGGGGACTCGGTAATTGCAGGCTGGCCTTTGCGGGAAAGGGATGATGTGGTTGTGACGCCCGGCCACTACTTCGTAATGGGCGACAATCGCGACGTAAGCCACGACAGCCGATACTTTGGCCTGATCCCGCGTGAGAACATCATTGGACGACCTCTGTTTATCTATTGGTCATTCAATACTCCGCCCGGTCAGTGGGAGAAAACCGATCTCGGAGATCGCCTCGCTTTCTATGCACACGTAGCCTTGCATTTTGTCGATCAAACTCGGTGGAAGCGGATGCTGCGCCCCATTCGCTGACTTGATGTGCGCTGATCTGGATATTCAACTGACCCATCATCCAAGCGTCTCCTTCGTTTGCTCCACTACAGACTCGTCCTATAGAATCGTGAGTTTTCTTCATCTGGTCGGGACTGCATAGCGTTCCTTCCTCTTTTTCCAGTACATGAAAATTCACGAGTACCAGGCCAAGGGCATTCTCGCGAAGTATGGAGTCGCGGTGCCACGCGGTGAGATGGCGACCACCAAAGACGAAGCCTTCGAGATCGCTAAGCGGCTGTTGGCGACGGGCGCCAAAGGGATTGTCGTCAAGGCGCAGATCCATGCCGGAGGGCGCGGCAAAGGCGGAGGTGTAAAGCTCGCCAAAAATGCCGACGAGGCCGCTGAGCTTGCAGGCAAGATTCTGGGCATGCAACTCATCACTCACCAGACTGGTCCGCAAGGACAGAAGGTTCAACGGCTGCTCATTGAAGAAACACTCCCGATCGAGCGTGAGCTGTACCTCGGCATCGTCCTCGACCGGGGTTCATCGCGGCTGGTCTTCATGGGGTCGGCATCAGGGGGCATGGAGATCGAGGAAGTTGCCGCAAAAGATCCCAAAGCGATCCTTAAAGAAACGATCGATCCTTCAGTGGGATTTCAGCCGTTCCAGGCACGCAAGCTGGCCTTCGGACTTAGCTTAAAGCCAGAACAGGTGAATCCCGCAGTGCAGTTGATGACCGCGCTGTATCGCGCGAGCGCCGAGACCGATGCATCGCTCTGCGAGATCAATCCTTTTATTACTACGACCGACGGTCGCGTGTTCGCGCTCGATGCCAAGATGAATTTCGATGACAACTCGCTCTTCCGTCACAAGGACATCAAAGAACTGCGCGATATCGCCGAAGAAGATCCGCTCGAGGTGGAAGCGTCGAAGTACAGCCTCAACTATATCCGGCTCGACGGCAATATCGCCTGCATGGTGAACGGCGCCGGCCTGGCGATGGCGACGATGGACATCATCCAGTACGCCGGCGGGATGCCCGCGAATTTCCTCGACGTAGGCGGCGGCGCGAACGCGGAACAGGTCGAACACGCCTTCCAGATTCTTCTCAGCGATAAGAATGTGAAGGCGGTGCTGATCAACATCTTCGGCGGAATCCTGCGCGTAGACACGCTTGCTAAAGGTGTAGTTGAAGCTGCGAAGAAAACGAACATTGGTATTCCAGTAGTGTTGCGACTCGAAGGAACTAACGTTGAGCAAGGTCGCGA
>CAZYCD010000369.1:0-2638 GCA_964645345.1 uncultured Micromonosporaceae bacterium
GGTGGAGCTGCTGCGCGACCCGAAGGAGCGCGCCGAGCACGTGATGCTGGTCGACCTGGGCCGTAATGATCTTGGACGGGTGTGCAAGCCGGGCACGGTCGAGGTACCCGAGTTCGCCACCATCGAGCGGTACAGCCACGTGATGCACATCGTGTCCACTGTGGTCGGTGAGCTGGCCGACGAGTACTCGCCGTTCGACGCGCTGGTCGCGACGTTCCCGGCCGGTACCCTCTCCGGCGCCCCGAAGGTCCGGGCAATGGAGATCATCGAGGAGCTGGAGCCCACGCGGCGCGGCCTGTACGGCGGCATCGTCGGGTACTTCGGCTTCGGCGGCGACCTGGACACCGCGATCGCGATCCGTACCGCCCTGGTCCGCGACGGCGTCGCCTACGTGCAGGCCGGCGGCGGCGTCGTGGCCGACTCCGACCCGCTGGCGGAGGAGCAGGAGACGCGCAACAAGGCGGCCGCGGTGCTGGCCGCGATCGCCGCGGCCGAGACGCTGAGACCGGCCCGATGACCGCTCGGCGGGCACCGCTGGCCGGCGGCGCGGGGCATGCCGCGCGCCGCCGCCAGCTCGCGACCTCGGTGGCCAGCTGCGCGCTGGGCGCCGCGCTCGCGCTGCTCGCCGCCACCCGGACCTGGACCGTGCAGATCACCCGGCAGGACGCCCCGGCCACGGTGCTGCGCACCCCCCGCACGGGCTCCGCCCTGGAGCCGTGGCTGACCGCCCTGGCGCTGGTCGCGTTGGCCGGCGCGGGCGCGCTGCTGGCGACCCGGGGCCGCTCCCGCGCACTGGTCGGCGGGATCCTCGTGCTGTCCGGGCTGGGCGTGCTCGGAGGCGGCGTGGACGGCCTGGCCACCGTCGAGCACGTGACCGTGGTGTGGCCGGTGGCCGCGATCGTGGGCGCGCTGTTCGTCGGGTACGGCGGGGGCCTGGCCGCACTGCGCGGTTCCGGGTGGCCGTCGATGGGCAGCCGGTACGAGCGGCCCCGCGCGCCGCGCACCCCGGCGGAGGACCAGCCTCAGTTCATCGGCCCGTCCGCGTCGGACGTGGCGATGTGGGACGCGCTGGACCGCGGCGAGGATCCGACCCGGCGCGGGGACTGAGCGCCTGACCAGGGAGGACAGCTTCGACCGGGCCGGACGGAGTTCGTATTATGCAGCATTCCATCTGGTGCGGCGTGGCATACCCCGGACATCCCACGACAGGTGGCGCCCCCTAGCATCGGCCCATGGCACCCGCGGAAGGGAGTCCGATGTCATCCGCCGACAGCCAGAGCGTGCTCGACGAGATCCTGGCTGGCGTGCGTGAAGACGTCGCGACCCGGCAGCATCAGCGACCCTTCGAGCAGATCCGCGAGCTGGCCGCGGCTGCACCAGCGCCACGCGACGCGTTCGGCCTGCTGCGCTCGCCGGGCGTCGGTGTCATCGCGGAGGTGAAGCGCTCCTCGCCGTCCAAGGGCCAGCTCGCCGAGATCCCCGACCCGGCCGAACTCGCCGGGGAGTACGCGGCCGGCGGAGCCCGGTGCATCTCAGTGCTGACCGAGAGCCGGTGGTTCGGCGGCAGCCTCGATGACTTCGACGCGGTACGGGCGGCCGTCGACGTGCCGCTGCTGCGCAAGGACTTCGTCATCTCGCCGTACCAGGTGCACGAGGCCCGCGCGCACGGCGCCGACCTGGTGCTGCTGATCGTCGCCGCGCTGGAGCAGAACGCCCTGGTCGGTCTCCTCGACCGGGTCGAGTCGCTGGGCATGTGCGCGCTGGTCGAGGTGCACACCGAGGACGAGGCGGACCGGGCGCTGGCCGCCGGCGCCCGGGTGATCGGGGTCAACGCGCGCAACCTGCGGACCCTCGAGGTGGACCGGTCGGTGTTCGAGCGCATCGCGCCCGGGCTGCCGAACGACGTCGTGAAGATCGCCGAGTCGGGGGTACGCGGGCCGCACGACCTTATCCGCTACGCCTCCGCGGGTGCCGACGCAGTACTGGTGGGGGAGGGCCTGGTGACCCAGAAGAGTCCGCGGGACGCGGTGGCCGAGCTGGTGACGGCCGGCAGCCACCCGGCCACGCCGAGGCCGGCGCGATGAGCGGGGAGCCCGGCGCGCTGCCGGACCAGGCCGGTCACTTCGGCCGGTTCGGTGGCCGGTTCATGCCGGAGGCGCTGATCCCCGCGCTCGACCAGCTCGCCGCGGTCTACGAGGCGGCCAGGACCGACGAGGCGTTCCAGCGGGAGTTCGCGGCCCTGCTGCACGACTACGCCGGCCTGCCGTCCCGGCTGTACGACGCGACCCGGCTGTCCGAGGCGCTCGGCGCCCGGATCCTGCTCAAGCGGGAGGATCTCAACCACACCGGCGCGCACAAGGTGCGCAACGTGCTCGGCCAGGCCCTGCTGACCCAGCGGATGGGCAAGAAGCGGATCATCGCGGAGACCGGGGCCGGGCAGCACGGGGTGGCCAGCGCCACCGCCGCCGCCCTGTTCGGGCTGGAGTGCGTGGTCTACATGGGCGAGGAGGACACCCGCCGGCAGGCGCTCAACGTGGCGCGCATGCGGATGCTGGGCGCCACGGTGGTACCGGTGGGCACCGGCTCGCGGACCCTCAAGGATGCGATGAACGAGGCGCTGCGCGACTGGGTCACCAAC
>CAZYCD010000370.1:0-2635 GCA_964645345.1 uncultured Micromonosporaceae bacterium
GGATGATCGAGGACCGGCAGGTGGCCCCCCATCCAATCCAGAAGGCGCCACCCTGGATCGCCGAGCAACACCGAGAGCAGCCTTCCGGCGAGTGAGCTGAACCTACCGCCTGCCGTCGCGGATCCTGACTGATGGTGCACGCATCTGGCTCGCGTACCGCGCGGTTGTGGTCAGCCGATCGTGTACGTGCCCTGCCGATTGTCGGCGAGGGCCAGCTCACCGGTCGTCGTGGCGGCGCCGGCGCTGAAGTCGGGCTGGCGCCGGTGGTGAGCGAGCACGGCGGCGATGGCCAGCGTCATGTGATGCGCGCTGCGGCGGTCGAGGTCGGCTGGGCCGTCCGGTCCGCCGATCAGCCATACCGGGATGAGATCCGCGTCGTGCGGCCAGCCGTAACGGGCCGCCTTCGCGGCGAACTCCGGCGGCACCTCATCGGGTGGATCGAGCCAGAGCAGCAGCGTCCCCGCCGGCAACGGCACCGGCCTTCCGGGCTGCCAGTCGGGTAACCCGGCAGGGAGCTCAGCACCGGGGTAGAGGACGAGACCTCGTTGGATGCCCTCCTGTCCGATGACCACGGCGACGTACCGTGCAGCAGTACCGTCGATCCTGACGACCAGGTCGAGGTGGTCCGCGTCGGACCAGCGCAGCCAGGGTCGGGCCTGGATGTAGTTGCCGGCCAGGGTGACCAGGGTCAGCCAGTCGGGCGCGTTGGGGGGCTCCTCGGGCTGGCGGCGCCCGGCCATGTGCCCGACGAAGGAGTCGAAGATGTCCTCAGCCTCGGCAATGGGTGGGCTCTCGGCGACCGTCGGCGTGGCCGCGCCGGCAATCAGCCGGGCCAGCTCGCCGCGCACGTCGCCGGCCTGTCCGCCGCCGCACAGCACGCGCACCGGCGCCTGCGCTGGCAGCGTGCCTGCCGGCTTCGTCAACGCCGTTCGCATCGCCTCGGCACGAGCCGCCCGTGCGGTGGGTGCCACCGAGGTCCCCCGCGCCAGACCCGTGTCCGCGTCCAGGATCAAGCAAGCGACGATCCGCCGCTGGCCGGAAACCCGCACCGCGTGTGACACGTCGCGAACCATCACGATCCAGGTGGGCCCGATCCCGTCCATGTCGGCAGTCTGCCACGCCCACCACCGCCCAACGCGTCGGGCGCCGCGTCACCACCAGGCCGCGCACTCTCCGCCAACCGTGCGCTACGCAGTGTCCACCATTGCGGGCTATCCTCGCGTTCCGGTCCTGCCGAGGAGTACGTTGCCAGGTCGTTGACGACGAGTCTTGGCGGCACGTGCTGACTCGGTCAGGCCCGGTCGCCTGGATATCAGGAGAGGGCGACTGCGGCGCCGGTCACCGCGATCCCGGTTCCAGGTTGAGCCGGAACGTCTATGGTCAGCAGGCTTGGACGGCCCATGTCCTGGCCTTGGTGCACGACGACGGTCGCTGGCGGCGTCACCAGGCCCAGTTCGCGTAGATAGCCACCCAACGCTGCGGCCGCCGCCCCGGTCGCAGGGTCCTCGACGACACCACCGGGTGGGAACGGGTTACGCGCGTGGAATACCAGCGCGGACTCGCGGTAGATCAGGTCTATGGTTGTCCAGCTGCGCCGGGACATCAGGCTGGCCAACGCCGCCATGTCGTAGTCGAGGTTGGCCAGGCGTTGCCGGCTGGCGGCAGCCACGATGGGATGCCAGACCCCGGCGAAGGCGATCCGCGGCGGCAGCGTCGCGTCGAGGTCGCCCACCGTCCAGTGCAACGCTTCGAGCAGTGCCGCAAAGTCTGCGGCGGAGATCGGTTTGGTTTGCGGTTCGACGCTGATCAGCGTGGCGGCGACGATGCCGTCCGCCTGCACCTTGCTGGAGACCTCGACCATCCCGGCGCGGGTATCCAGATGCAGGACGCCCGGACCGTGACGCTCGGCGTACGCAGCCGCCGACGCGATGGTCGCGTGACCGCAGAATGCAACCTCTTCCTGGGGGCTGAAATAGCGCACCTTGATACGCCCATCCCCGGCAGGCACGAGGAAAGCCGTTTCGGAGTACCCGACCTCGGCCGCCACCTGCTGCATCTGCGCGTCGTCAAGCCCAGTGGCATCCAGCACAACACCAGCCGGGTTACCGCCGGCTGGATCCGCACTGAAGGCGGTGTACCGCAGGACCTCCATGATCACGATCCTACGGGCGGAACCTCGCGATATCCGAGTGCCAATCCGCCCCTCGTGGCCACAACAGCGGCACCGCGGCTCGGCATCCGCACATGCCGCCGACGGGAAGCCTGCCCTCCGGGCCGCCCGCCCCACCAGTCCCGAACATCGACCGATTGTTGGGTGCAGGTGGTCACCCGCGGATGAGTACCTCGACCGATGTACACGGCCGGCCCGCCGCGAGATCCTGACCGGCATGACGAGCTACCCGTGCCCGGCATGCGGCGCGCCGGCCGACCTGGCCACCGGCTGCATCGGCTGCCACCGGCCGCCGGATCCGGAGGCCGCCGAGGTCACCGAGCTGAACGGCGTCATCAACACCCTGTCGGCGGAGGTCGAGCGGGCCCGGCGGGCGTACAGCGCTGCTGCCGCGCTGGGACCCCTCGCGGCGGCCGGCCTGCTGCTCGTCGGACTCGCAGTCACATACGAGCGACGCCGCCGCGA
>CAZYCD010000371.1:0-2595 GCA_964645345.1 uncultured Micromonosporaceae bacterium
GAGCCAACCATCCGCGACCCGGGGAGCTGCCCGACAGCCGAGGTCAGATCGAGGAACAGCTACGCTCGACCCAACAGGACGATGTTGCAACGACCGGTTGAACTCAAGACGTACACGGCCGAGGAGTACATCGCGCTCCTCGACACCTTCTCCGGCCACATCGCGATGGCGCCGTGGCAACGGAACCGCCTCTATGGCGAAATCCGGCGCCGGCTGGCCGAGCGGTCGAACGGACGGCTACGCCGGCATTGGGGGGCGGTCTTGCACGTAGCCCGCCGAGGATGACCCGAGCTCGTCGCAGCCGGCGACATTCAGTGGACGGCCGGCTTCCCCATTCGCGAGCCGAACCGGATGACGTTGCCGTCCGGGTCCACGACCGCGCCCTCGTGCTGACCCCACTGCGTGTCCTGCGGTGGGTGGACCTCGACTCCCGCGGCGCGCCACTGCGCGGCCAACTCCTCGGAGTCGTCGACGAACAGGTACGCCGAGGATCTGCTCCACTGGTCGTCGGGTACCACGCCGAGGTGGATCTCGATGCCCTCGCGATGGGCGAAGCCGTATCCGCCTCCCGAGTACGGCCGGACGTCGAAGCCGAGCCGCTGGTAGTGCGCCAGCGCCACGTCGAGGTCGCGGACGGCGAAGATCGGCGCTACTCGCCGCAGGGTGCTCACCGGGTCAGCCTGGCACAGGGACAACGGCCGTGTCACCGGGCGTGGCGGTCAGGATGGAGCGGGCCGGCCGCGCGCGGACCGGCCGGGAGCATCTGCGGTCAGCCCAGTAGTCCGGTCGCCTGGCCGACCTCGATGAGGTGGCCGTCGGGATCGCGGACGTACGCGCGGATCTCGCGTCCGTGGTCCTTGGGTTCGGTCAGGAACTCGGCGCCCTTGGCCGACCATTCCTCGTAGACCTTCGCGATGTCCGCGACCCGCACGTTGAGGAACGCGCTGGTCCGGTTCGGTTCCGTGGGCGTGGTCAGCGTGACCTCGGGCTTGTCGTCGGTCGGCCCACCGCCGACGTTGAGGATCAGCCAGCTGTTCGCGACCTTGATGACAACGGGATCGCGTTCCCGCACGACCTGCCCGTCGAACAGCGAGCGGTAGAACTCGCGGGAGCGGTCCGGATCGGCGACGACGAGGAAGTGCGTGAGGCGGATGCCTTCCCTTGGCGCCGGAAAGTCTTCGCGGTCCATGGCGGCGCTACCCGGCGTTCTCGCGCCGCGGAAGCTTCCAGTTCGGCCTGACGTAGTGGCAGGTGTACCCCTCGGGGAACCGTTCCAGGTAGTCCTGGTGCTCGGGCTCGGCCTCCCAGAAGGGACCGGCCGGGGTGACCTCGGTGACCACCTTCCCCGGCCACAGGCCGGAGGCGTCGACGTCGGCGATGGTGTCCTCCGCGACCCGCTTCTGCTCGTCGTCGGTGTAGAAGATGGCCGACCGGTAGCTCGTACCGATGTCGTTGCCCTGACGGTTCTTCGTCGTCGGGTCGTGGACCTGGAAGAAGAACTCGAGGAGGTCCCGGTAGGACAGCTTGGCGGGATCAAAGACGATCTCGATCGCCTCGGCGTGGGTGCCATGGTTGCGGTAGGTGGCGTTCGGCACGTCGCCACCGGTGTACCCGACCCTGGTGGACACCACACCCGGGCGCTTGCGGATGAGGTCCTGCATGCCCCAGAAGCAGCCGCCCGCGAGGATTGCCTTTTCGGTCATGTCATGACCCTACGCCAGCGCCGAGCAACTGCGTGTACAGGTCAAGGTGGTCGGCCACCATGCGCTGCGTACTGAAACGGCCCAACGCGGCGCGACGGCACGCCTCCCGGTCCAGATTGGTCGTGTCGGGTAGCGCCGCGGCCAGCCCGTCGACGTCCTCGCGCAGGTACCCGGTGACCCCGTCGTCGATGATCTCCGGTGCGGCGCCGCACGGCGTTGCTACCACCGGAACACCGGCGGCGAGCGCCTCGATCATCACCAGACCGAACGGCTCCGGCCACTGGATCGGGTTGAGCAGCGCGACGGCTCCGCCCAGCAATTCGTACTTCTCGGCCGTGTTCAGTTCACCGAGGTACTCCACGTTCGAGTCGAGCAGGGGCGTGATGGCGCACTCGAAGTACTCCCGTTCGCCCCGGTCCTGCATCTTGGCGGCGATCCGCAGCGGTACCCCGGCCTGGCGGGCGATGACCGCCGCCTCCCGGACGCCCTTGCTCGGGTTCATCCGCCCGAGGAAGCAGGCGTACCCTCCGCCACCGCCGCCCACCGGTACCGCCTCGACGTCGATGCCGTGGTGGATGACCCGGGCGATCGGCGCGTCCGCGGTGGACGCCTGGTGGTGGGAGATCGCGATGAGCGCGACGTCGCGAGCCATCATCCGGTAGATGTCGCGCAGTTGCGCCCGGAAGGGCCCGTGGTTGGTCGTGACGATCGGCGTGTCGGAGGGCCGGTGCCGGTAGAGCGGGCCGGCCAGGGTGTGGTCGTGGATCAGGTCCATGTCCCGCATCGCGTCGTAGGCGCGCACGATGTGCCCCATCTCGACCTCGGTCAGCCCCATGCCGTCGACATCGGCCGCCGGGGCGTCCGGCACCAGCGGTACCGGGCACTCGCTGTC
>CAZYCD010000372.1:0-2552 GCA_964645345.1 uncultured Micromonosporaceae bacterium
CACCGCCTGTGCTGCGGCCGGCGACCGTGCCGGAATTCGTATGCGTCGTGGTGCCGGTCGCACTGACAAGTGGAAAAATCCCCGTACGCGCTAGTTGCACCGGTATCTGAGTAAGTTGATAGTTTGCACGCGCTGCAGCGAGCACAGGCGATTTTGCGGCAGCAATATCTATCGCTTGCTGTAACGTGACGCTGGGCGGAATTCCCGGCGCAGTCGTCGGCACCGGCAGCGGTGCCGGGCTGGGCGTGGGAAGCGGCGTAATCATCGGAACGGGCGACGCAAGCGCCGCCGCTAACACTATCGCTTCAATCACCGCTATTGTCCGCGCCGGCCGCCGACGATCGCAACCGTGCTGCCGTTTTGCAGCGCGTCCGGACGCGTGGTGATAACCATCGTGCCCTGACTGATCCGCGGGCTCTTCACCTCGCTCAGCGTATCGGTCTGCACGCCAAGTTGTACGGGAACTTGCTCGGCTTTATTATTGCCGGAAACGATGAACACGTTCGCTCCTTGATCGGTTTGTGCTACGGCTTGCCGCGGCACGACGACAACGTTGTTATGCCGTTCCTTTTGAACCGAAACGCTTACGAGCATTCCGCCGCGCAGCGACGCATCGGGGTTCGGCATACGAACGCGCGCCTGATATGAAAGAGTTCCCTGCGTGGGAACCGCATTGACCGTGTTTACGATGCCGGTGAACCTGCGTCCATTCAATTGTCCGACGGTAAACGTTATCGGCGTGCCGGCATGAACGTATGCCAGATCTTCGTCCGGCACGTTGACGTTGACCCACACGGTGTTGACTTGCGAGACGCGAAGGACGGCATTGCCCGGTTGCGCCATCGCGCCCGGATCCATCAATCGCGCAGTCACTACGCCCTCAAATGGCGCGTAGAGCGCTGTTTGACCAATTTCCGTGCTCAGCACATTCGCCTGCGCTTGTGCGGCCCTTACGCCTTCGCGTGCGGCCTGTGCTTGCGAGGTTTGCACGCCCGTGTTGCCGACATTCGCGAGGGCCTGCTTATACGCGGTCTGTGCCGCATCGTAACTCGAGCGCGCTTGAAAGAGCTGCGTTTGCGAAACGTAACCGTTCTTGTACAGCTGCTGGTCCTGATCGTAGGTTAGCTTTGCGGTCGCAAGCGCGGATCGCGCCGCGGATACGGCCTGCGTCGTATTCGCTTGCGTAATCGGCACGTTCAGTGCGGATGACGTCGCTTGCGCCGAGCTTTGTGAAATCTGTGCCTGCGTTTGCGCGAGCTGTGCCCGCAGCGTGGAATCGTCGATCTTCGCCAGCAACTCGCCCGCGTTTACGCGATCGCCCTGATTGACGTAAATCGCCGTAATCGGTCCGGACTGTTGAAACGAAAGCGTCGACTCTTGAAGCGGAGCAACTTGGCCGTCGAGATTGAGATACGTGGCGATGTCGCGCCGCTGCGCTTGCGCGACGTCAACGTCGAGCGCGACTGGTCCGCGCTGCTGCTGTTGCCCCCCGCATCCTCCCAGAAGAACGGTCAGGGCCAGCCCGCCGGCGGCCGCTAAGCGATGAACTTGCATGTTGCTCCTCTATGTGTAGTACGAAAAAAACAACGCCGTAAAAGTGGACCCGGTTGCACGGGCTCCCACGTTAATACAGGGCTGCGGCGCGTTTTGATTCATTTACTACCGCTTAAACCTTAAATCCGCCGGGGAAGCGGCCATCGGCGTGTTGTATTGTGACGGGGCATCATGCGCGCGAAACTGGATATCGGCCGAACATTCAGCCGGCAGACGCGGGTCGAAGAGTGGATGACCGCCGAGAAGGCCGGAAACAAGGGTGTGGACGTGCTCTCGACGCCTATGCTCGTCCAACTCATAGAAGACGCGGCAATGGCCTGCGTGAGTCCTTTCTTAGAAGAAGGCAACATCACTCTGGGCACCCACATCGACCTCGAGCACCACAAACCGGTGCCCGTCGGGTTTATCGTGCGAACTGAGGTCGAGGTCGTGCTGGTCGACGGCCCGAGAATCAGTTTTGCCGTTCAGGTCTTCGACGAGCAAGAAGCCGTCGCTGAAGGCACGCACGAGCGCTATATCATGGAACGCGCAAAATTCCTAGCAAAGCTTGAAGAGAAGCTCGCTTAACGCTACCTTTATAGACAATGGGGAATGCCGCCCGCCTGGGTTATGCTGCAGGGGGGGCAACCCGGTCCCCGAAGGATTATTACTGCTTGCTTTGGGGTAATTGCGGCATAACGCTTGGTTTGCCGCACCTCGCAAGCCAAGGTTTCATTCTAGCTAGGAGGATAACTTGAAACGACTGAGCACCGGAGTCCTCGCCGCCGTTCTTACGGTCGGTATGGGACTTAGCGCGGTGGCAGCCCAGTCTCCGTCATCGCATGGCAACATTGGACCCAACGCGATAGCGCAGGCAACAGCTGCACCGTCTCCGGCAGCGAGCGCAACGCCGGCCATGTCGCCGGCGCCGGCAGGCTCGATGGCGCCTTCACCGGCGACGTCCGGCGCACCAGCGGCGACCCCGATGGCTTCGCCAGCGCCTGCAGCTCCTGCCCCGG